>NZ_JAOTPL010000002.1:0-342981 GCF_025631005.1 Haoranjiania flava
CCGGTGCCCGGCTTATTATTTGCCCCGAGCCTGAAAAAGGGCTCAAAAATCCGGTTTTTAAATTCATCAGGAATGCCTTCGCCGTCATTACAAAAGACAATGGAAAGGATATCTTTTTCCGGGTCGTGAAATTTAATCTGTACCCATGCTCGTGTTGCTGCATATTTAACCGAATTAGATATAAGGTTGCTGACAATTTTATTCAATGCTTCTCTGTCAACAAATGCTTCTACAGGCCTTTGGATAAGGCTGGCCTTTAATTCAATATTAGCAGCAGCAGCTTGCGGCCTGAATGTCTGAACCTGTTCCATCAAAAGACCGTTGATATCTGTTTTAACAAAATTCAGACTAAATTGATATTCTTCTGTTTTTCTGAAATCAAGTAACTGGCTCACTAATTCCATCAAACGCTTTGTATTTTTTTCGGCGATTAACAAACTTTTTTTAATAGAGCTCTGACCCTCAAATTTTTGGGACAACCATTCTATAGGTCCTGCTATTAGCGTAAGGGGAGTTTGAATTTCATGTGTGATGTGTGTAAAAAACTCAATCTTTGACTGATATATTTCCTTTTCCATTTCACGTTCAAACAATTGTTGACGCTGCAAATTTTTTCGTTTCAAATGGGCATGATAAAAGTATAATGAGAAATACATACACAGCACTGCTGCTAAGAAATAAAACAGGTAAGCCCAGTTACTCTTCCAAAACGGAGGCAGGATTTGAATATAAAGATGCCGCTCTTTCCCTACCCAGCTTCCTGTATTGCTTTCAGCCTGAACTACGAATTCATAATGCCCGGGAGAAAGATCAGTGAAATAGGCATTTCTATTTGTATTTAGGTACGTCCAGTTACCGTCTAATCCTTTCATACGATACTTGTATCGTGTTACCCTGGGAGATGAATAGTTTAAGGCGGCAAACTGAATACTAAAATTGTTTTCATTGTATTTAAGCCTGATAGTATCTGTATAAAGAATTGAATGAATCAACGGGCCTTTTTCATCGGGGCTTAATTCTTTATTATTGATCTGGAATCCTGTAATGTATGTAGGTGGACTTTCTTCCTTTCCGTTAAACATCGAGGGGTTAAAAGCAATCAGTCCTTTTACAGTACCAAAATACATTTTGCCATTTTTATCCTTATAGGCTGAATTATAATTAAATTGATCGGTTATAAGGCCGTTTGATCTGGTGTAAACATTTATGTCTTCTGTTGATAAGTCAAGTCGCACAAGTCCGTTGTTGGTGCCTATCCAAAGATGTTTGGAATTGTCTTCTTGCATTCCGAATAAAATATTACTTGGGAGGCCATTCTTTTTAGTGATTTTTTTGATCGTTTTGCGGTCCTTACTTAGCTTAATAAGGCCTCCGCCAATCGTTGAAAACCAGATAGCATGTTCACTATCTTCAAGGATATAGTGAATAGGATATTCGTTAACTATTCTTCCGTTAACTACCTCTCCAAATCTAATGTTGCCACCTGCTTTTGTTTTAGGATTAAAGAAGTATGCACCACTTGATTCACTTGTTACCCATATGTTGTTTTCATAGTCTTCAGCGATGTGAAATACAGATGTGCCATGAGGTATTTGAGTAATGCGATTAAATGACTTCCTCTTTGGGTTGTAAATAAACAGCCCTGCTTCTCTGTATGCCGTGCCAACTAATATAGAACTATCTTTCGTTAAAAAAATGCTGACGACAAAATCTCCGCCTTTCTCATTCTTTTCGCCAACAAGATTAAATCGTTCTGTAATTATTTCTTTCCGGGTGTCCATAATCTCCATTCCATGTAAGAAAACACCGACTAAAAGCTGATGCTTATATGCTAACAATCCATGTATATTGTAATAGGATAAATCTCCTCCTTTTTCTTTAGAAGCAAAGTTTGTAAATTCACCTGTTCTTAAATTTAATTTGTTCAAACCTGCATCTTCGGTACCAATCCATAAATTACCCGAATCGTCGGCGCAAATCTCACCGACGGCTTCACCGGAGATAGAATTGTTTCCCCAAAAAGGATAATATTTTTCAAAACGTGCATTTTGCCTGGAATAATAATTTATACCACCAAAATAGGTGCCCAGCCATATATTGCCGTGGTAGTCTTTACACAGCGCATACACAGCGTTATCTGAAATTGAATAAGGGTCGCCATTTCGTTTCTTCAAGTTTATATTTGTACGCCTTACAGGGTCATAAATATATACACCCGATTCAGTTGCTATCCAATATTTTTCATTATTATCCGCAATAATGTCACGAACATAAAATGCATTGTTTCCTTCGGCACCCAAATGTAATGATTGAATTGCTCCGGATCTGACGTTATATGATTTTAGTCCTTGTTTAACGCACCCAATCAGTATCTCATTTTCATTTAAGGGGTATAGTTTACTAATAGCCCGCTGCGCCGCGGGAACATTCCGGCTAACAATGGGGAAAGAAGTAATGGACTTTTTGCGGTAATTATAAGCACTAATAGCTCCGTCATCATTCCCAATCCATATGTTATGTGAAAAATCTTTTGCAATGCAGGTTGCACTTATTTTTAGACTTCCCGGCTGGCCCGTTTTCTGATCGTAATAATAGAGAAATGAATTAGCAATAATCCATAGGTTATTGTCATTGTCTACTACGATTTGACTGATATTGGCCTGGGGGATCAACTGCAGCTCGGTAAAAACTTCCTTTTGGGGATCATATCTGAAAACACCTTTGCCTGTTCCAATCCATAATGCCCCATTCTTATCCTCTGCGATCGAAGTAATAACGTTATTACCAATTGTTCCAAACTTGTTGTTTTTGTTTTCGAGAATTTTGAAATTATAGCCATCAAAGCGACATAGACCGCCCCGTGTGCCTATCCATATCAGTCCCTTCCTATCCTGTAAAATAGATGTGACAGAATTATTGATCAAACCATCATCTACCTGGTATCGCTTCAAATAATATTGGCCGTAAGAGGTAGAAACGCTAACCTGAAATAACACATTGAGCAAAAACAAAGAAAAAAAGAATTTCATATACTAAATTCAAATATAAATATATTACTAAATTCAAAACATCGCGTTTTAAATACAATTATATCAATAGTTATAATGCGTTTGCCTGTTTGAAACGATTCGTCAAAATATTGAACAGAGTTTTCATAATGGGTTTACTTATTTTGATGTGTATACAACATGATGCTTTTTTGCCAGAAAGATAAATGACAGCTATTTAGCTTTAAGGTAAGGAATTGCCGGGCAGAAAATTTGTTCATTACGATAAATGAATATCAGCTTATTCAACATTTCGTTTAGGATAATAATAAAGCATTAAGCTAATATAGTAGCAACCTTCTGCGAAAGTGAAGAAGAAACAAATTAAATGTAGTTAAAATAGGTTAGAATGAAGACAAAAATTATAGCACTTGTTTTATTTTTAGCATGCGTGCTGTGTGCGCAAGCCCAGTTCAAGGTAGAGTACAACAGAACAGCAGACGGCGTTTATTTTCCCGGTATAAAAATATTATACGATGCAGCAGATGCTTTATCGGTAAAAACTACAGTACAATTCCTGGCAAAAGATGTAGAGCAGGTAACGGGCTTACAACCGGGTATATACACCAGGCCCGTGAATGCGGAGATGATGTTGATTGCCGGAACCTTACAGAGCAGGTGGATAAGCGAACTGGTAAAGTCCGGAAAAATTAAAACAGATTCACTTCAGGGACAATGGGAACGTTATGGTGTGTTTATCATAGATCGCCCTTTTCCTAAAGTGAAGCGTGCACTTGTTGTTGCGGGCAGCGACCGGCGTGCGGTTTCTTTTGGTTTATTTTCCATCTCTGAAGCGCTGGGAGTTTCTCCATGGTATTGGTGGGCGGATGTGCCTGTAAAGAAAAATAAAACCATCAGCCTTAGGGTGCAGGATTATATTTCACCTTCACCAAGCGTTAAATTCAGGGGTATCTTTATCAATGATGAAGATTGGGGTTTACTACCTTGGGCAAAAAACACGTTTGACCCGCAGTTAAAAGATATTGGACCTAAAACCTACGCAAAGGTTTTTGAACTGCTTCTCAGGTTAAAAGCCAATTACCTGTGTCCGGCCATGCACGAGGCTTCGGGCGCTTTTAATAAATATCCCGAAAACAAAATGCTGGCAGATTCCTTTGGTATTGTAATGGGGTCAACACATCCTGAACCGTTATTATTTAATAATGCCAGTGAGTGGGATAAAAAAAAGATGGGCGATTGGAATTATATGACCAACAGGCAAAATATTGTGGCAGCGCTTGATAAAAGAGTCAGTGAAAATTCAAAATACGAAAACGTATATACTCTGGCACTACGAGGCCTGCATGATAAACAAATGTCCGGAGATTACAGCCTGTACGACAGGTTACGGTTGGTAGATCACGCGATAAGCGATCAGCGGGATATTTTAAAGAAATATATTAACAAGCCCTTAGATGAAATTCCCAAGATATTTATACCTTATAAAGAAGTACTGGAGCTTTATAACGCAGGCCTTACAATACCGGAAGATGTCACGATCGTGTGGCCGGATGACAACTATGGCTATATCAAAAGGCTAAGCAATGAAGCCGAGCAAAAAAGATCCGGGGGCTCAGGCGTTTATTACCATGCCTCTTATCTGGGTATCCCACATGATTATTTATGGCTGAGTTCTTCCACGCCTAATCTTATGTTTGAAGAATTGAGCAAAGCTTATAAAACCGGCGCTAACAAGTTGTGGTTGCTGAATGCCGGCGATATAAAGTCGTGCGAGCAGCCAGTAACCTTGTTCTTGCAAATGGCTTATTCCCTTGATTCGTTTAACTTGGGTAATACACCACTTTTTCCTGCAAAGTGGTTGTCGGAACAATTCGGAGCGCGGTATTATGACCAACTTGTAAAAATTACACAACTTTATTCCCGGCTGGCATTTATTCGCAAGCCCGAGCACATGGGATGGGGGGTTGAATGGAATTCCAATAAATACCCGCGCGAACGACCCACAGATACAGAGTTTTCTTTCGATAACTATGAGGAAGCGCAAAACAGGTTGAAACAGTACACTCAACTGGGACAGATGGTGGAACTGCTCTATGCACAACTGCCTGAAGAGTGTAAACCTGCTTTTTATCAATTAGTATATTACCCTTCAAAAGGCGCGGAATACATGAACAAAAAGTGGTTATATGCTCAGCTCAGCCGTGAGTATTTTTACCAAAAACGCGCATCCACCAATGATATCCGGCAAAACGCACTGTTGTACCAAGATAGCCTTGTTTATATTACACAACAGTATGATACGCTTTTAAATGGAAAATGGAACCGTATTATGTCATTACGCCAAGGCGTAACGGCTTCTTATTTTGAAAAGCCTGTCCTGGACTCTCTGGCTGTTCCACAAAAGGGAATACTTAAAATTCAGGCGGCAGCTTCCAACAACCGTACTACCGGCATGCAGTATGTTTTGCCTGCTTTCAGTAAGGTGAGTGAACAGCCTGTTTATTTTGAACTTTACAATACCGGTAAGCAGCCTATACCTTTTTCCATCTCTTCTGATAATGAATGGATCAAGCTTAGTAAAGTAAGCGGAATGCTGGAAAAGCAGGAGCGAATAACTGTTGATGTAGATTGGGGAAAATTACAGGCCGGAACAGATTACCAGGCAATTATTCAAATAAAGTGGGAGGACATTACGCAAAAACTCTACATTCCGGTATACAACCCATTGTTGCCAACTGTTGATTTATTAAAAAATATTGCCATAGAGACCAATGGGTATGTATCTATACCTGCAGCTGGGTTTAACAGTAAGAAAGAAAGCCATACAGTAAAAATAGCTATAATAGATGAGCTGGGAATCGAAGGGCGCTCTGTGCAGTTGGGCGATCCGACCGGTCCTGTGAACGATCCACGCCGCAGTGATGCACCTTATGTTGAGTATGATTTTTATACGACCGGCCGAGGGATGGTAGACGTATATACTTATGTATTGCCCACTTTTCCTCTCTCAACTGGCCGCAATCTGGCTTTTCATGAGTTTTCCACTTTACAAACGAGATACGGGGTTTGCATAGACGATGGTGCAGTCAGCTATCCTTCTTCCTCTAATCCGGAATATACTCAAGCGTGGGCAGATAATGTTATACGCAACGCCGCGATCAACAAATCTGTTTTATACATTGATAAACCAGGATTCCACAGGCTGAAGGTAATAGCCGGAGATCCGGGTCTGATCATTCAGAAAATAGTTATAGATATGGGAGGAATGAAAAAATCTTATAGCGGGCCTCCAGCAACATTGATTAAATAGATTTAACGCTCTCCTCTAAAAGATATATCAGGTAATACAACTCATTTGAAACAATTCGACAAAATGTTGAATAAAAGCTATAAGTAGCGTTTGTTAATTTTGAGTTACAAAAAACTTAAAATTAATACAGGGTGAATTATGAAATAACCATAAGCAAAGGTTGCATACCCAACTATTAATGAATAAGGGCTATTCGATGTGGCAAATGAAAAGCAAATAAAAAATACACACATGAATTTTTATTGGATTGCAAGCAAGTATTATGTGGAAGATTTGAAATAAGGAATGAAAATAATTTTTGAGTTCTATTTTAAAATAAATAAATGAGTACGAATGAAAAGAAAATCTAATAAAACTATAACGCTCTTTAAGGATGCTAGAGTATATGTTGTAGTGGTGGCGATGATGTCACTGTGTATATCCACGACAACAGCTTACTCGCAAAATGATAACGTCGTGATGCAGGAATCAACGTTGCAAAGCAAAAAACGGATTACAGGTAAAGTAACCAACTCTGTCGGTGAGCCTTTGGTAGGAGCTTCCGTGCGT
The DNA here is from genome assembly GCF_025631005.1 of Haoranjiania flava. NCBI lineage: Bacteria > Pseudomonadati > Bacteroidota > Chitinophagia > Chitinophagales > Chitinophagaceae > Haoranjiania > Haoranjiania flava. Next base: position 6,868 of record NZ_JAOTPL010000002.1, read on the forward strand.
ATTCAAAATACAACTACCGGTACCACTACTAACAACGATGGATTATATGTTATTGATGCATTTCCTACGGATATTCTTACTTTCAGTTTCACGGGCTACTTATCTCGTGATACTGCAGTTGCAACTGCAAAAGTATTGAATATAGCGCTTGAGCAAGATATACAAATGTTAGAACAGGTGGTGGTTGTGGGTTATGGAAAGCAAAAAAGAGCCGCCATGGTCAGTTCTATAAGTAGTGTTACATCAAAGGAACTCATGGTGCCTACAGGTAACATTACAGGCAATCTAGCCGGGCAACTTTCCGGTCTTATAGCCATCCAGCGAAATGCCGAACCTGGAAGAGATGCTGCTGAGTTCTGGATCCGCGGTATCAGTACGTTTGCAGGAGGTTCCCAGCCGCTTGTGCTTGTAGATGGTATCCCACGTAAGATAGGAGAGATAGAAGCCGATGAAGTTGAAACTTTTTCATTGCTGAAAGATGCGGCAGCAACAGCTGTGTATGGAGCGGAAGGTGCAAATGGTGTTATACTCGTTACCACCAAGCGAGGCATAATATCTAAGCCGCGCATATCTTTCCGTTCAGAGCTTTCTACCGCACAGCCACAGCGGTTGCCTGAGTTTGTAGACTCATGGACATATCTTGAGATGGCAAATGAAGCCCGCTTTAACGATGGGCTTGACCCCTATATTACCCAGGAACAAATTGAAAAATATCGTAGCGGCGAGGATAAAGACTTATACCCCAACACTAACTGGATGAAAGAGCTTTTGGCAAAAAATGTTAAAAATCAGCGCTATACCCTAAATTTTAGGGGTGGTGCAGAAAATGCCAAGTACTTTGTTTCCATGGCTTATTTCAACCAGGAAGGCGTTTTTAAAAAGAACGAGATCGGGAAATATAACAGTGATTTTGATTATCAGCGCTACAACCTGCGTAGCAATATAGATCTGAAAGTAAGCAATACTACTCAGTTGAATATAGACCTTGCCGGTCAGTATATTTCGCGTCTTACTGCCAACCGCTCGCCCGATGATATTTTTAAATTCATGCTTTTTACACCGCCACATCTGTTTCCTGCTATTTACAGTGACGGTACTTTAGCCACTTATAAGGTACCAGGCGATGCCAATAACCGCAACCCTTTTAACATGTTGTACAACCAGGGCTATCGCAAGGAGTTTAGTACGCGCATACAATCAAACGTAGGAATTAACCAGGACTTAAAGGCAATTACTAAAGGGTTAAGCGCCAGGGCTAATTTAAGCCTTGACTATGAGGGCAACAATGCAACATTACGCAACTACTGGCCTACACTGTATAATGCTTCAGGCCGCGATGCGGATGGCAAACTTCAATTTAATGAAGTAGTGTCAGGAAATGCCCAGTTGGAAGATCCTGTATATACTGATAATGGAAGAGATGCTTACCGCAACATATATATGGAGGGAGCTATTAACTATTCACGTGCTTTTGAGCGCCATAATGTAGGCGGCATGCTGCTCTATATGCAGAAAGAAAACCAGCGAGGTGACAATGTGCTGCCTTTCAGAAAACAAGGCCTGGTTGGCCGTGCTACTTACTCATTTGACAACCGCTATTTTATAGAGGGTAATTTTGGTTATACCGGTAGTGAAACATTTGCCAAAGGCAATCGCTTCGGGTTTTTCCCTGCAGTAGGTATAAGTTATTTTGTATCTAATGAGCATTTTTATCCTGATGCGTTGAAAGAAGTGCTAAACAGTGCTAAAATAAGGTTGTCTATAGGGCGCACCGGTAACGATAATACAGGAGGTTCGCGTTTTCTTTATCGCCCCACTTTTAGCACAGGAGGATTCAATTTTAACCAGGGCATCGGCACTAATGGTGGTACCAATGGACTGGGAGCGGGTATATTCGATCAGCGATTTGTAAACAATTTTATAGGCTGGGAAATAGAAAACAAACGCAACATAGGAATAGATTTAGGCTTCTTCAGAAACCAAATTGAACTCACAGCAGATTATTTTAATAATGAACGTACCGGCATCCTTATTCAGCGTCGTACTATTCCGGGTTCTGCAGGGTTCCATGCCGATCCATGGGAAAACTACGGTATTGTACATAATCACGGTGTGGATGCAAGCCTGAAAAGCAATCATAAGATAGGGGAATTTACAATAGGCACAAGAGGAACATTCACCTTTGCCCGCAACAAAGTTATTGAATACGATGAGCTGCCTCAAAACTATCCCTGGATGCAGATTACTGGCACAAGAGTAGGGGATCATAACCTGTACATAGCTGAAAGGCTCTATACAGAGGATGATTTTATAAGGACACAAAATCCAAACGGCACTTACCGCTACCAATTAAAACCCGGGTTGCCCGTACCTACTATGACCGGTAATGCTACAATGGGGCCAGGCGATATTAAATATGCTGATCTGAACAATGACGGCATTATAGATAATAATGACCGCAAAAGAGGCATAGGGCATCCTGAAAATCCTGAAATTAACTATGGATTCGGGCTGAATGTGGAATACAAGGGGTTTTATGTAAGCGTATTCTTCCAAGGTACTGCTAATACTTCCTTTGTAATGGGTACAGAGGGCTCGGGTACAGAAGCTTATACCTTCTGGCCTTTCAGTTGGGGTATAGAAAAAGGAGGCTATCGTACCGCTTTCTTAAACCGCTGGACGGCAGACAATGCTAGCCAGGATGTACTGATGACCAGACTGCATGATGGCTATGGAAACAATATCAGCAAGGAAGCCAGTACTTGGTGGATGCGCGATGCAAGCTTCCTGCGTTTCAAAAACCTGGAATTTGGATATACTATTCCCAAGAGCACGGTGCAAAGGATAGGTATCAGTGGTGCCAGGGCCTACATTATGGGCTACAACCTTTATGTGTGGGACAATATAAAATTATGGGATCCGGAAATGGGTGACCGTAACAAGGGCGTCAGCTACCCCATGTCTCGCACATTCACATTGGGGCTTGAAATAAACTTATAAAAAATTTCAAGAGTACATCTGATAATCATAAGATTTTTGGAGCAAATTATAATTCAAAGCAATGAAAATTAAATTCTCTATAGTAAAAAAAATACAAATGAAAAATAATTTTATAAAAATACTGTTAGCCAGCCTTTCCCTTAGTTGGCTTACATCCTGTAGCAAGTTTTTGGATGTGTCTGATGAGCTAGCCGGCGGTATCACTGATGTTGAACAGGTATTTGATAATGTAGACCGCACAAGGAAATGGTACGGGCAGGTATATAATAATGTACCTGATTATTCCGCCATATGGGTGTCGTCTGCTTCTATGGGCAATGCTTGGGCAGGCTATGCCGATGAGCTATACCACAGGTTGGCAAATAATACAGGGAAATATGGCAATTGGAACTCTTCCAACGGAAACAACCATCGTTGGGGCACGCTGTATGAAAGCATACGGCAGGCCAATATTTTCTTAGAGAAAGTAAAACCCATTGCCGCTACAGGAATAAATGCTAACGTACTTACCGAGGCAGAAGTACAGCGCTACAAAGCCAATGTACGCTTTATGAGAGCGGCTTATTATTATTACTTAATGGAGATGTATGGCCCTGTGCCTATTGTAACACAGTCCAAAACCTTGAAGGATGAGCTGGATGTGCCCCGCAACTCCCTTGATGAAGTAATTAATTTTATTGATTCAGAGCTGCAGGAAGCCATATTGGATATGGAGCAGGAGCCTTACCATACTCAGTTGGACTATGCCGCAGTGCCCACAAAAGGCGTAGCTATGGCATTACGAGCCAAGCTATGGGTATATGCCGCCAGCCCCCTCTTTAACGGTGGGTTTACAGAAGCGCTAGGCATTACTAATGCCGATGGTAAGCGCCTTTTCCCCGATCGTGACAACAGCAAAGTGCAGAAAGCCGTAGCAGTATTAAAGGAGTTCCTGGATTATGCCCACGGTGGCCGTTATGAACTCTACAAAAATACAGGCACTTTCGATCCTGCGCTGTCGCTATACGAAATGTTCCAAGTGTATAACAAAGAAATTATATGGGCCACTTCCAAAGATGCCTGGAATACTGCTACCACTGATGGTTTTGACCGTATGGTAACACCCCGCAATGAGCCAAGCGGCTTAGGAGCACTGCACGTAGTGCAGGAGCTGGTAGATGATTATTATATGGCAGATGGACGTCCTATAAAAAATACAAGTTTTCTTGCTGCATCACCTTCATACAAAGAAACCGGCTTTGGAATGTATGAAGGAGTAGAAGTGTCTAATATGTATATAGGTCGCGAACCTCGTTTTTACAATGCCATCACTTTCTCAGGTAAAAGATGGCACATCAGCAAGGCGGAAACTCAGTTTTACCTCGGCGGCAATGCCGATAAAAATGTAGTGGACGGCGCGCCTGTTACAGGATATCTTTTATATAAAAGAATGAGCCGTACGGTGTATGGCCGTACTGCCACGGGAGCCGTAACCAGGAGATACAGGCCTTCCATCATTTTCAGGCTGGCAGAATTTTACCTGCTGTATGCCGAGATGCTGAATGAAATGGAGCCTGGTAACCCTGATGTGTTGCGGTATACCAATCTGGTACGCGAGCGTGCCGGCCTGCCTAATCTTGAAGAACTGAACCCTGCCATAGCAGGCAGCCAGGAACTGCAGCGTGAAGCTATACGCCGAGAAAGCCGCATTGAGCTTGCCACCGAAGGGCAGCGTTACTTTGATGTACGCAGATGGATGATAGCTGAGAACCCGGTAGGCCAGGGAGGCCAGGGAGGAGAGTTTACTGGTATGAATCCTGACGGGAACAAAATAGCATTCCATACACGCAGGAGGTTCCAGACCCGTTACTTCGGCCGCAAAAATTACCTGTACCCTATACCGCTGGCAGAAATGCAGCGTACTAAAGGAATGCTGGTGCAAAACCCTGGTTGGGACAGGTAGCTATTACAGTCCATGTTGCTTCCTGCCTTAATGCCAGCAGGTTGAGTAGAGCAATGAGGACGGGGACCTAATCGGTAAGCCTAATACAAATAGAAACTATTTTGGTATAATAAAACTGTTTGAATTTTTTGATCAAGAACGCTAAGCTACAGGGCGCAAGTTGTTTCTTTTTGAGCCTTCGTAGTCTTTACTTTTAGTTCAAACAATTATAATTATTAAAAAAATAAAAACAGACAAATGAATAAAAGTAAAATATTGATTTTTGCCACTGTGTTTTTACTATCAGCGTTGCTGCTTGCAAGTTGCGACAAAAACATGGAGAAGGTGCAGCAAGTAAAAGTAGAAAGTGTTACTTTAAGTGAAGCGCTTAAAGGCGATAATATACTGCTTATAGGCACCAAGCTTGATGCAAGTTGGAAAGTAACCGTACTGCCGGAAAATGCCACAGACAGGGCGGAGAACTATTCTTCATCCAATCCTGCAGTTGCTACCGTAAGCGGATTGGGTATTGTAACTGCTGTCAGCAAAGGTACTGCCATCATTACGATATCGGTAGGTGGATATAGTGTTGAATTCCCCGTAACAGTAGTAGACAAAATTTTAATACCGGCTACGGAAATACGGCTGCTGAAGTCAGAGATAGACCTCGGATTAGGAGCTACCTACAACCTCTTAGATGATGTACATCTTGTGCCACTTAGCGCAAATGATGCCTTGGTTTATACTTCCTCTGATCCGGCAATAGTAGCGGTAAACGAAAGTGGTCAACTCACAGGTTTAGCCAAAGGCACGGCTAAGGTAACAGTAGCATCGTTGGAGCAGCCTTCCGTTAAAGCTACCACAACAGTAACCGTGGTGCCATTCAGCGGGGATTACCCAAGAGCCGGCTGGACGATGACCGCCTCTCATGCGCTAATGATTGCAACAGGTAATCCGGAAGGAAACTCGCTGTCCGCGGCAATTGACGGTGATCTTGCCACTAATTTCTGTCTTGTAAGACCTGGTAAGACTTCCGGTAATGGCACGGGCATTGTTTCTGTGCCCTCAGGAGAGGCTATACACTTTACCGTAGACATGAAGACCCCTCAGGAGGTGAATTACTTCAGGATACGTCACAGGAACACCACGCAAACCTTTGTAAGATGGTACGCTTTTGATGAAATACTGGGGAGTAATGATGGTACGAATTACGAGGTAATTGCAAAGAATGTGGTCATACCCGATGCTATAACAGGATCCTTGCAGGAGTCGGTTAATATATCCCTGCCCAAATCGAAGTACAGGTATCTAAAATTCTATGCGCAGAAAGCACAATGTTTCTATCAGTCATCCTACACCTCACAGGGTAATACTGTGCAGATACAAGAATTATACCTCGGCATTATACCCTAAATCCTGTAAGTGGTATTTTAAGCTTGATCTTAACGCGGGTAAGCTAAAACATAAAACATTCAAGAATGAAACGATTAATACTTATTGTATGTCTTCTGAGTAGTACATTAGTATGGACAGCTTGTGGCAAACCAGATGCCCCGGTGAAAAAGCCGGATCCGGTAAAACCTATACCCGAGCCACCTGCAGGTGAAGATGATTTAACCAAGTTCACCAAAGATGACAAGTTTACCAACCCTGTCATGCCGGGAGGGCCGGATCCCTGGGTAGTGCAGAAAAACGGCATTTATTACTACACATTTACACAGGGTAGTAAATTGGTGATCATCGAAACAAAAAATGTATCAGAGCTTGCTTCCGGACGTCGCACGGATGTATGGATACCACCTGCCAATCAGCCCTACTCAAAAAATGTATGGGCTCCTGAGCTTCATGAAATTAATGGTAAATGGTATTTTTATTTTGCTGCGGATGACGGCACAAATGCTAATCACCGCATGTATGTGCTGGAGAATTCCTCCCCCAATCCTACACAAGGTAACTGGGTTATAAGAGGAAAGATTTCAGACCCCACCAACCTTTGGGCAATAGATGGTACGGTACTTGATTATAAAGGCCAGCTGTATATGTTATGGTCTGGTGGTAATGCAGGTGCGCCGCCTCAAAATATTTATATAGCTAAAATGAGTAATCCCTGGACAATTACCGGAGAAAAGGTAATGATCGCTACGCCTAACTATGACTGGGAGAAAAAAGGCAATCCCATTAACGAAGGGCCACAAGTGCTTGTCAATCCTGATGGCCGTGTATTTGTAGTATACTCTGGCAGCGGCTACTGGTCTGACGGATATTGCCTAGGAGTGCTTACGTTAAAGAATAATGGTGATCCCATGAACGCTGGTGACTGGACAAAGGATCCTCACCCTGCTTTTTCCATGCTGGCGACGAGCAAGGCTTACGGACCCGGTCATAATGGTTTTTTCAAATCCCCCGATGGCAAAGAAGACTGGATCATTTACCATGCACGCAGCGTTGCCAACGATGGCAGCGCAGGGCGCACCCCCCGTATCCAGCGCTTTACATGGAACGCTGACGGTACTCCCAATTTCGGTACACCAACAAATATAGATATACCGCAAAACCGTCCTTCCGGCGAAACAGTCCGGTATATCCATCCTAAAACAAATTGGGATATCGCAGGATTTAGTTCAGAAGTAACGGCTAACGCCAGTAAGCGTATGATAGATGGCAATACTTCTACATTTTGGGCTGCAGCTACATCATCAGACTATCCGAATCATTATGTAACAGTGGATATGGGGGCGGTATCAAGGGTGAATGGTTTTATTATCAACCAGAAATCTGAGAATAGCAAAATTAAGGAGCTCCAGATAATGATCAGTAATGACAACAATACCTGGGAAAACCTCGGCACATTTACCCTTAATAATTTTGATCTGCGAAACCTATACATTGATCTGCCGCAACGTAAGCAGTTTCGGTATTTCAGGGTAGTGCCCAAATCCGGGCATGTGGCAAGTGAGAGGCAGCCTGGTCTGGCAGAAGTGTCTACTTTCAGGTATAAAGATTAAAAAATGAAAATGCATAATATTCTCTAGCAACAGGAATACACGCTGCCCAATTTTTAAACCTGATAAAATAGTATTTGTAAAAATGAACATAATGAAAAAAAAGATCTTTACGTTAGTATTGCTATCACTCCCCTTTCAGTATTTGTTTGCACAGAAAGATTTATTAACCGGCTTTCCCAAAGGTTACACTCCTGAAGAAGTGGGAAAACTTATTGCTTATCGTTTTGTGTATTCCAAACATGCCCTTCATGCCGGTAAATGGATCGGTTATCCGGAGACCTTCTATTGGAACGGAGCGCTTAACTTTGCCAGGCTAACGAAAGATCACATGCTGGCCGGGTTTCTTCAAAATAGGTTTGAGCCGTTGTTCTCTACAGAAAAAGCACTGTTGCCCATTCAAAACCATGTAGACCTCAATATGTTTGGCAGCCTGCCGTTAATACTCTGGCAGCTTACAAAAGAGCAGCGTTATTTTAATTTGGGGTTGCCTTATGCAAATACCCAGTGGGAGGTTCCTGCTGATGCAAACAGTGAGGAAAAAGCATGGGCAAGTAAGGGATATAGTTGGCAAACACGCCTGTGGATAGATGATATGTATATGATCACTATTGTGCAAACCCAGGCTTATAAAGCAACTGGAGACAAAAGGTATATTGACCGGGCTGCAAGACAAATGGTGCTTTATCTTGATGAACTGCAACGTTCCAACGGGCTTTTCTATCACGCACCGGATGTGCCCTTTTATTGGGGACGCGGCAATGGATGGATGGCAGCAGGCGTAACGGAGCTATTACGTTATTTACCCGGAAATAATAAATACTACCCGCGTATCTTACAGGGTTATCAAAAAATGATGAAAAGCCTGAAAAGCTATCAGCAGCCTAATGGTATGTGGAACCAACTGATCAATGAGGCGGATTGTTGGGCAGAAACATCCGGATCAGCTATGTTTGCCTTTGCATTTATAACAGGGGTGAAAAAAGGATGGTTAAATGCTGAAGAATATGCCCCAGCAGCCAGGAAAGCCTGGATGGCCCTGGTAAAATTTGTAGATGCTAAGGGGGCAGTTGCCGAGGTTTGCGTGGGAACAAATAAAAAGAATGATAAACAATATTATTACGACCGTCCGCGCAATACCGGAGACTATCACGGACAAGGGCCTTATCTATGGTGCGTAAATGCACTTCTTGAATAACAATTAACCTGGTTAACATTATAAATCAAAATCTTAGCCCAGGCCCTATTCAATATCATTTTTTCTTAATCATTGTTTAGGATTATAAATGGCAACACCTACTCTGCTGTCTGCACAGCCATAATACAGGAACCATTTGTTTTTAAAATAAACAAGTCCTTCCATAAAAACAGTACCTGCCGGGTATTGGCCACTTTTCTCAAAAGGTTCTGTAGGGATAAAGAAGGGCTTATCCAAACGTCGTATAACCTTTGAGGGGTTGTTCAGGTCGAACAGTACCTGTCCGCCTGCGTAGGTATTGGCTGTGTAATTGGTATCCCTTTCACTATTCCCTTTATTCTTGCCGTTATACAAAACTAAAATTCCTTGGTCTGTAATAATTGCAGGGGGACCGCACTCCGTCATGTCACTGTCAAAATGATGCTTCCTTGGTTTTAATATTAAATCCAGTTCCTTTTTTTCATTCAAGGCCGGATCCCAGTTTACCAGATCATCTGAAGTAGCAAGGTTCATGAAACGCTCGCCCCAGTACATTACATACTTTCCGTTCAGCTTCGTAATAACCTGCCTGCCGTTTTCTATTTTTGTAACGATAGATCCGGATTTGCAGAACATATCTTTAAACCGCCCATTATATGCCTTTTGGAACACCGGTCCATGCTTCGTCCAGTTTGTCAGATCTTTAGAAGTAGCTATTGCCAGGCGGGCGACTTTCCTGTTCCACTGAGTATACAGCATCACATACACGCCTTCTTTTGTAACCGCAATACGCGGATCTTCGCAACCACCCGGCCATTCAAATTCTTTTTGCCCGTCCTCATCCGGATAAAGAACCGGCTTATTTCTTTTCTTCATTTTAATACCATCCCTGCTTTCCGCAATCCCCAGCCTGGAGGTTCGCTTGCCGATACCTGTCCCTGACTTATCTTCTGCCCGATACAGCACGTATATCTTGTTGTTTTTTACAACCGCTGCAGGGTTAAATACATCGCCGGCCTCCCAGGAAATATGCTGCTTACTCATGGGGTCGAAGAAAACGCTTTGCGTATCCGGAGATAAAATAGGATTGGCATTGGACGGCCTTATAAAAGGACCCATTGCCCAGCCGGGAAGCTGATGCTGCGCCGATGCAAACAGAACAGCCGAAGAAAACGCTACAAACAACAACAAACGTAAAAAGAGATCATTCATAAATATAAAAATAGATTAGTTAATATGTATATATTTATTGTTTTTCAGTTGCTGCATGGAATTACTTCAGTGAGCTTCGTTTCGCCAGATAATAATTGCGGTTGGTATGCAGCATGTCTATTTCATGTGTTAATATTTAATTTTTCTGTTTGCCACACGGAATAACCAAAACCTTCATTCTTTATTATCATTCCCGGTTGGTATAGATTCTTAATCTTTATGGTTATTTCATGTGTTAATATTTAATTTTTTCTGTTTGCCACATGGAATAACCAAAACCTTAATCTTTATTATCATTCCGGTTGGTATAGATTCCTAATTTTTATGGTTATTTCATGTGTGTATAATTAATTTTTTCTGTTTGCCACATGGAATAACCAGCTTTTTAGATTCATACTCATTCACGGTTGGTATAGATTCCTAATCTTTATGAATATTTCATGTTTATTTATTCTAATAGTGAACAAGCAAAAGGATTATCTAAAGTTCGTTAATTTACCATATCAAGAGTCCGGCACTTTTATCTACGTTATACCTTAAACCTTCATAATTTACCGAATCTTAGGTATATTAAAGTTAGATAATGTTGCCAGATTTGCATTTATGGATTCGACTGTTAGTGTTTTCGCTTTATGCCAATTATTCTTTAAAACCTCTATTGTAATAGTTCGCGCCTCACCGGGCAATAACGAAAAGAAATTATCAGAATAGAATGTTGACGTCAACGTTGCTTTGTCTTTATCTATTAGCTTTACCTGTGTAAAGAATGCTATTTTATCGGATGTATTTTTTATATGCACATCCAAGAATATTTTTTCGTTAGTCTCTCTTTTTTTCACGCTACCAGTTAAAGCTGCTTCAGGCAGCTTACTAATGTCTGAAAACCCGGAAACTGCCGGACCGGTCATTGTCCAGGCGCCTTTGTAAGGGTCTTTGGATCGCCAGTAGAATGCTTCTGACACTTCTTTGCCCGCAGAAGATCTTAATACCAGTTTAATAAAATGCACCTGTGAGATGTCATTGCTAAAATCCAGCTTCAGCGCATCTTTTACCAACCCGTCTGCCGGGATATTTATTTTCTTTGAATGAGCATGCACCAGTTTTGAGTGCCAGTCATACACTTTTACTTCTAAGATATGACCGGGAAAAGGTTTCCGGTAGTCATTATACACCGAAACGGTATTTTTATAATAATCGAACTGAGGATGTAAGGGGGCCAGGCCGTTTTGCGCAAAATAAAGGGCGGCAGTAGGGCGCAGATACCAGTCGTACATACGGCTTGCCGTTTGTGGTAACGGGCTGTTATGATACCAGAATAAAAAGCCCGAGGCGAATCGGTCGCCCCAGCCAAATTTGTTATAATTCCATACTTCACAAATCGCCCGGTAGTTCATAGCGCCTACGAGTTGTGCCTTCTGTGCATACTCATCAATAGAAGATGATTCCCCAAACTGGTTTACCGCTTCCCTATATTTGGTATTCATATTATGAAAGCCATTTCCATCAAGGTAGTTCCAAACAGAGTCGTTAATAGGCCATAGATTTTTTTCAGGCATCATTTCCCGCAATGATTCCACCAGTGGCAGGCAGGGTGTGCCATATTCAGGGTTGAAGCCGTCCACACGGCTGCCTCTTGGAGAGGCGGTATTTTCAAAATATTGCATAGGGTTCTCATACTTATAGGGACTGCCGTCGTGTACCCCGCAACATTCGGATTGTTCCTGGTAACCGATCGTAGAGTCTAATGCATGTATAACCGCTTTTGTTCCGGGAAGCTCTTTTGACTCGTTAGAAGCTACATAATAAGCTACCGAAGGATGTGAACGTATGCGCTTAATGGTTGCCCTTAGATTTTGAAAGTACAGGGACGTATCTTGCGGAAAACGGGTATCACCTGTAATCCAGAATTCATTCCATACCAACAGCCCTAATTCGTCGCAAATATTGTAGAACTCATCGGACTCTGCTATGCCGCCCGCCCAAAGTCGTACGAGGTTGAAGCCAGCCTGTTTTGTATAGCGAAGCTCAGTTCTTGTTCTTTCGGCTGAGGTGCGTAACATGGCTTCCGGCACCCAGTTCGTTCCTCTTATGAATACAGGATGCCCATTCACTATAAACCTGCGGGATTTATCAGGCGTATGCCGGTCTGTTTGAATCTGGCGAACGCCAAAACGTGTGGTAAGCTGATGAGAAACTTTATTGCCTTGTTTGAACTCCAGTTTAAGTGAATATAAATACTGATTTCCCTTATATAGCGGCCACCATAATTTTGGATTTTTTATTTTAAGCTGCGGATAATTGTCCGGGTGAAATACAACCTGCTTTGTTTCTCCGGGTTGTAGGTCTACACGGGTCTCGAAACCTATATTTGTACCAGTAATATTTCCGGTAACCTTTCCGCTCTGTTTGGTGTTCGTTGCATTTTTTACATCAACCAATATCGTTTGCATGGAGAAGCTGGTATCAGGCAGAGGCAACCTGGTCTGAACAAAAGGATCCTGTAATACTACATCTCCTGTAGAGTATAACTCCACATCTCTCCAGATCCCTGTATTCCGGTCACGAATACCATCCGGTGAAGTAAAGTCCCATCCAACAGACATGAGCATGGTTACATTTTTACCGATCTCTCCATCGCCGCCATTATTATTTTCCCCTACGGCGCCGGTACGTTTTTTATTACTTTTGTATACATCGCCCGCAATATCTACCGGCAATACGTCTACTGCTAAAACGTTGCTGCCTGTTCGGTTTGCAATATCCGTAATATCAAAATCGGTTGCTTGAAACATACCGGACATAGTGCCCAGATTTTTCCCGTTCAGCCAGACGGCGGCCCGATAATTAATACCATGCAGCTTCAGCCATAATTTTTTACCATTTAATTCGGCAGGAACCTTGAACTCCGTTCTAAACCAGTAGTGGTAAAATTCTCTTCCGGCTTCGTACAAATCCGGTATGAGGTTGCGTGAACGGCGATTATTATCTCCGTAATAAGGGTCAGGATATATTTTATTATAAATCAGGCTGGTCAAAACCGTCCCGGGCACAACAGCGGGCATCCATCCATCGGGTTTGTAGGTTACAGAAGAAACCACTTCGCCGGAACCGGCTCTATCTGCTTTTTGCATATACCAGCTAGATCTGAAGCTATTGCCAGGTTTTAAAAATACGGACTGTGGCGCAGAGGCACTCATTTCAAAAGCTGCCTGCTGTGCATTTGAATGTAGCAATAGCATGGTAATAGTTACAGTAAATAATAAACGATTTGCTTTTAACATAAGAATAGATTGGTGCTCAAATATGATAAATATCTCAGGTTGTGGTTAATAATTTATTCAGGTATCCAGGATAGCTTCCAGAGGTATTTGTGCCATCGCCCTTGGTAATACTGTCGCCAAAACATACAATATCCTCTTTAGGAAGATTGTTGTATAGGATATAATCATATATGCAAAGCGCCATAAACCTATACCCGTTCGGCGTAGGGTGGATACCATCCGTTTTATTGGAATTGGCTTCATTTTGAATAAGTGAATCTTTATCTGTACCTATTTTTCCAACGGCCAGGAACCTTTGTTCCATATCAAGAATATGAGTTTTATACATCCCTGCCACTTTCCTGATGATATCGTTCACTTGTTTTCTCCTTCCTTCAACCCCTTCCGGCTCATAAAAAGATGCCCGATGGCGTGTAAGCAGGTAAGGTTCATATGCCGGCAAAATGGTCAGCATTAATAATCTGCTTCCGCCGGATACAATGCTATCTGCTATTGTTGCGAGGTTTTTTTCGTATTGATTAATCGGCACATACTTTACACTGTTCATATCATTGGTGCCTGCCATTAAAATAGTGAGTTTCGGCTTGTGTATCAGGCAATCCTTCCTGATGCGATTAAGCAGGTCAATGGTATTGTTTCCTCCAACCCCACTATTGATGACAGGCAGTTTTGTTGTAGGATGCCTTACTGTTTTTGTTGTTTCCAGCAGGCCACCTGCCATTGATTGGAAATAGGTTCCGGCTATAAGTCCGCTAACAAGGGCAGCGCCTTTTTCTAAAAAGTATCTTCTTGAATGGTCCATTTTCGGCGCGTTTAATGTTGTGGGCTCACAGGTACAAACAATACAGCATCTGCTGCAATGATGCCATTGGCATTTTGATTAGAGATCTCAACATATGTTTTCTGCCCGGCAGGCAAGCTGTATGTACCCAGTTCTACCCACTCGCCAGATGTCTGACCTGCTATTTTTACGTCCGCAGTGCGAATAGTCTTTAATGCCGCGTGTATTCCATTGTATACTTTAAGCTGCAGCACATCAGATGGATTTCGCAGACCCGGATAGTAAAAATATATTTTATAGCGGCCCGATTTTTTTATGTAAGGTTCAAAACGAACGCTGGCCGCTGGTTTCGTATTATTGGATAGAAATGAAGGGCCATACCCTCCTGTGCCTTCTCTTTTCCATTGCCCCGAAACCGTTTTAACATCGCTGTCATCAACAAGTATTTCCGGTATGCTACCATCAGCTAGTGGATCGTCCTTTAAATGTTTGTGCAGAAATCTTACATTCACCTCCTGAACCGCAGATCTCCCGTTAATGGCCAATGAGGCTGCAACAGCAGCAGATTGCCCCAGCACCATAAACACTGGTTCCATCCGTATAGAACCATAAGCCATATGACTTGCAGAAAGGCACACCGGAACGAGTAAATTGGTGCACTCCTTACGGTTCGGGGTAATAGAGCGATATGCTATTGGATAAGGCTGTATACCTTTAATCTGTACATCACCTTCATTCTTAACCATACCATTCCATATAATCCGTTGCGCATTATGGGAATCCATATTATATGCAGCCATACCAACGCCATCATTTACAATTGCCTTACCCACACAATTGGCTTCTGTCATTACGTATTCGCCAATCATGCGCCGCGCCTCCCGAACATAAAGCTGAGGGGTCCAGTGCTGTGTTTCTGCATATTCATCTTTGGGGTATCCCCACTGCAGCATCTCCTCTCTAAGATGTGCCGGCATGCTCATATCATGCCCGATAAAATACAAAAGTCCTTTTGTATAGTCCACATGATCCTGGAAGATCTTAGCTCTCGTTGCATAATCGCCATCAGGATAATCGTAGTTCATCCCGATCATATCCGTGGAGAAAGGCCCCTGGTTATTGATATCTGTTTTATGATTAGGCATCCTGTCTATTTTCAGGATCTCCCCCAACTGCTTTACAGGCTTCACCGAAAGATAACGCAGCAATAACCCGTATTTTGCGGAGTCATAATTTGCAGGACGGTCTATCGGCAGGCGGTTTTCTGGATTGTTGCTGAGGCATATCCTGAAATTGTAGGCCTGTATCTTTTTATCGCCGGAACCCACTTCCTTCAATGGTTCCTTGCTGATGCCCCATAACAACCCGCTTTCCGGTTTTCCCGGAATAATATAAGGATCTACCTCATCTGGAAACTGGTGCTTTTCTCTTAACTGCACGCCGTTAACGGTTTCATTGTATTGTACGTTCGGCTCTCTCCCGGTTGTATAGCTCACGCCGGCTTTGGCCATAAGGTCTCCCTCGTAGGAGCAATCAATAAACTGTTTCGCATATACCTGTACTGCTTCGGAAGAGCCATCGGAATTTTCCAGTATAATCGATTGTATAACAGTTCCTGATTTATTAACCTTATTTAATCGTTTTCCATACAAAACATGGCAGCCGGCCTTTTTAACATAATTGAGAAAAACTGTATGCGCTACTTTAGGTTCGAATATCCATTGCTCAAATTTCCCATAGTGCTGCCCTATACGCCGGTAAAAATCCCTGGCCAGCCCTGTAACCACATACTTATTACCTATATCTGTAAAACCTAAACCGCCGGATGATAAGCCTCCCAACCGGTGGCCAGGTTCCACCAGTAACACCTTCTTCTGTTGCATGGCAGCAGTGTAGGCTGCTATAACACCCGCTGAAGTACCGCCATATATGCAGATATCTACATTAAGCGTCGTTTCAGTAGACTGTCCTTGCGCCTGAACTAAAATGAGAATTGATAAACAAACTAAAATAAATTTCATGTGCATTGTAGTTGTTTTTCATTTTCCACATGGAATAACCATCTTTTTAGATTAAATGCTCATTCCAAGTTGATATAGATCTTAATCTTTATGGTTATTTCATATTACCTTTTATATACGTGGTATTTCCTATGCCGCTCGGATTGCTCTTGTCATTCATGTAAATTTTGCCACTTTTGATCCGGCAACAGTTGACCACTGATTACCACCCTTTATAAGTTGTCGCTATCGCTACACAGCGCATAAGCGCACCAAAGCATAGGTGCCTGCCCATGCAGGTCTCCGGTATTACGTTTACGATCAACATAATACTGATAATTATTTTGCGCATTCGTGCCTTCGCAAACATCTTTTATGTTATTATCACTGTTTATATAGGTTAGGAGCGAAAGCCATGCTTTGCGAGCGGCTGCCCCATATGTTTTTTTGTCGAGCCAGCCTTTTCTTACACCTACAATCATAGCGTAAGTAAACATGGCAGTCCCTGAAGTTTCTTTCCATAATTCACTTTTATCAATGAGCTGGCGCCACATACCGTCATCAGTCTGGTATTGCAGTAATGTACTCATCATTAATTTATAAGCATCTTCTATTTTTTTTCTGTGCATGTTGTCTTCAGGAAGCAATCTTAGTAATTCCGCCATTCCCACAGCCATCCAACCATTGCCGCGCCCCCAGTAATACGGTACGGTTGGTGTATGGTAAAATAATCCATTTGGACGTTGTATTTTATCAAGGTACATAGCCATTTCTTTGGCAGCTCTGTCTATATATATCCTGTTGCCTGTTACCTGGTATGCCTGGGCCTGCACGGCGGTTATCATGAACATATCATCAATCCAGATACGTGTTTGCCAGGAGTAGCCTTGATAGTGCCATTCTTTTTGTACTTGTGTGGCGTTTGCGGGCAGATCCCACTGTTTATCAGCATAAGCTAATCCCAGATTCAGGTATTTATTATCCTTTACTTTTTTATATAGTTCAAGCGGAACCGCCCCAAATATATTTTTATCGACATGATCGGGTGAAGGATACAAACTAGATGAGCCTGCCGAGAAAAATATATTGTCATACTTTGTCCGTAGCGTATTATACAACGACTCGTTCTTAACTGCCTGGGCAAACCAAAGCGCACCCAGCCAAGTACAAACATAGGGATAATTGCTACGTACACTATGAGCCGGATCACTGATCGTTTGGATGTATCTTTGTGCCAACTTTGTGCCTACTGTTTTAGGGTCTGCGGCCTCGGGGAAGTTTTCTAATCCGTAATCGTCATTATTTTTCGGTGTAGCTATAATTGAAACCTTGTTTGAGCGTTTCCCATTATCGGCAATTGATACGGCGGCAATAATATATTTTCCATAATCAGTCACTTGTATCAGGTAGCGCCCTGTCTGCCCCGAAACAGGTACATTTTTGCTGATCGCATTTACATCGCTCTGCCCTTCCAGAAGATAGGAGATGTCAATAGAGACAGCTTGTGAAGGATTATTCCAACTCACGGAAAGCTCGTTCGGATTATCGGTTGCTTCTGCCTTTAAGTTACTTACAGGTGAAATGATAGGATCTTCCCGGGAGCTACCATCTTTTTTACAAGCTGAAAATATCCAACCTACTATTACTGTCAAAAAGATTATTTTTAAGTTTCTCTTCATGCTTGTTCTTTACTTATTTTTCCAGGTGGCTATAAAGCAGCCTGTGTAAGATCGCAACGTTAAAAATTATTACTTCTGATTTTAAATTAGGTTTTTCGTTCTGTTATATTGGTAAATAAACTTCATCTTGAGATTTTTTATAGAGTAAAAAGAATTACTGTGCTTGTAGTTTAAAAAAATTATTTACCTGATAAAGCGGCGGCACACCACAGGTACGGAGCCTGTCCGTGAAAGTCCCCTGCATTGCGGGGACGGTCGTAATAATACTGCTTATCGTTCTTTTTCCCGGTGCCAATACAAACTTCGGTTACATTGTTGCGTGAGTCAATATAAGAGATCATAGCCAGCCACGCCTTTCGGGCTGCGGGGGCATACTCAGCGGCATCTAACCATCCTTGCTGAATGCCCATAATAAATGCATAGGTAAACATAGCTGTTCCGGATGTTTCCGGCCAGAAGTCTGGCTCATCAATAAGTTGATTCCACATGCCGTTTGGCCTTTGATAACTTTTCAGGCTTTTCATCATTTTCAGGTAACCTTCCATAATGCGCGGGCGGTCTTTGTGATCTTGGGGCATTATGCGCAACAGATCGGGCATACCTACCGCCATCCAGCCATCTCCTCTGGCCCAATAAAAAGGCACATCCGGCGCATGGTAGAAAAGCCCGTTGGGGTGTTGCAGCTCATCTAAGTACATCACCATTTCTTTGGCCGCACGGTCAAGGTATTTCCTGTCGCCGGTTACTTTATATGCCTCGCCCTGTACTACGGTGATCATGTACATGTCGTCTATCCACAGGCGTGTTTGCCAGGAAAAACCTTTATCTGCCCAGGCTTTTTCCTCGCGCTTTGCATTTTTTGGCAGCTCCCATTGTGTGTCAGCGTATTGCAATCCCATTTTCCGGTAACGTTCATCTTTTGTTATCTGATATAGTTTCAGTGCCAGGCTGCCGAACATGTTGTAATCCACATGGTTCATGGGAGGCAGGAGGGCCTTTTCGTAAGTAAAAAACGGTTCGAACTTATCCTGTAACAATTTAATGAGTTTGCGATCGTTTACTTTTACGGCATAGTCTAGGGCTCCATTCCACGTACATACTTCGTTATAATGAATGTGCTGTGCAAAATAAAGGTCGTGCCGGTCGTCCACAAAATGGTAGGCAAGACGCCTTCCTACTTCTTTGGGCGTTGATCCTTTTGGAAATCCAGCCAAGCGATTCTGTTGAGCAAACAATAACTGAAAAGAGAAAGTGGTTAACAGCAATAAAAATAACTTCTTACACATACTTTGTTTTTTACTGAACTTATTTATTTAAAATTTAATTGATTATAGTCTTTCGGATATATGAAAACGCTTCAAACCGGATGTCATCATGTGTACCTTAAATTACAACCCGCATTATTATCTTTTGCATATTCAATTCATTTGTAAAAAAACAAAAGATTTAAGGACTTTCTGGTTCAATGTTTTGTCGAAATGTTCCAAATTATTATCACAAAAGCCTTTAGCATTTACTGGCCCTATTTGTGTTTGTTTTACATGTGGCTCTAATGCAGGAAAAGTATTAGCACAGCTCATATTTATAGCCATCATCGGTGTTATCGCATTTGACGGCGCGTCTTTGTGGGATTGCCGGCTAAATATGGGCATGCTGGTTCTTTGGGGCCTCATCATATTTTTTGTAGCCGCGCGTGTATTCCGTTGGGAATAATTTAATAGAAAATATTTGGCTTATCTCTTAGAAATCAATAAATTGTATTATAGTTTCTATTCATCCTCAAAAATTATTTTATGGAAGAGAAAAATATTCCACAGCAGCACGAAGGTGCTTCTACCGATACTGTAAGTATAAAAACATTTGATAATCTACAAAGCGCCAAAGTATTCTACCAGGTTGTAAAAAAAAGAATGATTAGCGTGAATACATGGGATAAATGGGCTGGTAAAACATTGGCTGATTTTAAACTGCATGATCCATCCGGCACAGAGGTAAGCCGCGAGCCTCGCGAAGGAGATTATTTCAGTATAGATATTCCAGGGCCGGGCAATCCTTCCGGCGACGGCCGTGACTGGGTGCGTGTAAAGCAAGTTGAAGAAACGCATTCAGAAGATGCCTCCTGCTTTACTATGACAGTGCAGCCTGCTCCAAGCCCGCTGAACAACGATGACGATGTAGCACATTTCTTCGGCGAAGAAGCAAGCAGTACGTTCATTGTAAGGAGAAGCGGCCACGATGTGTCAGCAGAGGTGCACGGAAGAAATGAAAAGCCGAATGTAAAAGATGTGGATGTATCAGATAAAGTCAGGAATGCAGTAGTTGCAGTGGGCGGCATTTTAGGCTTCAGTAAAATACAATGGAAATCGCTTACAGAAGGGCTGATCCGGGAAGAGTAATTGTTTATCCAAATGTAAGTTCGATTATACTGCTAAGTCATTGCAAAGCGTTGCAGTATTTTAAAGGGTTTGCCGGCCCTATGATTTGATGTATTGCAGGCCTGTTCTGCCGGGTAAGCTCCGGACTATAAGGCGGCAGGAAAATAAGAATGATATTGCCAGGCACTTGCAGTTCTTTGGGCTTTATGAAAAATGCCATTTTCTTAGATAATAAATTTTAGCTCTTGCGGCTTTGGCCGGAAGCTGCTTTAGGAAATCTTGAAACATATCGGTGTTGCAATAAGTAGGTTTAGACTGTTTATAAAATATATTTTTGTATTAAGCAGATTACGCGTAAACATATTATTATTGATAATAGTTGTATGAAGCGATGTCGCTTAGTTGTAGCTTTGTTTTATAGCAATCAATGTTCAATTGAATAAACTTCAGCGGTATGAAATATATCATTTGCCTGGCTGTTTTGCTCTTGCCGCTTTCCTGCCTGGCGCAACTTTTTGATCAAATTGAAGGCGCTGTTGGTTTGTCTGTGCAGAGCTACACCATCTCAGAAAAGACAGGGTTCATAAAGCGTGCTGAGGGCAGGGACGGCGCTTTTCATATATCAATTTTGGGAAGGAGATTTATCAGTTCTAATCCTAAGTTTTCTTACCGGTACGGGATAGGCTTTGCAAGAGAACAACTCGCATTTTTTCCTTTAATGAAGGTTAGTGATATCAATGGATTTGCCAGCCCTGGTTATGATACCCTCACTGTTGCAGAAGTGGGTAATTGGGACTGGCAGTTCATAGCGCCGGCCGATATTTCTTATGAATTGTTTAAGCAGACGGATATTTATCCTCCTTTAATAGTGCTTCCCGGCATGCGCTTACGCGCAGGTATAGAGAACAGGTTTTCTTTTCACAGGATAAATACAGACGTTGTAATAGTTAAGAATTATGATGAGGAAAAAGATTATGCCTACACCATAGATAATAAAGATCTTAGGGAACGTCTTGGTAGTTTTTACTCGGATAATATAACACGTTACCGGTTAATGGCAGATGCGGGAGCAGAGTTCTTTTTCTATTATGTAAAAATTGGTGCAGTAGCGGGCGCTCAATATAAAATGCATCTATTGTCGCCTGTCAATAGTAAGATCCGCCGGCCTTCTTCGTTTGGCGCTTATATTGGTATTAGTTACCGGTTGGGAAAATAATGTGTTACCTTAACTTTCACACCGCTAAGCCTTTGGCGAAAAGCGCAAAAAAAAGTGGTAAAGTGAAGCATCTTTTCCATAGTTGCCCAGTAGGACTCGGATTTTAAATTGAAGAATAGACAGGCGCCATCGCCAGAAGTGATAGAATAACAGTGAAGCCAAGGCGCTAACCACAACGCTAAATCGCTTACAGAAGGGTTGACCCCTCGGAAAGATTAATTGGCTTATGCTTCTTTTGTCCATTGCCTTGCTTGCCATGATAGTATCAGGAAGCAGCGTCATTGCGATAAACCGCAGCGAAGGTATAGAATCAATCTTGGAGCGGGAGAGAAGGAGGAATTGTTCACGCAGAGTTCCCAAAGTTTTTCGCTAAGCGCACAGAGGTGACAGGTTGTTACATCATCAGGTTTATACTTCCTTTTTTCGTTATGAGGTAAGATTGCTTTGCTTCGTCCGGACGACCCCGGAACCGTCGGAGTACTCGCTCGCAAAGGCGCGTTCACGGAGGTTTCGTCATTGCGATAAACCGCAGCGAAGGTTTAGAAGCAATGCTCGGAGCGGGAGAGAAGAAGGAATTGTTCACGCAGAGTTCCCAAAGTTTTTCACTAAGCAAATGGAAAAAGAGGATGTATCAAAGTAAATTGAAAGCGTCGCGAATTGCTTGAACACAAACTTTCTGTACCTCCTTACCAAATAAAAGAGGCTGCCTCGATTTTGAGACAGCCCCTTTAAAAAACTTCTATCAGAAATTATTTGCCTGCTGCAGCTTCTTCCTGGCGCAATTGACGCGTCATTACAATAGAAGCAACAGGTATACGCGGAGGATTCATGATCTCCATGTTTTCTGTTTTAATATCTTCTACGCGAATATTGCCATTCACTTCAAGGTTGGTAATATCTACCTGGATGGCTTCTTTCAGGTCTTTGGGCAGACATTTTACTTTAATGGTTTTCAGCTTGTGGATAAGTTTACCACCGGCTTTTACGCCTGCTGCATTTCCGGTTAAGGCAATAGGAATATCGGCAATCAGTTTTTTATCTTCTACCAATTCTAAAAGATCAATGTGGGTAAGCACATCCTTTACTTTATCGAATTGAAGATCTTTTAAAATTGCGCGGTGTACTTCACCGTCGATGTTTACTTCTGCCAGCTGGAACTTACTGGTGTAAACCAAAGGTTTCAATTCTTTTGCAGAAGCATAGAAGTTGATTTCTTTAGCACCCCCGTAAATTACACCTGGTACATTTTCCTGAGAGCGAATTTGGCGGGTGGATGCTTTGCCGGTTTCGGTCCTCAGGTGACCCTGGATTGTAATTGTTTTCATGTGTTAATATTTATTTTTTTCTGTTTGCCACACGGAATAACTAAAACCTTAATACTTTATTATCATTCCCGGTTGGTATAGATTCCTAATCTTTATGGTTATTTCATGTGTATATTTTTTGTTTTTCTTTATGGTCACATGGAATAGCCTTTATTCATTGCGGTTGGTATGCAACTTTGCTTATGGCTATTTCATTTTTTTACTTTTTTATTTATGAACACCTCTCAATTGAGAGTGGATGAACAAACTGGTAATACTCTTGTTTTCATAGGCATTTTTTATCGCTATTGCCATAAGGTCTGCCACTGAAACGGTTTTTATCTTAGTTACATCTTTTCTTAACGGTATGGTATCGCATACCACTAATTCTTCCAGCACACTTTTTTCAATATTCTCGTAAGCCTCTCCGCTGAGTATCGGGTGTGTACAAAGCGCTCTCACGCTTCTGGCACCTTTGTCTTTCAATAGCTGTGCTGCCCTGCAAAGTGTACCTCCTGTATCAATGATGTCATCTATCAGGATAATGTCTTTATTGGTCACATCTCCTATCACCACCATGCTGGCTATTTCATTGGCGCGTTTGCGATGCTTGTCACAGATCACCATTTCCGCATCGAAATAGCTTGCAATTTCACGTACCCTTTTGGTACTGCCTACGTCAGGGGCCGCAAAGGTAAGACTTTTTAAATTTAGTTGCTCAATGTAAGGAATAAATATTGCGGAGCTGTCGAGGTGGTCAACCGGGATATCGAAGAAACCCTGTATCTGGGCCGCATGCAGGTCCATGGTGATAACCCTGTCTGCGCCGGATGCCTCTAAAAGAGTGGCAACGAGCTTGGCGCCAATAGCCACGCGCGGCCTGTCTTTCCTGTCCTGGCGGGCAAAGCCGTAGTAGGGTATTACCGCGATGATCCTGTTGGCGCTGGCACGTTTGGCAGCGTCGATCATCAGCAACAACTCCATGAGGTTGTCTGTAGGTGCGAATGTGCTTTGTACTAAAAATACATAATCTCCCCGAATACTTTCTAAAAAAATAGGCTGAAACTCGCCGTCGCTGAACTTCTGAAGTTTTATCTGACCGAGACGGGTACCGAATCTCTCTGCTATTTTGGTTGCCAGTTCAATAGAGCCTGTGCCGGAGAAAATCTTTACGGAAGGATTTATCATCGCTGAAATTAATAGGATTGAAACTTTGAATAGTGGCAAAGATAATTTTATACTACCAAAAAACTAAATTTTTATTATTTTTATGTGAATAACTTGCAAGCACCATGTCTAAGATTTCCATAAAAAACTGGGCAGAAGACGACAGGCCAAGAGAAAAGCTGCTGAACAAGGGTGCCGGTGTACTGAGCAATGCAGAGTTGCTGGCTATTATTATCAACAATGGCACAAAAGACCTTTCTGCGGTAGATGTAAGTAAAAATCTGCTGGCAGCCACGGGTAACAGCCTTACCAGGCTTGGAAAAATGACGGTAAAAGATATTTTACAATTGAAGGTAAAGGGCATCGGCGAGGCTAAAGCCGTATTCATTGTAGCGGCGTTGGAACTGCTAAACCGTAAGAACCAGGAAGAACATACCATCTCAACATTTAATTCCAGTAAAGATGCCGCAGCTTTTGTGCGCGCTAAGCTACAGGCTTATACAAAAGAGGTGTTTGGCGTTTTGTTTTTAAACCGGGCAAACAGGATCATAGCGTTTGAGATTATCAGCGAGGGTGGATTTACTTCTACGGTAGTAGATCCCCGTTTGATCTTTAAGCGGGCGCTGGTGCACAACACTACTGCCCTTATTCTTTCACACAATCATCCCAGCGGCAACGTGAAGCCGAGCGCCTCAGATGAAGAGCTCACTAAAAAAATTGTATCTGCAGGCCGTTTTTTAGATATACGGGTGCTGGACCATGTGATCGTGAGCGACAACGGCTATTTCAGCTTTGCAGATGAAGGCTTGCTGTAATTAGTTCAGCTGCGGGTCTGTAGGAAAATTAGACATCATTTTATATTCTCCGCCCATGCGCTCCATGCTCATCTTCCAGATAGCGGAAGGGTTGCTGTGAAACACCAGCTCGGGGGCAGCGTTTTGTATAATCCAGGTTTTCTCGTTGCATTCATCTTCCAGTTGCCTGGGATCCCAGCCGCTGTAGCCCAGGAAGAATTTAATTTCCGTTTGCTTTATCAGGTTGTTTTCTACGGCAAACATAGCTTTGTCATAATCGCCGCTCCAGAATATATTGTCTGTCACGGGCACCCCTTTTTCTATCAGGTCCGGGCGCGAGTGAATGAAATGGAGCGTTTCGGGCGCTACCGGCCCTCCGTAATAAGCCAGGATCTTATCTGAACCATTAATGGAAAATTCTTTGTTCCTGCGATCTCTGAATAGTTTGTTGACAACAAATCCCAGGCTGCCGCTTTCATCGCTTTCGCAAATGAAAATGACGGTGCGTTGAAAATAGGGGTCTTGTAGAAATGGGTCGCTGATCAACAATTTGCCTGCCGGTATTTGCATGAGTATACTTTTATTGGTTTACAATCACTACAACAGCATGTTGTATGCTGCTAAAAGTAAACTTACAAAATTTACGCCTAAAAAAAGCAGTGCTAGTGTAATAACTTTTTGTTGGTTTAATTAACATTGTAATCTGTATGAAATCATAAACTTATTGCATAGAATTAAGTCTTAAATTTGCTTATATTATATTTGTAACGCCCTGATGAATTAGGTAAAATAATCAGGATGCAACCAAATATGGTCTGGTATTTTTGCTTAGCTCATCTGACAATATAAATACCGATGAAACGAAGCATACAGAATTAGTATCTATACCAGGCGAAACAAATCGCGATGGAAATTTTAATGCGTAAAAAAACATAAAAATGCACATCAAATAGCCATAAGCAAGTTGCATAGCAACCGCGAATGAATAAAGGCTATTCCATGTGACCATAAAGAAAAAATAAAAATATACACATGAAATAGATAAAGATTAAGAATCTATACCAACCGGGAATGGGTATTGAATCTAAAAAATGGTTATTCCATGTGGCAACTGAAAACAAATAATACACACATGAAATAGCCATAAGCAAAGGTGCATACCAACCGCGGATGAATAAAGGCTATTACATGTGCCAACTAAAAAAACAATAACAATACACACACATGAAAAAAATAATTTCGCTTGCAGTATTCCTTTGTCCGGTACTGTTGTTTGCTCAGAATTTTAAGATCACGGGCAGGATCGGTAAAACCAATCCTAAAGTAACCAAAGTTGCTTTGTACTATGCACGCAACGGACAAAATATACTGGACAGCGTAGAAGTGCACAACGGCACCTATATATTTGAAGGCAGTGTTTACCAGCCCACCAGAGCCGATATTCTGGCTAAATATGATGGTAAAGTACAGCCGAGAATGTCCAGAGACCTGAAAACTATTTTCCTTGAACCCGGCAATATCACCATTAACAGCACAGATTCTTTTTCCAATGCTGTGGTGAGTGGTTCTGCTTCTAATGTAGAGTTTGAAAAATTGCAGAACATGGCTAAGCCGTACATGAGCAGGGCAGCGGCGGCTTCCAGGGATTTAGAGGCGCATACCAAATCTAAAAACACGGCTGCAAGAGACCGTGTACAAACCCAGTTGGATGCTATCAACAATGAACTGAAAGAGCAGGTGTACAAACAATATTTCAAAGCAAACCCCAATTCTCCGATCGCATTGTTTGCCCTGCAGCAATATGCAGGCGTGCTCATGGATGATCCCGTGGAGACAAATGCACTTTTCAACCAGTTGCCTGCGAAAGTCAAAGAGTCTGCTGAGGGCAAAAGGTTTGCACAGCTTATTAACTTTACCATGCGGGGCAATGTGGGCAAGGCAGCGCCTGACTTTACACAAAACGATGCGAACGGAAAAGCTGTAAAACTTTCATCCTTCAGAGGAAGCTATGTACTACTCAGCTTCTGGGCAAGCTGGTGTGCTCCCTGCCGCGCTGAAACGCCTACCCTCATTAACCTGCACAACAAATATGGCAACAGCCTGAAAATAATCAGTGTTTCACTCGACAAACCGGGGGAAAAGAAAAAGTGGCTTGACGCCATTCAAAAAGACAAGATGACCTGGACACAAATTTCTGACCTGCAATTCTGGAACAATGATGTAGCGGTGAAGTTCGGTGTATCAAGTATTCCGCAGAATATACTCATTGACAGGAATGGAAATATCATTGCCAGGAACCTGCGTGGTGAAGCCTTGCAGCAGCGCATAGCTGAATTATTGAAATAATAAAACTGATAAATTAGCGAATTGATTGAGCATCTACCGCCGGAATTAATCACCTCTCTGCAAAACATCACCGGATTTCATGAGGAGCGATTTAAAGAGGTTCACCGTTCAGATGAACTCGTTACTTCTATCCGTATAAATCCTAAAAAGATTTCAGGAGAACAGTTTGACGCGTATGCTGCTATCCCGTGGAATCCTTACGGTTATTACCTTCCGCAAAGGCCTATGTTTACACTTGATCCGTTATTGCACGCAGGAGCGTATTATGTGCAGGAGGCGGCAAGCCAGTTTTTGTGGGAAGTATTGCGGCAAAATTATCAACGTTCAGCGCCAGTAACAGCGCTCGATCTGTGTGCCGCGCCGGGTGGTAAAAGCACGTTGCTATCAACGTATTTTACCAATGGCCTGGTAGTAGCCAATGAAGTGATCAAAAGCCGCGCTGCTGTTTTGGAAGAAAATATCACTAAGTGGGGGAATATGAACGTGGTGGTCACAAACAACGACCCGCAACAGTTTCAGCGGCTGGAAGGCTTTTTTGATGTGATGGTTGTAGATGCGCCTTGCAGTGGCAGTGGCCTTTTCAGGAGAGACAATGAGGCGCTGGAAGAATGGAGCATATCCAACGTGGAGCTTTGCCGAAAACGCCAGCAAAGAATTTTACAAGATGCGTATACCTGCTTAAAAAAAGAAGGCATGCTCATCTATTCTACCTGCTCTTACTCTCCTGCTGAGAATGAAGAAATGGTTGATTATATTTTACAGCATTTCAATGTGCAGCCTGTACGCATTGCCGTAGATAAGGATTGGAATATTACAGAAACCATTTCAGAAGCAAAGCAAGGCTACGGTTACCGCTTTTTCCCATATGCCGTACGCAGCGAAGGCTTTTTTGTGGCGGCTTTTTTAAAAAATGACGGCACTGTTTTTACAGATAGCATCAAAGGCAATGTGGCGGCGGCCACTACGAAAGAAACAGCAGAAATCAATAAATGGATCAGTTATGCCCGGCCTGTATGTTTCTTTAAAATTAAAGATACTATCCTGGCTATGGATGCAGCACAAATGCAGGCGTTGTCTGCTATCCGCAGCAATTTATACGTAAAGAAAGCAGGGGTAGAAATAGGCGAAATAAAGAACAAAGGCCTGGTGCCGGCACATGCGCTGGCAGTTTCTGAAATATTAAATCACGAGCTGCCTTCTGTGGAGGTGAGCAAAGAAGTTGCGCTTGATTTTTTAAGCAGGCAGGAAATTACACTCGAAAACATAAAACCGGGCTGGACGGTTATTCAATATAATTCCCTGCCTTTGGGATGGATAAAAGTATTGCCGGCAAGAGTAAACAATTATTACCCGGTAGAATGGAGAATTTTAATGAAAACAAAATAAGCTATTGTTTTATTTAAGCTGGTAATTAGATAAATATTTATAATTTTATAGCCCGGTTTTAAAGAATAAAAAGTAAGGCTGCAATAACTCCGGATCAATTGCAACCATCAAAATAAATTAACAACATGCAACGATTCATAATACTGATATTGGGCCTGGCGCTTTCTTCGCCACTGCTGGCACAGAAGGTGCACACGGTAAAGACAGGCGAAACGCTTTCAGGCATTGCTCAGAAAAACGGCACTACGGTGGGAGATATCATGCGGCTTAATGGTATGACAGCCGACAGCAAACTATTGGTTGGCGCTAAGATAAAGATCCCCGGTAGCAGCAAGCCTGCGGGCAGGTCGCACAAAATAGCATCGGGAGAAACTCTTTCCATGCTTGCTGAAAAATACAATACCACTGTCGGCGACATTATGCGGCTGAATGGCATGAATGCAGACAGCAAGCTGGTAATCGGGGAAAGCTTAAAGATTCCCGCAGCAGGCGTTACTGTGGTACGTAAAGACGGTGGTACAACTTCTGCCGTTGCGAATGACGACTTTGAAGTTGTGGATGCCAACACCGTTACTACTTTTGAGAGCGAGCCAACCCCGCGTAAAGAAGCTGTGGTTGAGCGCAGTGATAGCTATTACGCATCGAGCTACAGAACTTCAGGCGCCGAAATGATAACTTCCGGCGATGCTAAAATTTTTAAATCTGCCAGCGGCTGGGGCGATAAAAAATACTTTATACTCATGAACGATCTTGAGCCAGGAAGAGTAGTGAAAGTACAAAACGGCGATAAAACTATCTACGCAAAAGTTTTGTGGAACTTAGGCACCGGCAAAGAAAACCAGGGGCTTACCTACCGCATCAGCGATGCAGCCGCGCAGGCATTGGGTGTGAATGGTGACAAATTTACCCTGTCTGTCACTTATTACCGGTAATCATTTGCCATATACTCAGCAATTATTTTCAATATATTCAGCATGCCCGCTAACTACGGGCATGTTTTATTTTCACAGAATGCAATTGCCATCAACGTTGTATTGCCGTTCATGAACTATTATAGTACGAGTTTTCCCGGGCATGGTGCATTGCTTAAATACGTAATAAAAACTTTCCCCATGTTTTAATGAAATCTTACCTTTGATCAACAGAGGCGAGCTCTGCAGGAACCATGTGTACTGAACTGATAAATTTATTGAGTGAAAGCTAATACTACAGAACAACCCAAATATATTTTAAACGAAGAGCAGGAAAAGAAAGAGATACTCAGGAATTATCGTGCGCTCATGAAAGCCTTACGCCCCAAGCTGAAGAAAGGCGATAAAGAACTGGTGCGAAATGCTTTCGAGATGGCTGCCGAAGCGCATGAAAACATGCGTAGAAAAAGCGGTGAGCCTTACATACTTCATCCGCTGGCTGTGGCAATGATCTGCGTGGAAGAAATAGGGTTGGGAGTGCGAAGCGCTATCTGTGCCATGCTGCATGATACGGTGGAAGATACCGTTATCAGTTTTGAAGATATACAGCGGGAGTTTGGTAATGAGATCGCCAAGATCGTTGACGGCCTCACAAAAATCTCATCCGTATCAGATTCCAGCTCCTCCAATTCACAGCAGGCAGAAAACTTTAAGAAGATTCTGCTCACCCTTACCGACGATCCGCGGGTAATATTGATAAAGCTTGCAGACAGGCTGCACAACATGCGCACCCTTGATTTCATGAAAACAGAAAAGCAACTGAAGATAGCCAGCGAAACTGTTTTTGTATATGCGCCGCTTGCGCACCGCATGGGCCTTTACGAGATCAAGACAGAGATGGAAGATCTTGCCATGAAATACATGGAGCCTGAAAATTATAAACTCATTGCCCAGAAATTAGCAGAAACAAAAAGAGAGCGAAACCGTTTTATTAACGAGTTCATTAAGCCTATCAGGCTCAAACTTGAAAAGGGAGGATTTAATTTTGAAGTATATGGCAGGCCTAAAAGCATCCACTCCATCTGGAACAAAATGAAGAAGAAAGGGGTGGAGTTCGAAGAAGTGTACGACCTGTTTGCCATCCGCGTGATTATTGACTCTGAGCCGAACAAAGAAAAAGAGGATTGCTGGAAAGTATATTCCATGATCACGGATGAATACCCGCCTTCTCCGGAGCGCCTGCGCGACTGGCTGAGCAACCCCAAAAGCAATGGTTACGAGGCTTTGCATACAACGGTGATGGGCCCGCAGGGTAAATGGGTGGAAGTGCAGGTGCGCAGCCGCCGTATGAATGATATTGCCGAAAAAGGCCTTGCCGCACACTATAAATACAAAGAAGGCAGCGGCGTGCAGGATGAGGACAGGTTTGATAAATGGTTTGCACAGATCCGCGAAGTAATGAGCGCCGGCTCAGACAGCGTAGACTTTTTGCAGGATTTTAAAACCAGTTTTCTTGTTGAAGAGATCTACGTATACACGCCGAAAGGTGAGGTGAAAATGCTGCCGCAGGGCTCAACGGCTTTGGATTTTGCATTCAGTATCCATACCGCTGTCGGCTCGCAATGCATTGGCGCTAAAGTAAATCACCGGCTGGTGCCCATTGGCCATAAGTTGCGCAGCGGAGACCAGGTAGAGATCATTACCAGCCAGAAGCAAAAGCCTACCGAAGACTGGCTGAACCTGGTGGTGACAGCCAAAGCACGCAACAAAATCAAAGATGCACTTAAGGAAGAGAAGAGAACCATAGCCGAAGACGGCAAATATATTTTACAGCGCCGGCTCGACAATATGGGTGCAGCTTTTTCTGCACACAACATAGAAGAACTGTATACTTTCTATAAACTTAACTCCCAGCTTGACCTTTTCTACCAGATCGCTATTAAAAAAATAGATTTAAAAGAGCTGAAAGAGTTCAAGGTTATCGGCGACAAGCTGGAACTGCCGCGGCCTGTAAAGCCCGTGATTGTTGATTCGCAGGAAGAAAGGCCGCCTGTATTTAACAAAAAAGATTCGGAGCTTATCATTTTCGGGGAGAGCAGCGACAAGATCATGTACACGCTTGCCAAGTGTTGCCATCCCATTCCCGGCGATGATGTTTTTGGCTTTGTAAGCACCGGCAAAGGCCTGATTATTCACCGTAACTCATGCCCGAATGCACCCCAGTTGCTGGCTAATTACGGCCATCGAATTGTAAAAACCAAATGGGCGAAAAATAAAGAGATATCTTTCCTTACAGGGGTAGAGATCATAGGCGTAGATTCCTTCGGCATGCTCAGCAATATTACTGCCGTGGTCAGCAATGATATGAACATCAATATTTCCGCGCTTTCCATAGAATCTGAAAGCGGATTTTTCAAAGGCCGTCTGAAAATATTTGTGCGCGATAAAGAAGAATTAGACCGCCTGATCATAGCGCTGAAGAAAGTGCAGGGCGTGCAAAAAGTCAGCCGGTTCGATGCAGAAGAAAAGTAATTATTGGTATTTATTTAAACTGATTGTTTGATTTTTTAAGCTGGCTTATGCTAATGTTAATGAAAGTTGTAATTTAGGCCTTAGAAATGTGTAGTGATGAAACGAAGCGATGGGATTGCGAAAGGATTGGTGAAGCGTAGTTCTATCCGCCCATTAAGAACATTAAAAATTTACGGATGAAACGCAGCGAACGGATTATTTCTACGGAACGGATTGGTGAAGCGTAGTTCTATCCGGCCATTAAGAACATTAAAAAATTTACGGATGAAACGCAGCGAACGGATTATTTCTACGGAACGGATTGGTGAAAGCGTAGTTCTATCCGGCCATTAAGAACATTAAAAATTTACGGATGAAACGCAGCGAACGGATTTTTTCTTTTACGAATGAGTTGGTCAAGCGTAGTTCTATGCGGTCATTAAGACCATTAAAAAATTTACGCATAAAATACACTATTCTATGTATTGCTTTTAGCTTGCTCGCCCTATTGGCATTTGCTCAAAAAACGAATACTATCCGTGCTTCATCTCCGGACGGCAGGGTGCTCCTCACTGTTACCATCAATGATAAAATCAGCTGGTCTGTAGAAAAAGACAAGCAGGCCATCATTGTACCCTCAGAGACTTCCCTGACGCTTGGTAACGGTACGGTGTTTGGCAGGTTTTCAAAATTCAGGTCCAGTAATATCACACATAAAAGCAGCGTTGTAAAGAGTTTCAATTATAAGAAAGCAACAATCCAGGATAGCTATACAGAAGCTGTATTGTCTTTTAAAGAGAGTTTCAATTTAATATTCCGGGTATATAACAATGGTGTAGCCTATCGTTTTTCTACTTCTATAAAGCATCCTGTAACTATCCGCAGCGAAGAAGCAAATTTTAATTTCGATAAAGATTATGCAACAGTAGTGCCGTATGTAAATACACATGTCACCAAAAACGGCACCGGAGATGTATACTTCAATTCTTTTGAAAATACTTACAATTATCTAAAGATATCGCAGCTCCATAAAGATACTTTGGCATTTACTCCCATTCTTGTAAACCTTGATAACGGTAAGAAGGCGGCTATTATGGAGGCTGACCTTGAAGATTACCCGGGTATGTTTTTGAAAGTAAAGAAAAATGGTTTTTACGGAGCGTTTGCGCCTTTACCAAAAACAGAAAAACAGGGCGGGCACAATAACCTTCAGTCTCTTGTAACTGCCCGTGAAGAATACATTGCAAAAACTGACGGCAACAGGAGCTTTCCGTGGCGTATAGTTACAGTAAGTGATGAAGATAAAGAGCTTTTGAATAATGATCTTGTATACTTACTGGCATCGCCATCACGTGTTCAGGATCCTTCCTGGATAAGGCCAGGCAAGGTTGCCTGGGACTGGTGGAATGACTGGAATATAAAAGGTGTTGATTTTAATGCAGGCATTAATACAGCTACATACAAATTTTATATAGATTTTGCGGCTGCCCACAATATAGAATATGTTTTGCTGGATGAAGGCTGGGCCAACAGCCTGGACATTATGGATATTGTACCTGCGATTAACTTGCAGGAGATTATTGATTACGGCAGGCAAAAAAATGTGGGCATCTGGTTGTGGGGAGGATGGCTGCCGCTGAGTAAGAAAATGGATGAGGCTTTAAGCAAATATGCCTCCATGGGCATCAAAGGATTTAAGGTTGATTTTATGGATCGCGACGATCAGAAGATGGTAAATTTTTATTACAAGCTCGCTGAGAAAGCCGCACAGTACAAGCTCATGATAGATTTTCATGGCTCTTATAAGCCCACCGGTTTGCAGCGCACATATCCGAATGTGGTAAATTTTGAAGGTGTTTACGGTATGGAACAGCTCAAATGGGGAAATTACCTGGACATGCCAAAGAATGATGTAACCATTCCTTACCTCCGTATGCTTGCAGGGCCGCTGGATTATACACCCGGCGCCATGTCCAACGCAAACAGAAAAAATTTCAGGCCTATCGGTTCAAAGCCTATGAGCCAGGGCACCCGGTGCCACCAGTTGGCTATGTATATAATTTACGAAGCGCCTTTTTCCATGCTTAGCGATAACCCCAATGCCTATATGGCTGAAAAAGAATCAACAACGTTTATTGCTGCTGTGCCCACGATATTTGACGAAACCATAGCAATAGACGGGCGCGTTGGCGAGTATGCCGTAATAGCAAGAAGGAAAGGCGATACCTGGTACATCGGAGGTATGACAGACTGGACCGAACGTGCTATTACCCTTGATCTTTCTTTCTTAAAAAACGGAAATTATACCATAGAATTATTTACTGACGGCGTAAATGCCGGCCGTGATGGTACAGATTATAAAAAGCAGGTTAAAAGTATTTCTTCTGCTGATAAAATTAAGATACACATGGCGCCCGGCGGCGGCTTTGCAGCAACCATACGATAGTATGGTACCGCTTATACTTTAGTTGCATCGGCTATTTTTACATCTATGCCCATTTCCTGTAAGCGTGTAAGCAGGTGTGCAGGCGCATTGCTGTCTGTAATAATCTGCTGCACGGCGCTCAGGTCGCAGATCTTGCCAAACCCCTTTTTGCCGAATTTGCTGGAGTCGGCAAGCACAATAGTTTTCTGTGAGGCTTCAATCATTTTTTTGTTCAGCTGCGCTTCCATCATATTTGTAGTGCTAAGCCCGAATTCCGGATCAATGCCGTCAACGCCCAGGAAAAGCTTACTAAATGAAAAGTCTTTAAGTATACTTTCGGCGTATGCGCCGGTAACCGACGAAGAAGTTTTGCGCATAATTCCTCCAAGCTGTATTACTTCTATATTGCTATATTGATTAAGCTCAAGAGCTACATTCAAACCCGGTGTGACCACCGTAAGCGTTTCAG
Source organism: Haoranjiania flava (assembly GCF_025631005.1). NCBI lineage: Bacteria > Pseudomonadati > Bacteroidota > Chitinophagia > Chitinophagales > Chitinophagaceae > Haoranjiania > Haoranjiania flava. The sequence goes on from NZ_JAOTPL010000002.1 coordinate 41,825, forward strand.
TAGGGTTGATGTTTTTGGCAAAATAATAAACGGTAGTGCCGGAGGCAATAAGAATGCAATCATTCGGCTGTATCAGTTGTGCCGCCAGCCGGCCTATTCTTTCCTTTTCAGGCTCGTGTAGAAAAAGCTTATCCTTCACATGCCTGTCTGTGATGTAAGGATCTGTATAGGTTGCACCGCCGTGATTGCGGTATAGCAATTTCTTGCCCTCTAAAAGCTCCAGGTCTTTGCGTATGGTTACAGCAGAAACGTTGAGCTCTTTGCTGAGCTCAACTACGGAGACGCTGCCCGTTTCCTGCAGCTTATTAATAATAAACTGGTGCCTGTCTGTAAGACTTAGAACTGACATACAGCGAAATTAGTAACAATTAGTTAATTACATCCATTTGCCTCCTGTAATTTTTTTGTTTTTATTTGAATGAATTTTCTTTTTGTATTTTTTTAAGCTGTTATTATTTCATTTTATTTCAAAAAAATATTTTTTTGTTTCGAATTGTTTTATTTAACTTTGTATTAAGCTAATTTTATGAAAATTATTAAATTGTGTAAATATGGATCGAGCTATATGTTTAAGACAGGTACAAGAAGGAAAACAATGGGATATGATTGTCGTGGGCGGTGGAGCTACGGGCTTAGGTATTGCGGTGGATGCGGCTTCGCGAGGGTATAAAGTTTTATTGTTAGAGAAATATGATTTTGCAAAATCCACTTCATCCAGAAGTACTAAGCTGGTACATGGCGGCGTGCGGTATTTGGCCAACGGGGATATTAAACTTGTTTTTTCTGCACTATACGAAAGGGGCCTCATTTTCAAAAATGCCCCACACCTCGCAAGAGAGCAAAGCTTCCTGATACCTTGCTACACCACAATAAGTAAAATAAAATTCTTGGTGGGGTTGAAATTATACGACTGGATGGCAGGCAGGCAGCGGATCGGCAGGTCCGTTTTTTTGAACAAATCTAAAACACTTGAAAAACTTCCTACTATAAAATCCAAAAGCCTCAAAGGCAGCATCCGCTATTATGACGGGCAGTTTGATGATGCCCGCATGGCTGTAAATCTTGCACAAACAGCAGTGGAGCATGGGGGCTCGGTTATTAACTATGCAGCTGTAACCGGCCTCTTGGAAAAGAATGGCCAAATCATAGGTGTAAAATTTACAGATACAGAAACCGGCCATGTATATGAAGCGAGCGCCAAAGTGGTGATCAATGCTACAGGAGTTTTTGTAGACGATATCCTTAAAATGGCTTCAGTAAACCATAAGGCGCTTGTAAGGCCCAGTCAGGGAACACATGTGGTGGTAGATAAAAAATTTCTTGGTGGAGAGGATGCTTTAATGATCCCGGAAACCAGCGACGGAAGAGTGTTGTTCGGTGTGCCGTGGCACGGGCACGTACTGTTAGGAACTACAGATACGCCACTGGATCAGCATCTGGCAGAACCCCGCCCGTTACCTGAAGAGGTAACATTTATTTTGGATACTGCAGCACAATATATGACTTCACCTCCCAAGCGAGAAGATATATTAAGCGTTTATGCGGGTATGCGCCCCCTTGCTGCTAAAGGTGATAAAGACAATGGCTCTACAAAGGAGATATCCAGAGACCATAAACTTATTGTAGATAAAAAAGGTTTGATCACTATCACAGGAGGTAAGTGGACCACTTACCGAAAAATGGCGGAAGAAACTGTTGATAAAGCTATTAAACTCGTAAATCTTGATCCTGTTGTCTGTAGAACAAAAAACCTGCGTGTACATGGTTATGAAAGAGCCGATGATAACAGTACATCACACTGGAAGTGCTATGGCAAAGACAGGGAAGCTATCAATAAATTAGCGGCGGGCACGCCGGAGCTTGCCGGCCTGCTACATCCTAATCATTCATATATTAAAGCAGAGGTCGTATGGGCTATTGAAAATGAAATGGCTCGTACGATAGAAGACGTATTGTCGCGCAGAATAAGATTGTTGATGCTGAATGCAAAAGATTCGTTGGAATGTGCGCCGTGGGTAGCTAAAATATTGAAAGAAAAACTTAACCGTAGTAATGACTGGGAGCAGAAACAATTAGCTGAATATGCTGAGCTGGCAAAAAATTATTTTTATAATTAATTAAAGATGCACTTATGCACAAAGAATTGGTTTTGGCATTAGATCAAGGAACAACAAGCTCAAGAGCGATACTTTTCGATAGACAAGGAAAGATTGTATCTATTGCGCAAAAAGAGTTTAGGCAAATCTACCCTCATTCTGGTTATGTAGAGCATGATCCCGAAGAAATATGGACTACACAAATAGCTGCCGCTAAGCAGGTACTCAATGATGCCGGAACAAGTCCTGAAAATATTGCCTGCATCGGTATTACTAACCAACGCGAAACTACGGTGGTTTGGAACAAGGAAACCGGCATACCATTGTACAATGCAATTGTATGGCAAGACAGGCGTACAGCTGACTACTGCAAACAGCTTGATAAAGAAGGCTACGTGCCATTTATCAGAAAAAAAACAGGACTACCGCTTGATCCCTATTTTTCAGCAACAAAAATAAAATGGATATTAGATAATATTCCGGATGCAAAACAACTTGCTGCAGAAAACAAGCTATTGTTCGGTACTATAGATACTTGGTTGGTATGGAAGCTTTCCATGGGAGCACTTCACTTGACGGATGTATCAAACGCATCCAGAACCATGCTTTATAATATTCATAGCCTACAATGGGATGAAGAATTGCTGCAATTGTTTGGCATTCCTATGCAAGTGCTGCCACAGGTATTGTCTTCTTCGGAAATATATGGCCATACTGATAACAGAATATTGGGTAGCGCCATACCAATTGCGGGTATTGCCGGCGATCAGCAGGCTGCGCTGTTTGGCCAGCTTTGTACGAAAGAAGGAATGATAAAGAATACGTATGGTACAGGATGTTTTATGCTGATGAACACGGGCGATAAACCGGTAAATGCCGATGAAAATCTATTGACAACAATTGCCTGGAAAATAGGCAGCATTACAACCTATGCACTCGAGGGAAGCATTTTTGTTGGTGGAGCTGTAGTGCAATGGCTGCGCGATGAGTTGGGTATCATAGAAAACTCAGCAGACATTGAATTGCTTGCTTCTGAAGTTGCTACAAGTGAAGGTGTATATATGGTGCCGGCATTTACCGGGCTGGGTGCTCCTTACTGGGATTCATTTGCAAGAGGAATCATTATAGGACTGTCTCGTGGTACAGGTAAAGCCCACATTGCAAGAGCAGCATTAGAAAGCATAGCATATCAGTCTGATGAAATTTTTTCATTAATGCAGAAACAATCAGGTATTGATATTGCCGAAATTAAAGTAGATGGTGGCGCCGCTAATAATGATTTGCTCATGCAGTTTCAGGCAGAGCTGATAGGCAAAAACATCATTCGTCCGAAAAATACGGAAATCACCGCCTTAGGGGCTGCTTACCTGGCAGGCCTGGCAACCGGATTTTGGAAAAGTATGGATGAGCTCGCGGCCATCCAGGAGCATAATAAAATATTTGTGCCGGCTAAAAACGTACAGTATATACAGCAAAAGAAAAATGAATGGCAGCGTGCTGTACAAACAGTTTTATTCTGGTCGTCATATTCATCAGGCAAAACACAATAATATGAATATTTTTTTAGCAGAGTTTATAGGTACCGGTGTTATGATATTGTTGGGCTGTGGTGTGGTAGCTAACGTAGTGCTCGAGAAAACGAAAGGTAACAATGGAGGGTGGATTGTAATTACAACAGCTTGGGCATTAGCTGTTTTTATAGGGGTTGTTATTGCTGGCCCTGTTAGCGGAGCACACTTAAATCCGGCTGTTACTTTAGCAAATATATTACTGGGAAAAATGACGGTATCCTTAGCGCTATGGTATGTGACAGCACAATTTTTGGGGTCTGCAACAGGAAGTTTTCTTGTGTGGGTAATGTATAAAAAGCACTTTGATGCAACCAGTGCTTCAGACTTAAAGCAGGCCGTATTTTGTACGGCGCCCAATATTTATCATATACCTTCTAATTTTTTATCAGAAATGATCGGAACGATGGTATTAATATTTACCATTTTGAGTTTTACGGATGTGAAAGTAAATAATGAAGCCACTGTTGGGATGGGATCTTTAGGGGCCATTCCCGTAGCTCTATTAGTATGGGTAATAGGCCTTTCTTTGGGTGGCACTACAGGATATGCTATTAATCCGGTAAGAGATCTGGCGCCAAGGATTGTTCATGCCCTGTTGCCCATCAAAAATAAAGCTCACTTTAATATACGTTACGCATGGATTCCTATATTGGCACCACTCACGGGCGCTACGCTTGCCGCATTATTATTTAAATTATTTCAGCATTCAAATTGATTCTTTTGAATACACCAAAAAATATAATATACTGGTTTATACTGATGCTGTGCATTGCCTTCTTACCCCTTGCGTGTAAGCCAAAGAGTGCTTTAATAGAAAAGATACCTGTGCAGGCACTGCCTGGAATGGACCTTGTAGGACGCGTCACCATTAATCAAAAACCAGCATCCGGCGTGGTGGTAAGCGATGGTTATTCTGTGGTGAGTACAGATAAAAATGGAGTATATCAGATGAAGGCGAATGAAAATGCACGATTTGTATTTACTTCCATTCCGGCATCTGCTAAAATTCCTATGAAGAACGGATTGCCGGAAATATACAAGCCGATCTATAAAAATAAGCAAGTTGCCCGACAGGACTTTCATTTAGAAGCAGCAACAAAATTCAGTAAGTTTCATTTGCTGGCACTGGCTGATGTACAAATAGCCAATAATACGGATCTGTCTTTATTAAAAGCCGATATAGAAAAAATAAGAGAACACACGCTTGCCTTAAAAGATTCAGGGGAAGTAATAGGTATATCCTTGGGTGATCTTGTTTGGGACAATATGTCTTATTTTCCAAATTATGCCGAGGAAATAAAAAAACTTAAGATTCCGGTTTTTCAGGTTATTGGTAATCACGATCATGATTTAACAGAGAGCGATGATCGTAAGGCTATTCGTCATTTTGAAAATAACTTTGGTCCTGCATATTATTCGTTTAATTTCGGCTCTAATCATTTTGTAGTATTAGATAATGTGCTATACAAAGGCAATAAAAAATATACAGGTGAGATTACAGAAGCGCAACTGAATTGGCTGAAGAACGATCTTGAGTATGTAAATAAAGATCAGCAGATTATTGTGGCACTACATATACCTACGAGCAAAAGATTTTCATCTTTTGTAAGTCCCAATAGTCAGAAATTATATTCACTTTTGGAAGGCTATAAAGTAAAAATATTATCAGGCCATACACATTATAATGTAGTAACTACAGTTAATAAAAATATACAAGAATATACGATCGGCGCTGTCTGTGGCGCATTTTGGACGGGCGACATTTGTAGCGACGGAAGCCCTAGAGGCTTTACAGTGTTTAAGCTAAAAGATAATGAGGTAGTAAATAAATATTATAAAGGCACGAATCATGAAAAGGCCTATCAAATAAAAGTGTATGAGCCGGGCAAAGCTGTGAGTACAGGCTTGAAGAACGATGTGATAATGAATGTTTTTGGATGGCATACTAACTGGACAGTAAGCGTGTCTGAAGATAACCAAACGCCGGTAGTTTTAAAGAATATCACTGAAAAAGATCCGGATGCTTTTAATACGATGAACGGGAAGTCTTTGCCTGTATACAGGCCATTTGTAGAGCCGCATGCAAAAAATGACCACATGTTCCATTACCGGCCTTCTGCCAACTGGCAACAAATAAGCGTGCAGGCAGCAGACCCCTATGGAAATATATATAAGTCAGTACTTAAAAAAAAGTAATACCTCTATCCGCAAGCGTATTACAATCATTTTAAACTTCATGCTATGAAATTAAAATCAACCAAAATTACGGAGAAGCATATACCTAAAAGTATCCTGCTTTTCACATGTACCTTGCTGTGCATGGCTTTTTTGTTTGTCTATCCTGCCGTCGCACAATCAGGCACAAGCAGAATTGTAGGTAAGATGATAGACTCCGTTAGCAGCGAGCCCTTGCCTGGAGTGTCGGTTTTTTTAAATGGCAGAGCCGTTACTGCTTCTGACGGAAATGGGGTATTCAAGGTGCAAGCCAACCCCGGAGACAATATATCCTTTAGCCTTATTGGTTATTTAAACAAAAACATTATTATTGGAACTATTAAAGATACCATAACAGTATCGTTGCAACAAATACATGCTGATATGGGAGATGTTGTAGTAACTGCTTTAGGCATTCGCAGAGAAGAGAAATCATTGGGCTATGCACTTACAAGTGTTTCGGGTGAAGAGCTCACAGAAGCAGCTTCTAATAACTGGACCGATGCTTTGTCCGGGAAAGTAGCCGGGTTAAACCTGGTGAAGTCCGGTGCAGGTCCTGCCGGCACCAACCAAATTATTCTACGCGGAGAGACTTCACTAACAGGTGGAAATGATGCCTTAATCGTAATTGATGGGGTAGTGCTGGGTGGCGGTGTAGTGAGCACCGCTACAGGGAGTGGTAACTACCAGTCTGCCGACGCTCCTGTTGATTTCGGCAATGCACTTGCAGACCTAAGCGCAGACGATATAGAGTCTGTATCTATATTAAAAGGACCGGGAGCTTCGGCCTTATACGGTTATCGGGGAGCAAACGGGGCAATTATCATAACAACTAAATCCGGGAAGCCTATACATAAAGGGTTAGGCATTTCGGTAAATTCAAATTTATCTGTAGGTACCATAAATCGATGGCCTGAATATCAAAACGAGTATGGTCAAGGGGTTCGTGGCGGCGACCTGTACTATTCTTATGGCCGGTCAGAAGATGGCCCCAGCACACTTAGTACAAGCTCTGCGTGGGGGCCAAAGTTTGACGGGCAATTGTATTATCAGTACAATCCTGATTATTATCGTGTAACACCTCCTGAAAGGACGCTTTGGAGAGCTTATGAAAACAACAGGAAAGAATTTTTTGAAAATGATTTTACGGCCAAAAACAGTATTTCTATTTCCGGAGGAAACAGCATAACTTCTGCACGCCTGTCCTACACCAATACCTACAATTCCTGGATTATCCCGAATACAGGATTTAACAGGAATGCTATTTCCTTACAACTCAATCATAAAATAGGAGAAAAGTTAATCTTGTCTTCCAGAATGAATTATACATTGAAAAAAAGCGATAATCTGCCTAATACAGGCTACAATAACCAAACTTATATGTATTTTATAAGAGGCGTTGTGCCCAACTGGAACCCGGCATGGTTTAAGCCCTACTGGCGCCCGGGAGAAGAAGGAATCGTACAAACCACGCCTTTCTCTAATTTGCTTGATAATCCATATACTATTGCTTATGAAATGCTTAACTCGCAAAATAGAAATAATTTTGTTGGCAATGTACAGGCTACGTACAATTTTACTGATAATTTTAATTTAATGGTACGTGCCGGAATTGACTTTGCGTTCGATAAGCGCTTACAGAGGCGCCCGTTTGACACATACAGATATGCTTATGGCTATTATCGCGAAACAGGCGTAATGACTCAAGAGTCAAGCGCCGACTTTTTATTTAGTTATATGAGCAAAAAAGCTAAAACAAAGGATTTCCAATATGGCGCTTCTGCCGGAGGATCCATGACCAATAATAAATATGACCGAAGCGATCTTTTTACCCAAAAACTTGTGTATCCTAATGTGTATAACTTTGCCAATACGGCAGAAGACCTTACTTATAATCCTTATCGTTCGCAATACGCTGTTCACAGCCTTTATGGATTGTTGAATGCATCGTATAAAGAATGGCTTTTTGCTGATGCGAGTGCACGTATAGATTGGGCAAGCACTCTGGCCCAACCGTTGCAGTCGAGTGTGGATCCGTTCTTTTATCCCTCTGTTAATCTTAGTTTTATAGCATCACAAGCGTTTAATTTGCCTAAGGCGATTAACTTTTGGAAATTACGGGCATCTGTTGCTTCTGTGGGTGGAGGGGGCACCATACCTTACCGCACTTCCTATACTTATAATGTAGTAGATAATTTTTCTCCCGGCCTCACCAACCCGGCAACTATACCTAATCTCAATTTAAAAAACGAAGGTAAACGTTCTTTTGAATTAGGAACGGATCTCAGAATGTTTAAAAGCAGGCTACAACTGGACCTTACCGTATATAAGAGCAATACTTTTGACCAGATATTAGAAGTGCCTATTGATCCCGCCAGTGGTTACCGGTACCAAATAGTAAATGCTGGTAATGTGGAAAATAAAGGCTTGGAAATGAGCCTGTCTGGTACCCCGGTTAAAAACAAAAAATTTACCTGGAGACCTTATATGAAGTTTACAGCGTTTGATACAAAGATCATTTCTTTGGCAGATAGTGTACAAAGTATTGTGCTATCTACTGTGTTTGGTAGTCGCGGTACGGTAGAGGCGCGCGTTGGTGGGCGTTATGGCGATATGTACGGCTTTGGATATATGCGCAACGAGAATGGAGATATCGTGTATAAAAATGGACTACCTCTTACAACCAATGAACTTATTTACCTCGGCAATGCAAATCCTACAAAGAAATTCGGCTTCGGCAATGAATTTAAATATAAAGACTTTAAATTTAATGTATTAATAGATGGCCAGTATGGTGGCGTAGGATATTCACTTACACATGCCGTATTGATGGAAGAAGGAAAACTGAAAAAGTCTTTACCCGGAAGATATAACGGCATTATAGGAAATGGCGTGGTTAAAAATGCTGATGGCACTTATAGTCCCAATACCGTTGTAGCTGACGCAGGAGATTATTATTATGCACATTTTAACCGGGATCAATTGGAAGCAAATGTTTTTTCTACTGATTTTATAAAAATCCGGGAAGTCAGGTTGGATTATACTTTTCCATTAAAAACAGCTGCTAAGTTAAAAATGAATAGTTTAGTAGTAGGATTATATGGTAGAGACTTGTTTGTATTCTCGAATTGGCCTGCCTTTGATCCGGAATTTGCGTCTTTAAATAGTAGTGGCATTGAAAAAGGGGCTGAAATAGCACAGTTCCCGTCCACCAGGATTTTTGGTATTAATATTACTGCAACTTTTTAATGTTAAAATATGAAAATCAATAAACTATTATTCATCTTATTTGCAGGCATTACATTTTTAGCAGGATGTACAAAAGATTTTGTAGAAATAAATACAAACCCGAATGCCAGCTCGGTAGCCAGTCCGCAAAGTTTGTTGGCACCTGTGCTTGTTAGTACCATAAATAATAATCTCGACAGAAACTTCAGGATAAATAATGAATTGATGCAGGTAACTGTAACCACTTCGGATGCCAGAGAGTTTCATCGCTACGAAATAAAACCGTCTGAGTCTGAATATATGTGGAGGGTGTGGTATTCTTCGCTGACCGACATTAGAGATATTTATACCAATGCTGAAGCTACCCGCCAGACCGGTTACCAAACTTTTCAAGGAATTTCTCTCATTCTTGAAACCTGGGTAACTTCGTTGCTAACAGATGCTTTTGGCGATGTGCCGTATTCAAACGCTATAGAGGGCAGAAAAGGAAACACTACTCCATATTTTGACAAGCAACAGGATATATATACAGACCTGTTTAAAAAATTAGATTCCGCTAACGCATTGTTAAGCGTAAAAGTAAACTTACCCGCGGATATCAGCAATACAGAGCCTGTCTATGGAGGAGATGCAGCTAAATGGCAAAAGTTTGGTAATTCATTGTTTCTGAGATTGCTTATGCGGGTTGCTCATAAGCCGGAAAGTAATGCTATAGAAAAAATTAAAGCAATAGTAAGTAATCCTTTACTCTATCCTATAATCAGAGACAGCAGTGAATCAGCCATATTGTATTTTACTAATAAACTGCCTTATGTAACCCGTTTTTACAACGCCAGGGATTTTGATTTTAACGGTGATAAAGGATATTCGGAGTTCTTTATTAATAACTTAATGGAGCTCCAAGACCCTCGACTTTCAAGATGGGCTACTGAAGCATCGTTAGGTGTTTATGGTGGCATGCAGAGCGGATACCCCAAAGGCGCAGTGCCAGAACCTCAATCCCGCCTTCAGTTATCTCTAAAAACCGAGCCGTTATTAGGAAATATTATGAATTATGCAGAGCTCCAGTTTATACTCGCAGAAGCTGTATTAAGAGGTTATATCAACGGAGATGCCGAAGCATATTATAAAAAAGGTGTTATAGCTAATATGGAAATGTGGGGCTGCCAGGTTCCTGAAAATTATTTTACAAAACCAGCAGCAAGTTTTTCCGGTACGGAAAGAGAATTAATGAATAAGCTGTTTCTGCAAAAGTATTTCTCATTGATGTTTACAGACTTTCAGCAATGGTATGAGTATAGACGAACAGGCCTGCCTGAATTGTATATAGGTCCAGGATTGCTCAACGGTGGAAAAATGCCGGTAAGGTTCAATTACCCTTTGATAGTCCAGTCTCTTAATAAAAGTAATTATGACAAGGCTGTTGCGGGTATGGGCGGCGATAGTGTGAATGAAAAAATGTGGTGGCAGCCGTAAAAAACTTTTTAAATTATTGCGTGGTAAAAAGATTAAATATGATTGAAATGAAAAATACAAATTATCGCATAGTATTCTTTAGTTTACTGCTATCTTTTTTAGCAACAGGATGTATAAAAAAGGATATAAATACAGCGGAGGGCATACCTAACCCACATGTTTCATTATATGTATTACGAAATGTGTTTAAAGGCAACGAACTGACTATTAACAGAGATATTTTAGGAGGAGCATACAATACGTCAGGAGTAGTAGTCTCTAATCACGAAAATAAAAACCTTCCGCCTAATACTATAGCTTTGCAGAGTGTCTGGCGGGGGCAGTCAAGAGGCATGCTGATACGCGTGCCCGAAGCTGGTTCGTACAGCTTTGGCGACTCTTTACATATTAATGTAGAGCAGGCAAGGCTGGTAATGGACAAAGGCATGCTTGTATTGGACGGACTTACGAAAGATAAAATTACCAAAGTGGCAGAAGGCGTGCGTAAGGGTTATATGCCCGTATCTATTCAAAATCTTTTGAAGAATGCAGGCGCCTATGAAGGCCAGTTGGTAAGCATTACGGCAGATGTGGACCCCGATCCTGCGCCCGGAACTACGTTTAGCGGTAAAAAGTATCTCAAAGACAGTGAGGGAAATCAAATGCAATTGTTTACAGAGGAGGGAGCTGTTTTTGCCGGAAGCAAAATAGCGCCAAGCGCTACTTTCCAGGGAGTCCTTGTAGGGTCGGATAATGGGCCGCAACTGCGGTTGCAAAAGCTCGAAGATATGACATTTCCTTCCGGAAAAATATACCAGGGATGGCCCGAAACCTTTGAGAAGCCTTATCGGGGCAAGCTTAGCTACAATATTTCAGAAACAAAAAATCTGCTGCAAATGTCAACAGGTGAGTGGTGGCTTTATCAGGTTATTCAAGGTGAAACCGCTGGAGGAGACCGCATCGTAAGCGGTAAGCAGGCATTGCGTTTTCAGCAAAACAGATCTGATAATGCATACGCACAAATGAATTTTGACATGCCCGACGGGGCTTCAAAAGTTACTTTCTGGTATGGAGCTTATTCTACAGACAGATCCTGTACATTCCAGCTTGAATATTCTGTAAATAAGGGCGCATCATGGGAGAGAATCGGGAGCCCTATATCCAATGTGCCTACGGTAGTGGAAAGCCCTACACCAAAACAAGCAATATATTTAATGAATATCAATCAGCCTGTTAGATTTCGCATCAATAAGCTTGGGCTCGGTACCAGCAGTAACACAATAAGTAACGGGCGCTTAGGTATTGATGACTTTGCAATATACCAGTCTTATTAAATTGAACATTGTGCAACAATATGCGTTTATTAAAAAGTATTTGATTTAAACCCTTCTTGAATATGCTCCAATTCTTAAAACCAGCTCCGCATAAGGCAAAGCTGCCCGATTCTGAAATAGATGCTACGTATAAGAAAATACGCTGGCAGGTGTTTGTAGGTATTTTTGTAGGTTATGCAGGCTATTACCTGGTGCGCAAAGTATTTTCTATGGTTATGCCCGATCTTATTGAGCAGGGATTTACCAAGGGGCAACTCGGCTTAGCGCTTTCGGCTATTTCTATAGCTTACGGACTTAGCAAGTTCGTAATGGCTACTGTGTCTGACAGGAGTAATGCGCGTATTTTTTTGCCGCTTGGCTTAATACTCTCTGCCGTTACCATGATCTTTATGGGCTTGCTGCCTTTTGCTACTTCATCTGTAGCTGCTATGTTTGTTTTTCTTTTTATCAACGGCTGGTTTCAGGGTATGGGTTGGCCGCCTTGCGGACGCGTAATGGTACATTGGTTTTCTGTAAAAGAAAGAGGTACAAAAATGTCTATCTGGAATGTAGCGCACAATGTAGGAGGCGGTATTATGGCGCCTCTTGCGATTGCAGGCATATCTGTGTTCGGCGTATGGCAGGGCAAATTGTATTTCCCTGCAGTAATAGCTTTGCTTATTGCTTTTATTACTTATATGCTCGTAAGGGATACCCCGCAGTCATGCGGCCTTCCTTCTATTGAAAAATTCACCAATACACATACCAAAAGCTACGATCAGTCGCACGAAAAAGAGTTGAGTACGCGCCAGATACTTTTTGATTATGTATTGGTAAACAAGTTGATCTGGTATATAGCATTTGCCAATGCATTTATTTACCTGGTACGGTATGGGGTACTCGACTGGGCGCCTACTTACCTGAAGGAAAATAAAGGCTTCTCACTGTCTGAAACCGGTTGGGCATATTTTTTATACGAATGGGCAGGCATTCCGGGCACATTGCTTTGTGGGTGGCTCAGTGATAAAATATTCAAAGGGCGCCGTGCGCCGGCAACCATTATATATATGGTGCTGGTAACGGTAATGGTATTTGTTTACTGGAAAAATCCGCCGGGCAATCCATTGATCGACAACCTCGCGCTGGTGGCCATAGGGTTTCTTATCTACGGACCCGTGATGCTTATAGGCGTTCACGCGCTGGACCTGGTGCCTAAGAAGGCAGCCGGCACAGCTGCCGGGCTTACAGGGCTTTTCGGGTACCTCGGCGGCGCGCTGTTTGCCAATGCAGCCATGGGCTATGTGGTAGATCATTGGGGATGGGATGGCGGCTTTATAATATTGGTAGCATCCTGTGTGCTTGCAATAGTTTTCACAGCATTTACCTGGAAAAAAGAAATAAAGGAATTGGAAGTACAATAAAAGAACATTCATGAAATAGCCATAAGAATGTGCATACCAACCGCAGATGAATAAGCGAAAGGAAGTTCACTGCAAGTATTCCATGTCAGGATTTAAAAAAAGCCGCAAAGGGGAGCACTAAAAAATATACACATGAAATAGCCATAAGCAAAGTTGCATACCAACCGTTGATGAATAAATGCTATTCTATGTGCCAACTGAAAAACAAATAAAGATATGCAAATGAAAATGTATAAGCTTTATGCCTTACTGTTATGGCTATTGCTGCTGGTAGCTTCCTGCAGCAAAAACACAGGCCCTGATAATCCGCCACCACCGGATCCGAAGCAGGAGGTGACTTTAGAAAAAGCAGTGTTTAATGACCCTGCAATATTAGCGAAAGGGGAAAATGCCAACAATATTAAAACCGAGATCTTACGCTATCTCAGCTCTGCAGTAAAAGGCTCTCTGGTGCATATCAATATCTATCTTGTAGATGATGATGATATTGTCAACGCCATTGTCAATGCTCATAATTATGGTGTCAATGTCCACATGCTTATCGACAGCAGCCGCGCAACAAGCCAGCAGCAAAACAAGCAGGCTATAGAAAAGTTGCGTGGAGTCCTCACCGGTACCTCAAGCCTGAAGGTAGTAAAAAGCGATGTGATCATTAACCCCACTAGCGGCTCTATCAACCACCATAAAAGTATGCTTTTCTCCGAAGTAGCCCTTAAAGAAGGAATAGCAAAAAATGTAGTGTTTTCTACCTCGCAAAACTTTATAAAAACAGGGGTTAGAAAAGTCCAGGATGCAGTAATATTTACAGACAAAGAGCTATACAATGCATTTCTAAGTAACTGGAACGCCATTGCAGACCGCGCCTCCTCAGGCATGAAAACTTTTGCATACAACGTTTATAATGCAGCAGACGGCAAAACAACAGCTATATTTTTTCCAAGGCTTATTAATGGCCAATGGGATAGTAAAGACGACATTGTAGACATTCTTGACAAAATAAGCGATCATAAAAATGCAACGGTACAAATAGGCATGTCTGACTGGTCAGATTCCAGGAGGCCTGTTGTGGATAAGCTGGCGCAGCTCCATGAGAAAGGAGTAAAAATTGAAGTGATCGCGAAGTCTGGTATAGGCGACTTTACAAGAGCGCAACTGCAAAAGCTGGCTGACAAAGGCGCCTATATAAAGATATTACAAATGCCGTCGCAAAACATACACTCAAAATTTATGCTTATCAACGGCACCTGGGATGGAAAAGCGCAGACTGTGATCATCAACGGTACACATAACTATACGCCCAATGCACTTCGATACAACAATGAAGTGATACTGTTGCTTAAAAACAGCCCGTTGTTTAAAGAATACCAGGCTAACTATGAAAAAATTAAAGCTAATTTTTGACAATTTTAGAGGCAATAAATTATGCTAATCTCATTAATATAAATAAACTAAAGGATTTATCAGGACAATTATGCATATTGCGGCAGACAATAAAAGATTAAGCTTAGTGATGAAACGCGACGATGGCTATATCTTGTACAACTGGTCTGTGGCTGCCCGCATTAAAAAGTAAAAGCTAAAAAAAGATAAGAATGCAATAAGCATAAGACGACGCATCGTGACCAACCGAGGATGATAATAAAGCATGAAGGTTTTAGTTATTCCATGCGTCAAACAGAAAAAATTAAATATTAACACATGAAAAATCTATCGTTGTATACAACCATATCGGTTCTCCTGCTAATGGCTTCCTGTGCTACCTCTAAAAAGGCGCCGGGACTGGCTTTCCCCGTATTTGATACCGAAGCTCATCGCGGAGGCAAAGGACTGATGCCCGAAAATACCATTCCGGCTATGCTCAACGCCATTGACCTGGGTGTAAGTACACTTGAAATGGACTTGCAAATATCGAAAGATAAAAAAATAATTGTATCTCACGATCCGTATTTCAATCACAATTTTACAACTACACCCGAAGGGAAATTTTTGTCTGCTGCGGAATCGCGCAAGCTTTTATTGTATAATATGGATTATAGCAACATTAAGAGGTACGATGTAGGGCTGAAATATTACCCGGACTATCCGCAACAAAAAAAAATAGCTGTGCACAAGCCGCTGCTGGCCGATCTTATAGATGCTGCTGAAAAATATGCCGCAGGCAAAGGACGTAAAATGCTGTACAATATTGAGATAAAATCAAACAGGAAAAACGATGGCATCAACCACCCGCCTGTGGCGGAGTTTGTAGATCTGGCTATGAAGGTTATTCTGCAAAAAGGGATTGGCGCCAGAACCATCATCCAGTCTTTCGATCCGCGTGCGTTGATAATCATGCGCCGCAAATACCCGGCAGTAGCCACCTCTTTGCTGATTGATGGCAACGATAAGCGCAGCCTGGATGAGCAGTTGCAGGAAATAGGGTTTGTGCCTGTTGTATACAGTCCGCATCATAGCTTAGTTACCAGGGAGCTGGTAGAAGCATGTCATGCAAAAAATATGAAAGTAGTACCCTGGACGGTAAACGATGTGAGCAGGATGAAAACCTTGATTGCATTGAAAGTTGATGGTATCATTTCCGATTATCCCAACTTGTTTGCCGGGGCTCTGCAATAATAAAAAGATATAAGAAAGCTGCATGCCAGGCGTGCATGAAATAGCCATAAAGATCAGGAATCTATACCAACCGGTAATGAATAAAGGCTATTCCATGTGATCATTAAAAACAGCGCAAAGCGGCGCACTAAAAATTACACACATGAATAAGCAAAACAAAGTTTACTGGTAAAGTATATAACTCTTGCAAATTTAAGCAAGAGGATTTTATGTGGAGCAACAGGATCTTTGCAACCTTAATCATAAGTACATAGTTTTCTGATCTTTTCTTTCCGCAATTATGCCTTCCACAAATTCCGGTCTTGCCTATCGTACAGCAGAGATATTGATCTCTCTTTATGAGTTTGCCAGGGAATACTGTTTATAATAACAAACCCCAGACTTTTGTACCGGCAATACATGCGCAGCAATTAGTAACAATTTGTTAATTAGAGGAATTCAATTCCTCTATTTTTTTGAGTTTTATTTGCAAAAAATTTCTATTTATATTTTTTTTAAGTTCTTGTAGTTTCATTGTATTTCAAATAAAAATATTTTTTATTCCGAATTCTTTCTTTTAACTTTGTTTTAAGCAAATTTTTTGAAAAAATAGGGATATGAAATAATCATAAATGAAAAAATCTACACCAACCGGAAATGATAATAAAGAATTAAGGTTTTGGTTATTCCGTGTGGCAAACAGAAAAAAAAATTAAATATTAACACATGAAACGCTCATGATAATTTTTCGCACACAGGGAAATGTATAATCGGCGTTCCATTCCACAAAAACATTAGCCGCAAAGCGGCGCACTTAAAATATACGAATGAAATAGCCATAAGCAAAGTTGCCTGCCAACCGCGAATGAATAAAGGCCATTCCATGCGACCATTAAAAACAGCTGTAAAGCGGCACACTAAATATATATATACGCATGAAATAACCATAAAGATTAGGAATCTATACCAACCGTGAATGAGTATGAATCTAAAAAGCTGGTTATTCCATGTGGCAAACAGAAAAATTAATTATACACACATGAAAACAAAAATTGTATTACTTACGTTTATGGCAATAGCCATATGTTATCACACGCTTGCGCAGACAGGTACGGGCAGAACTATACAAGGTACGGTGTCCAATGTAGAGGGACAGCCATTACAAGCGGCTTCTGTAGTTATCAAGGGCTCTACCACAGGCGCAATTACAGATAGTGAAGGCAATTATCAGATAAGGGTCCCGGAAGAAGGAACCCTCATCTTTAGTATGCTCGGCTATAGTGCACAGGAAGTAACCACGAGTGGAAAAACAGTAATTAACGTACAGCTTATAGAAGTAGGTGCTGATTTAAATGAAATAGTGGTTGTAGGGTACTCCGAAGTTGAAAGAAAGCACGTAGCATCTTCGGTGTCGCAAATGGATATGCAAAAGGCCCGTTACCGTCCTATTTTTAAATTGCAGGAAGCATTCAGCGGTACTATACCCGGCGTAACAAGATTGCAGGGCAGTAACCTGCCGGGGTCAGGAGGAGGCGAAATATCCATTCGTGGCATAAGCACATTGCAAAGAGCATCGCCTCTGGTGATTGTTGACGGCATTGAACAGTCTCTTACAGATCTTGATCCAAACCAGATAAAAAGCATAACCGTGCTTAAAGATGCAGCATCTGCGTCCATGTACGGTTCCAGAGGCGCGAACGGTGTAATTATTATTGAAACAGAAAGAGGATATACCGGTCAGTTCAAAGTTGATATCAACGCGTGGAGCGCAGTGAGTGATGCTATTGATCTTCCTGACTTTGTAAACTTGGCTGATTATATGAAACTGAACAACGAAGCCAAAACTATACAAGGCCAAACGAAATTATTTACCGATGAGCAAATAGAAAAAGCTAAAAGCGGAGAGGTGAAAGGCGTTAACTGGCTGAATGAAGTTATGGAAAGACGCCCGTTTGCCCACAACACTACAGCAAGCATTTCAGGCGGAGGCGGCGTGGGGTCTTTTAACCTGATGCTGGGACATATTAAGGAAGGCGGCCTCAATGAAATTGAAGGAACTGAAAAATTTTCTGCCCGCTTCAATACCAACGTAAACATAGCCGATAAATTTGTATTATTGGCAGATTTTTATGCGCACCGCCTACAGGTCAACCGGTTATTGGCAAATGATGACGGCCATGGGCTTTATCAAATAGCCTGGAGGATGAACCCTTCACAACAGCTATATTATGACTCTTCTGACATACCTAATCATTATATGCTGCACGACGGGCTAAACCCTGTGGCTTCCATAAAACATGGCGGCACTAAAAATTATCTGCACGATAGAAGCACTATCAACCTTCGTCCGAAATACTACATTACCAAAGAGCTGAATGTTGAAGCCAATATTTCTTACATGCTTAATAAATCGGCTAATAAATCAAAAAGAGAAACATTTAAATTTTATGATGGCAATGGCCGCCCTGTTACTATCTGGGGGAATATAGTAGACTCAGAACAAGGGGTTAGCGAAAGCCAGATCACCGCACGTGCCTTGCTCAACTATATTAAAGATTTAAGAGGATCGAAAGATAAAATTTATCTTACTCTTGGCTCTGAAATAATGAATTATGCGTATACAGATTATAAAGAAATAAGCAAAGCCTCGTTTTTTGGCAAACTCAATTATTCTTTTGCTAACCGGTATCTTTTAGAGCTTACTGCAAGAGGCGATGGAAGCAGCAAATTTGCTCCCGGTCACAGGTGGGGATTTTTCCCGGCCGCTGCATTAGCCTGGAATGCACATAATGAAGCTTTCCTGCACAATTTAAAGAACAGTGGCATGCTTACTGAACTAAAGTTCCGCTTTTCTTATGGGCTCATAGGAAATGAGAATGTGGATCCTTACCTGTGGCAGGAGGTTGTAAATAACTGGGGCTGGGTAATGCGTGTGCCCAACCCGGAATTTTCATGGGAGAAACAAAACCAGTGGAATGCAGGCGTTGATGTAACCACTCTCAACAAAAGATTAAGCTTCACGGCAGACGTTTATAGAAAATACTCTTATGATCTCATTTTTTCTTCCTTCCCAGTGCCGCCACTTACCGGCGCAAGCAACTTGGAATCTTCAGTAAATGTGGGTGAAGTGGAGAATAAGGGATGGGAATTTTCTGCCAACTGGAACGACAAAATAGGCGAGTTTTATTATAAGATCGGCGGAATGATATTTGATAATAAAAACAAAGTGTTAAAAGCCGGTTACAAGAGTTCAGATACCCTTATTTTTAAAGGAGATAACGATAGGATCTGGTTCAACGGCACAGCCATAGAAAACTACTATGGCTTCCAGACTAACGGCTACTTCCAGACCCAGGAGGAGGTGGACGCCACCACGGCTAAGCAGCCCAATACATTTGTCGGCGACATCCGCTACGTAGATCAAAACGGCGATGGCATCATCAATGATCAGGACAGAGTAATATTGGGAGATCCCTATCCGCACCTAAATTATTCTTTAAACCTGGATATGAAATATAAGCGCTGGGACTTTAGTTTTCTCGGTCAGGGTATAGGCAAAAGAACAGGCAGATTGGGAGGCATGGAAGGCTATCCGATTTACGTAGACGGCTCGAGCAATTCGCTGGGTTCGCCAAGGCAATACTATGCTAACAACAGGTGGACACCGGGAACCCCCAACAGCAGGTTTCCACGTGTATGGACAGGCAATAGCGCCAACACGTACCTGAGCGATGTGTGGTTGAGCAACGCCGCCTTCTTTCGGGTGAAAATGCTTCAATTGGGCTATACCATACCTCAGGTTGGAAAATATTTCAAAAATGTGAGGTTATACATCAACGCGCAGGACGCCATCACTTTTACAAAATGGGAAGGACTTGAGCCGGAAAGAAATGGCGGAAATGGTTCGTATCCAAGAATGGCAACATATAGCTTCGGGATAAGAACAACCATTTTATAATTTTTAATAAAAAGAAAATAGCCACAAACAATTCTCGTGACCAACCACGGGTAAAAATACGGCGAAACGAAGTTCACTGAAGTAATTCCATGTGACAACTAAAAAACAAATAAATATACACACATGAAATAACCATAAAGATTAGGAATCTATACCAACCGGGAATGAATATGGAATCTAAAAAGCTGGTTATTCCATGTGGCAACTAAAAAAACAAAATAAATATATACACATGAAAAACATTTTATTAATAATACTTATTGCCATTGCGGCAACAGGCTGCGAAAAGTTTTTAGACAAAAGAGACCCCAAGGCTACTACTTTTCAGGAGTTCTTCAACACGGAAGAAGACCTTAGAAGAGTGGTGTACAGTAGCTATACGGATGTCTTTACAACTGTAACTGACAGAAGGTTGTTGTTTTATATGCAGGATGGCAGAACAGACGACGCCTATTCAAGAATCTCGGGAGATCATCACCAGCTCATTGCCAACGGCTCTATGAACAGCAATGCAAGATTAAGCGAATATTACTGGACCATCCACATGAAGCATATAGGCCGTTTAAATACATATATTGCCAATGTAGACATTCCCTATGTAGATGACGAAGCGGTAAGGGAAAATTACAGAAACATCCTGGAAGGATTAAGAGCCTGGCACTATTTTATAGCCACCTCACGGTGGGGAAACGTACCCTTTCTTTTAGAACCCGCCGATCTGGAAACTGCTAAACAGCCCGCCAAGCCTAAGGAAGAAATATTAAACCTGCTCTTCCCCATGGCAGAAGAAATTGCTAACAAACTCCCGCCGGATGAATATACCACCAACGCATACATGTTCAATAAATATTCTTTGAAGGCATTGATTATGCGCTACGCCTTGTATAATGGAAAATATGAAATGGCTGCACGCCTTGCCAAAGAAATAATGGATAGTAAAAAATATGAGCTTTTTGCCAGCTATGCCAATCTCTTCAATTACAAAGGCGATAAGATAAATAAAGAATTTATCATGAAAATGGACATGCCCAGCCACAACAACACCGCTACAAATTCATTCAGAGATTTAGGGCCTCAGTACAGAACTGGTCCCGGACAGTCTTATTCCGTGCCTACGAAAGCGCTGGTAGATGCTTACTGGACATTGCAGGGACGGCCAATAGACAAATGCCCGCTTTATAAAAAAGAACAGTATGAACTTAATCCTAAATTAAACCGCGATCCCCGTTTCTCAGCCAGCATCTTCGGGCATGGAGACAAGTTTTCAGGAGAAATCATCAATATCTATGATGAAAACAGCCCATTATACTACAAAAACCTGCGGGCAAGCAGCACCGGCTATTGGTACAAAAAATTTGTAGATGAAGCAGATGCTTTCAAAACCAGCGGTGGTAACATGCACTTTCCGCTACTGCGCTACGCCGAAGTACTGCTCACCTACGCCGAAGCAAAAATAATGTTAGGCGATGTGGATGATCTGGCAAAAAGCTGCATCAACCAAATACGCAAGCGTGCCGGGCTGGACATGAGCGTTGCAGATGTAACTCTCACACCTAAAACAAAACAGGAATGGATTGACCTCATCAGAAACGAGCGCCGCACAGAATTCGCAGCAGAAGGGCTTCGCTACGATGATATAATAAGATGGAAAACCGCAGAAGTGGTGCTTAACAAGCCGGCTTTGGGGCACACCAGGAAAATAGATGATTCTCTTGTAAGCTTAAAAATAGAAGATAGAGAATTCCTTACGCACCAGTATTTATGGCCGTTCCATGAAAGCTCATTAAGAGTAGAGCCAGGATTAAAACAAAATCCCGGTTATTAAAAACATTTCCGTCAATGTTTTACGAGGTTGTATTGCTGTGCTTATACAGCAGTACAACCTTTGAGTCTGGTATTAATTTATGAATATTACCTTAGCATATGAATTCCTGTATATGTGGTATAAAAAAAATAACAACTTCGTTTGTTTACAATTACCACTATCTTTAATTTTCGCAAATCCGTATTAGTTTACATTCAAACAATTGCTTTTTCATGAATCGCAGAAAATTTATTAAAAATAGCGCCGCCACCATGGCTGCCTTTTACATTGTGCCTTCTCATGTACTGGGCGGTACCCGCCACATTGCGCCCAGCGACCAGCTAACAAGGGCTATCATTGGTGTAGGCTCCATGGGCCGCGGGCATATCCGCTACCCGGGCGCCAACCTCGTGGCCATTTGCGATGTAGATAACAATCATCTGAAACGCGCTTTAGGGCTCTCTCCGAAAGGAACAAAAACATATCATGATTACCGTGAGTTGCTCGGAGATCCGGGCATCGATATCGTTCATATTGTAACACCTCCGCACTGGCATGGCATTATGAGTGTGGATGCAGCCAATGCCGGCAAAGACATCTGGTGCGAAAAGCCTATGACGCGTACTATTGGCGAAGGCCTCCGTGTAAGGGAAGCTGTAAAGCAGAATGGCCGTATTTTCAGGCTAAACACCTGGTTCCGTTTTAAGGATACATTTTACGGAATGAAGACTACCGTGCAGCCTGTTAAAAAACTGGTGCAGAGCGGGCTGCTGGGCTGGCCGCTGAAATGCACCATCAATGCTTCCACCGGGTTCAACTGGAAGTTTTTCTGGATCGGCAAAACCGATCTGGATGTACAGCCTGTTCCTGCCGAACTGGATTATAACATGTGGCTGGGCCCGGCGCCGTTCAAGCCATACCATCCGCACCGCGTTCACGGAACTTTCCGCGGCTATTGGGATTACGATGGTGGCGGACTGGGCGATATGGGCCAGCATTACCTGGATCCAGTGCAGTATTTTTTGGGTAAAGATAATGAGCTGCCTGTGCGCATTGAAGTGGATGCTGCCCAGCAGCACCCGGATGCAGCAGGCACGTGGAAACGGATTGAACTTACCTATGCGGATGGTTGCAAAATTGTATTGGATGGTGAAAACAAAGATACCAATGCGGCATTTTTGGAAGGCCCCGCCGGAAAACTCTTCCCCGGCTTCCGGTCTACAATTCCTAACCTGGAAAAAAAATTAGCTGCATTTCCCGAACCGGAGCCGCAGCTGACGGATTTTTCGGAGGCGGTGAAAACCCGGAAAAAATTTGCCCTGAATGAAGATAATGGCTTCCATTCGGCTACGCTCGTAAACCTGGCCATTATGGCTGTACGTTTAAACCGTTCATTGCAATTCGACCCTGTTAAATTGCAGTTCATAAACGATCCCGCAGCTAATGCGCTTATCCACCAGCCCATGCGTGCACCGTGGAATATTTAAAGGATGCAGCTAAATGCGGCATATATACATTGTTGCTTGCTAAGCAAGCGTAGTTAAGCAAATGTGCAGGCTGCAGCAATGCTTTTGCCCACGATCATAAATAAAAAAACAACTGATTCCTGAATAAAATGAAACAACTACAAATTTTTTTACTTGCGCTGTTTTTAATCCCCGTAATTACTTTCGCCCAGCCCGGAACAGATGTAAGGTCTATTGAAACCAAAGTAGCCGACCTGCTGATGCAGTTGCCGGCGCAGAATACGGCTTCCCATAATGCCTTAATGAAAGAATTATCATTATTCGGCAACCCGGGCATCAAAAACCTGGCCTCTAAACTGGTCGCTCCCGGAAAAGGTAATGATGCATCAGCACGTTATGCCATTAGCGGGCTGGCCAAGTATGTTGGGCAGCTAAATGATATTCCTTTGAGACGGGCCACTTCTGCTGGCCTGCTAAGCGCTTTGGGTACGGCAAAAGATGATGAAGTAAGAGATTTTATTTTACAGGAGGCACAGTATGTTGCGGGCGATGAGGCTGTACCGCTTGTACGAAAATACCTGGTTGATAACCGCCTCGCCGATCCGGCTGCCCGCTTGTTGTTAAGAGTAAGAACCGGCGATGCCTCTAAAGCTATGCTTTCTGCGCTGTCCTCAGCAAAAGGCAGCCCCCGGCTTACACTAATAAAAGCGCTGGGCGATGCACAATATAAGCCGGCCGGTGCAAGATTGTTGCAACTGTGGCCTAAAGCCGCCAATGACAATGTTAAGAAAGTAATACTTCGTTCGCTTGCGCAAATAGGCGAATCCGCTGCGGCGCCCACGCTTAAAGCGGCTGCGGAAAAAGCAAATTATAAATTTGATTCTCTTGATGCGACAGGCTCTTACTTGGTTTTCCTGGAGCGCCAGTTACAACAAGGAAATAAAACATATGTTGAGCGGTCAGCAAGGAACATGCTTGAAAATACAAGTATCCCTGAGCAAATAAGAAGCGCTGCACTGTCTTTACTTTCAAAAGCTGCTGCCGGCGGCGCGGCTGCTGAATTGCTTCATGCGCTGAATTCACAACAAAATAACTATCGGGGCACGGCTGTCAGCTTGCTGACTGATATTTACACGCCTGAGGTTTCCAGGCAGGTACAAAATATTTTAAGAACTACAAAGGATGCGCAGCTGCAATCAGCATTGGTGTATCTGCTGGAGCAAAAGGAAGATAAAGCGGCTTTGCCGTTATTGATTGAGCTGTTCAACAGTTCCGATCAGCAGGTTCAGTTTGCTGCGGTCAATGCTGTGGCTAAAGCGGGCAAACAGGATGCTATTGCACCACTTATTTTACTGATTCAAGGCGCCAAACCGGATATTATACACGTAGCTAAAAATGCCTTGCTGACGATTCCGGGTAATGCTGTGGCTGATGCTGCTGCAGGCGCGTTGCCACAATCGGCAGGAGCAGCTAAAGTAGCTTTGGTAGAGATTATCGCTCAACGCATGGCTGCAGCACATTCAGGATTGATTTTTAATGAAGCAAATAATGTAGATGCGGCTGTGCGGCTGGCAGCTGCTAAGGCATTGAGTAATCTGGCAGGGGAAAGCGATGCCCATAGAATTGCGCAGCTTCTCAATAATGCTTCTGAACCCAGGCTTGTAACAGCATACCAGCAGGCTTTAACCAATGCCATAGCAGCAAAATCAAAAGCAGATCAGATATCCGGCGTTCAGGAACTGATGAATAAGAGTAATAATAAACAACACCTGTACTACAGCGTTCTGTCTTCAACAGGCGGCAGGGAAGCGCTGCATATTGTACTGAACGATTTTAAAAATGGCACGGCTCAACAAAAGGAAGCGGCCATGAAAGCATTGTCTTCATGGAATGATGATACGGTTTTAGAAGCGCTGTACCAGATCGCAAAAGTAAGCAACGGGGCTACGAAAGAAACAGCGCTTAACAGTTTCATTGCCGCCATCAACAATTCAAAAAACACTACTGATCAAAAAGTGCTTATGTTTCGCAATGCCATGGACATAGCTGCAACCACCGCCCAGAAACGGAATATTTTGAATGGTATTTCAGCTAACAGCACTTTACAATCGCTGATATTTGTGTCAAAGTATTTTGACGATAAGGACCTGCAGCAGGATGCCGTACAGGCTGTTATTAATATTGTTTTGGATCATAAGGAACTGTATGGAAAAAATGTTGAAGCAATTGCCAACCGGGCTATTGAATTAAATAAAGACAAAGAATCTGATTATTTAAAACAAGCGCTCATCCGCCATCTGGCGGCGCTGCCTAAGGAAGAAGGCTTTGTGGCGATGTTTAACGGGAAAGACCTTTCAGGATGGAAAGGCCTCGTGGAAAACCCGATCAAAAGAGCATCAATGAGTGCATCAGAGCTTGCAGCCAGGCAAAAAGAAGCAGACGCTCAAATGCGCAAAGACTGGAGAGTTGAGAACGGCGTTTTGGTTTTTCAAGGTAAAGGTTATAACAACCTTGTATCAGAAAAAATGTACGAAGATTTTGAAATGCTGGTGGACTGGCGCATGGAACCCAAAGGAGATGGAGGCGTTTATTTAAGAGGCTCGCCGCAGGTACAGACATGGGATACTTCTCGTACAGATGTGGGCGCACAGGTGGGCTCAGGTGGTCTCTACAACAATAAAGTTCACCGCAGCACACCCCTGAAAGTAGCTGACAATCCAATTAATGAATGGAACACTTTCAGGATTAAAATGATTGGAGACCGGGTTACGGTGCATTTGAACGGCCAGCTTGTAACAGATAATGTAATACTCGAAAATTACTGGGATCGCAAAATCCCGATTTTCAGTAAGGAGGCCATAGAATTACAGGCGCATGGTACCAGGCTTGAATTTCGCGATATTTATGTGAAGGAAATACCACGCCCCAGGCCTTATGAGCTGAGTGTACAGGAAAAGAACGAAGGGTTTGTTCCGCTTTTCAATGGTGTAAGCCTTGACGGATGGGTGGGCAATAAAGTAAATTATTACGCCCAGGAGGGCATGATCGTTTCTGATCCTGCGCCCAAGCGCCCCGCCGGGATGAACAAGAATATTTACACGGATAAAGAATACAGCGACTTTATTATGCGATTTGAATTTCAATTAACGCCAGGCGCAAATAACGGCTTAGGTATTCGCACGCCGCTGGAGGGAGACGCTGCCTACGTGGGCATGGAATTACAAATCCTGGATAACGAAGCTGAAATCTATAAAGACCTGAAACCTTATCAATACCATGGATCTGTTTACGGCATTATCCCGGCGCTGCGCGGTTATTTAAAACCCATAGGCGAATGGAATTACCAGGAAGTGAAAGCTATCGGCAACCGCATCACCATTACACTTAACGGCAAGGTGATCCTTGACGGCGACATTGCTCAGGCCAGCAAAAACAATACAGCCACAGCTGACGGGAAAGCGCACCCCGGCCTGCTTAATAAATCAGGCCATATTGGTTTCCTCGGACATGGCTCTTACCTTAAATTCAGGAATTTGAGAATAAAAGATCTGGGGAAGAAATGAAAAGACAATTAAGGGTATTTAAGCCTTGTCTTACAAAAAAATGATGCTTAACCCCGGGTTAAAATATAAAGCCGCGAAAACACTTATGTATCGCAGGCCAGGATTGCAGGCATACAGGTATTGCCTGAAGAGTAGCAGATAAAGCCGCACTGCATCTTCAGAAAATGGATAATGCCTGCTGTAAGATGAATACATGATAATTTATAAGTGGTTGTTTGGAACTTATACGAATTGGGAACCGGATAACCCAAAAATCAGGATATAGATTATTGGTGAATGCCTACCTTGCAAAAATATTTGGTTCGTATTGCTTTCACTTGTACTTTTGCAACAGTTCTTAAAATTCTTATCAAGAAAGGCTGAGTGACTGGCACGTTGAAGCCTTGGCAACCTCATCAACAGATGAAAGGTGCTAATTCCAACCAATATAAACTATTGGAAAGATAAATCGGATGATAACTTTTAAAGCAAATATTGTAAAATATATTTAGGAGCCTGTCTGATTTCAGACAGGCTTTTTTTGTTGCAACCAAAACAATACTAGCTTTAGATGACCGGCTGATAAGGGTTTCAAAGAATTTTTAAAAATTATTTTGAACCTTTAAAAAGACAAAAATGGCAGACTTAAAATTTGAAACCCTGCAACTGCACGCAGGACAGATCGTAGACAAAGAAACTAACTCACGTGCAGTACCGATTTACCAGACTTCTTCCTATGTATTTAATGACGTTACCCATGCGGCAAATCTTTTTGGACTGAAAGAATTCGGTAATATTTACACCCGGCTGCAAAATCCCACCACTGATGTGTTTGAACAAAGAATAGCTGCACTGGAAGGCGGTGTGGCCGCATTGGCCACATCATCCGGACAGGCTGCTCAGTTTATAGCGCTGAACAATTTTTTACAGGCAGGAGACAACTTTGTTTCATCACCGTTTGTATATGGCGGCACCTACAACCAGTTTAAAGTTGCGTTCAAACGTTTAGGTATTGAAGCGCGTTTTGCAGAAGATGATACCGCAGAAAAACTGGAGGAAAAAATCGACGGCTCTACAAAAGCTATCTACCTTGAAACTATTGGCAACCCGCGCCTGAACATCCCGGATTTTGATAAGATAGCAGCATTAGCCCGGAAGTATGATATACCATTTGTAGTTGATAATACTTTCGGCGCCGGCGGGTATTTGTTCAATCCCATTGCACACGGAGCAAACGTGGTAGTGCATTCTGCTACCAAATGGATAGGCGGCCACGGCACTACGCTTGGCGGCGTAATCATTGACGGCGGCAACTACAACTGGGGCAATGGCAAATTTCCGCAGTTCTCCGAACCATCCGAAGGCTATCATGGCCTGAATTTCTGGAATACTTTCGGAGAAGGAAATCCTCTTGGCTTGCCGAATATTGCATTCGCAATCCGTGCACGCGTGGAAGGGCTCAGAGATTTTGGACCGGCACAAAGCCCTTTCAATGCTTTCCTGCTGTTGCAGGGAATTGAAACCCTTTCTTTACGTGCAGAACGCCACGTATCAAATACGCTCGCATTGGCAAAATGGCTGGAAGCACAGCCTGAAGTTGAGTTTGTATGGTATCCCGGCCTGGAAAGCAGTCCCTATTATGAACTGGCTAAAAAATACCTCACCAAAGGTTTTGGCGGAGTGCTGAACTTTGGTGTGAAAGGTGGTAAAGACGCAGCTTTGAAAGTGATCAATAATTTCAAGCTGGCAAGCCTGCTCGCCAATGTAGGAGACGCTAAAACACTGGTGATACATCCGGCATCTACCACACACGAACAGTTAAGCACCGAAGCACAGGAGAGAGCAGGCGTATTGCCCAATTTAATACGTGTAAGTGTCGGCTATGAACATATTGACGACATCATTGCAGATTTTGAGCAGGCAGTGAAGAGTAGTTGACAATTGATAATGGATAAGTGATAATTGATAATGGACAATGAAGTAGAGAGAGGAGAGTGAACGGCCTTAGAGGTTCGTCATTGCGATAAAACGCAGCGTAGCGGAGTTGTAGAAGCAATCTCTGTCGCGATTGAGGGCTGAGTTGAGATTGCTTCGCTCCGAAGGACTCCGGAACCTTCGGAGTCCTTCGGACGCAATGACGGTCTTTAGGGTTAATGGACAAATTGATAATTGATAATGGACAATGAAGTGGAGTGAAGGTTTAAGCTGAACGCTGATTGCTAAAACGCCAGCATGATAATGTACAATAGGCGGAAGAGAAAAGTGGATAAAAACACTACACAAAATAACTCGATCACTTGATCACTGGATAACAACGGTAACTATGAAACCATCGGTTTATAAATACAAGAAAGATTTTCTTTTAGAATGCGGTAAAACTATCGCAGGATTTCACTTGCAGTATGCTACTTACGGTAAAATGAATGCCGATAAAAGTAACGTGGTATGGGTATTTCATGCGCTCACCGCCAACAGTGATGCAAAGGACTGGTGGCCGGGACTTATAGGAGAAGAGAAGCTGTTCAACCCTCAGGAGCATTTCATTATCTGTGCAAATATTCCCGGCAGTTGTTATGGCAGTTCCGGCCCGCTGGATATCAATCCCAAAACAAAAAAGCCATACTACAAAGACTTTCCCATCTTTACCATCAAGGATATTGTCAGAAGTTTTATAGAATTAAAAGCACACCTGGGGATTGATAAGATCTGGCTGGGCATCGGCGGCTCTCTCGGTGGCATGCAGTTGTTGGAGTGGGCTGTAGAAAATCCTGATGATTTTGAACACATCATTCCTATTGCTACCAGCGCCAAAGCATCGCCCTGGGTCATCGCCATGAACACCTCGCAGAGAATGTGTATCGAGCAGGACCCAACCTGGAACAATGGTAAAGATGACGCGGGAAAAAACGGCATGAAAACTGCGCGTACCATTGCTTTGCTTTCTTACAGGAATTATGAAACCTACACCCAGTGCCAGCAGGGCGTCACGCTCGACACAGAAGACCTGAGCATAGATCAGCAAGTGTTCAGGGCTGAAACCTACCAACGCTACCAGGGCGAAAAGCTGGCTAAAAGGTTCAACGCATACAGCTACTACAACATTACCAAAATATTAGATACGCATGATGTAGGGCGGGGCAGAGGCACGGTAGAGTTTGCATTAAGCATTATCAAGGCAAAAACTTTGGTCATAGGCATTTCATCAGACCTGCTTTTCCCGGTAAAAGAACAGGCGCTGATAGCCGAACATGTAAAAGACGCACACCTGGAGATCATAGAATCGTTTTACGGACACGACGGCTTTTTGCTTGAGTTCGAGGTGATCCATTATATCATTTCAAAATTTTTAAAATCAAAATAAATGTCAGAAGAAAAAGAATTAGTCATAGGTATGTTTGGCTTTGGCGTGGTTGGGGAGGGCTTGTACCGCATATTACAGCAAACGCCTTCTTTGAAAGCCAGGATGAAGAAAGTATGTATCAAACATCCCGGTAAAAAAAGAAATGCACCTGAAGATCTTTTTACTACCGATAAAAATGAATTGTTGTTTGATGAGGAGATCAACGTGATCGTTGAGGTGATCAATGAGTCTGATGCAGCATTTGATATAGTTTCCACGGCATTGAAGAATAATAAGAATGTAGTCAGCGCCAGCAAGAAAATGATCGCTGAACATTTACAGGAAATACTTGACCTGCAAAAACAAACAGGGCTTTCTTTTCTTTGCGAGCCTGCTGCCTGTGCATCCATACCGGTCATCCGCAACCTGGAAGAGTATTACGATAATGACCTGCTGCACTCTATACGTGCCATCGTAAACGGATCTACGAATTTTATTCTTACCAAAATGTTTGATGAAAATTTGTCTTTCCAGGATGCGCTGCTGCTGGCGCAGCAACTAGGCTATGCAGAGACTGACCCTACGCTGGATGTAGAAGGCTTTGATGCTGCCAACAAATGGACTATTTTATTGAACCATGCATACGGTATTGTGGTGCGCAGCGGAGAGATATTGTTTTCAGGCATACAAAACGTACAACTGAGCGATGCTAAGGTAGCCAAAGAAAAAAAATGGCAGATAAAACTGGTTGCCCAGGCCAAGACATTGCTCAATGGTAAAGTGGCCGCATTTGTATTGCCGCAGTTTGTAGAAGATGAAGACCTGCTGGCATTTGTAAAAAATGAATTCAATGGCGTGGTCATAGAAAGCGGTTTTGCAGACAAACAGTTTTTCTATGGAAAAGGCGCAGGCAGCATGGCTACCGGCTCTGCTGTGATGAGCGACGTGGCTGCATTACGCTATGGCTACCGCTACGAGTATAAAAAACTTTATCACCACAAGCCTAAAGAACTAACCAACGATTTTTACCTGCGTGTGTACGTGAGTTTTGATGAATTTTCAACCATTGAAAAAGACGATTTTGAATGGATAGAAGAATGGCACGGCGGCCTTGACAGGAGCTACCTCATCGGCGTAATACATTTTGAAAAATTGGTAAAGAACCAATGGTGGAAAGAAAAAGGCATTTCCTTAATACTCTCTGCAGATGAGATCATTGAGGAGATCGAATCGCGGAAAGTAAAGAAGCGCAGCCTGGAGCTTGCAGGTATACAATTGAAATGATCTTAAGCTTCTTTGTGAGGCTTATTTTGCTTCAGCCTTATTTTTTTATAAATATCAATAGCTGCAAATAGTACTGCTATCAGCAATATAATGCCTACCAGGGCATAGAGCAGGCTCAATGAACTTTTTACTACTGCCAGAAACACAACAGCTACCAGGATCACCGTGGCTACTTCGTTCCAGATGCGGAGTTGTTGTGAAGTGATCTTGTAAACATTGCGCAATTGCTGTTGAAGAATTTTATGAAGTGAATAATTATACCAGTAAAACAAAACCACTAGTATAAGTTTTATCAACAGCCACAGCATGCTTCCTTCAAAAAGGTAACGCCAGTAGCCGCGTTCGATCAGCAGCCAGGTGCCGGTGATTAAAGAAATAACAGCAGATGGAATGGTGATGCCGTACCACAGGCGTTTTGCCATCACGTTGAACTGCTTTGTCATGATGGCGCGCGCATTGCTATCCGGCTGTTCCTGCGCCTCTATGTTATAGATAAAAAGCCTGGGCAGATAAAAAATTCCCGCAAACCAACAGACAACAAACACTATATGTATAGCTTTTAAATATAAGTAGGTCATTTTAAATTACAAATTACAGATTACAAATTACAAATTTCAGATTACTACTTCATTGTCCATTGCGCATTAAGCTCTCCAGTCATTTTAGCTTTTAGCAATCAGCGTTCAGTTTAAACTCTCCACTGTCCACTTCATTATCAACTATCCATTGTTAATTCTCCATTAAACTGCCTCTTTCCACTCTCCTCTCTCCTCTCTCCTCTCCCCTCTCTCTACTTCATTATCAAACTTCCATTTGTCAGGGACGCACAATTCTCCATTGTCAATTCTCCATTGCCATTGTCCATTGATCAGCATCAACTTCCCTCACCAATTCCGCAACCGTGTCTACCCAAAGCTTATCTGTATTCAGGCACGGAATGTAGGTATAGCTTTCTCCGCCGCTGTGTAAAAATTCTTTTTTCCCTTCCACGGCTATTTCTTCCAAAGTTTCCAGGCAATCGCTCACAAAAGCAGGGCATACGATCAGCAATTTTTTTACGCCTTCACCGGGTAATTGCTGTAGACGCTCCTGTGTACTTGGCGCCAGCCAGGGATCGCGCAGCAAGCGGCTCTGGTAGCTTATCTGCCACTGGTCTTTGCTCAGCGCTAATTTTTTGGCTACCAGTTCTGTAGTAATAGTGAGCTGGTGCCTGTAACAGGTTTTGTGAGATTCACTGGCTTTGTAGCAGCAATTTTCCACCTGCATGCAATGGCTTTTAGTAGGGTCTGATTTTAAAATGTGCCGTTCCGGAATGCCGTGATAGCTAAACAGCAACTGGTCGTAGTCTTGCGACAGGTATGGTTGAATGCTTTGCGCCAGGGCATTGATGTAGGAAGGATGTTTATAATAGGGCGCCACCACTTTCAGTGCAAAAGAATATTTTTTCTTTTTATAAACTGTACGCATGTGTTCCACAGCCGTTTCGTAGCTGCTCATGGCGTAGTGGGGGTAAAGCGGTACCAGTATTACCTCTTCCAGGTTTGGCTCCCGCTGCAGCAGGTCGTTGTAAGCCGCTTCAGGTGTAGGATTCCCGTACCGCATAGAGATGGTCACCGGGCCTTCAAAGTGTTCCTGCACCTTATCTCTCAATTGCCTGGTCAGTTCTATCAGTGGCGAGCCTTCCTTCCACCAGATAGACTCATAGGCTTTGGCAGATTTAGGCGCTCTGAAAGGAGAGATAATGCCGCGCACAAGCAGGAAGCGAAGCAGGAAAGGCTTATCTATTACTCTTTCATCCATGAGGAATTCATTGAGGTACCTGCGCACATCGGGCACAGACGTGCTGTCTGGCGAGCCGAGATTCATTAAAACAATGCCTTTTTTTGCCATGTAATTCAAAGTGTATCATTCACCACATGGTGAATAGTTAAGTGTAATGTCCAAAAATAAACATTACAAATGTACTTCAAAAAGGTTATTGAATCTAGCTAAAAGAGAATTGTTGGTAAAGATGACAGAGTTCAGACTTTTACTTTAGATGCCTGTTTTTTCCCGTTTTTATTTTGAATTTTTTGCTGTAAAAACCGGTCGATAGCTACGGCCATATTCGGGCTGTCAGGTGCAGGGCTCGCTATCACTACATGTAAGCCTACTTCCTCTGCTTTCTTCAAAGTATTCGGGCCAAATGTACCGATGTTGGTTTTTTGAAGTTTGTCTTTTACATTGGCTTCCATGGCAGCAGCTATGCCGCTTGGTGTAAAGAAGCAAACAATATCATAGTCGTCCTGCAATATTTCGGCAATGTTGTTGTCAACAGTGCGGTACATAAACGCCAGCCTGTATTCACAGTTGTGGTCTTTCAGCCATTTTTCTATTTCTTTATCCTGCTGGTTTTCGCTGCACACATAGAGAAAGTTCATTTCTTCTTTGTGCTTATTGATCACATCAAACAGGGTTTTATTGGTGCCGTGGGCTCCGAAGAATACTTTTCTTTTTCGGTAAAGGATAAATTTTTGCAGGTAAAGCGCTACTGCTTCAGATACGCAGAAGTATTTGGTATCCTGGCTCACGTTTACTTTCAGTTCTTCACACACCCTGAAAAAATGGTCAATGGCGTGGCGGCTGGTGAATATAACGGCTTTGAAAGCAGTGATGTCTGTCTTCTGTTTCCTGAATTCTTTGCCTGTAAGCCCGTCCAGACGAATGAAAGGATGAAACGTAAGTTTTGCATTGTATTTTTCCTCCAATACAAAGTAAGGAGATTTTTCACTGGCAGGATTAGGCTGAGAAATTAAAATTTTTATTCCGTTTGTTGCTTCGTTACTTCCTTCACGTTTTGCCATAATCAATAATACAATTCTAAGGTTTATGTCTTCATTGATCTGTTAATCTTATGTCAAGCCTCTTGCGTTGATTTGTTCTGTTAAAAACTTATAAGTAACAAGTATCGGGATGAATTCGACAGCGCAAAGGTAAATAAAAAAATGGAACGCGTTGATTTTTAAATTGTTTTTGATTAGTATGAACGAAACGAAATACCGGTAGAGCAACAGTAGTATAAATACAACTGTTAATACTGAAAAAACTTTCTGTACCAGCGGGTCCATGGTGGGATTGTCGCGGAAAGCAATGAACATAAGTAAAAATAACAGCAAAATGCCGATGAATTTATTTACCATAAACACAATATGCGTATAGGTAGATACTGCTTCACCCGCGTTGAACAGGTAGCCGCTTAGCTTCAGTACAACAAATTTCACGATATATACGGAGGCAAGTATTCCTGAAAAAATAGCCCATAGCTCCCAAAGATTATAAGCCTGCACGCTGTGTTGAATAAACAAAGCCACAGTAAGGCCGCCGCAAAGCACAAACAGCAGGTTAAGTAAAAAGGAAGGGAATTGGCCTCGCGCCAGATTTTCACGCGTTTGAGAAAGGCGGTAGCCGGGTTGGGTAAAGGATTGCAGGAAGCCCATGAAATAATCATCGAAAAAGTACATGACAATACCCAGCAGCAGAAACATGCCGGCAAGAATGTAAAATAAAACATCCTTGTTGCGGTGAATGTGGGGTTCGTTGATGGATAAAATGCTTTTCTGATTGAGCTGCAATCCGGGTGATGCAAAAAGCCTTTGCTCAAAACTTTTGGAGAAAATAGCCGTATCGCCGTGTTTGCGTGCTGCAATGTTGTCGTAGTAGGAAATAAATTTTTTATGTAAGATGCTGTCGGGCACTTTTATTGTACTCACCTGCCATGAGTGCACAGTATCGCTTGCACGGGCAGTTGCTGAAGTGTCGCGTCGCTGCGCAGATGATTGTACCATCAATAGCGCCGTAAGCATGAGAGTAAATATTGCCCTGCATTGAATCATGTGGCAAATATATAAAATGTGTTTTGATGCATGGGAAGATTCGAAACATTCTTAGTTAAATTTAATGAATAAAGATGCGCTTTGCAAAAACTGCATGAAGCTTGTGGTGTATGATAGCGATACACATAACTGAAACAAACTATTACCACCAAAACCTAAACTATGAAGCAGGAAATAATCAAACTGATAGAAGAACAACTGAATGCATCCCTGGCCAACCTGGAAAATTACAGCGAAGGGCTGCGCACAGCTGCTGACCTGGATGAAGAAGAAACCCGCGAGCTGGACGATTATTCGCAGCAGGCAGAAGACCGGGACATGGAAGCCCGCATGAAACAGCAGGCATTGATGGTCGGCGAAAGTATTAACTGGCTGAATGCACATGCCGCCACAACATCAGAAATTGTAGAACCCGGCGCACTGGTAGAAACTAAAGATACCTGGCTGTATTTTGGTATTCCTTTGCCCAATATGGAAATAAAAGGTAAAAAGCTGGTAGGCGTGTCTGAAGATGCACCAGCATTTGCAGAAATGCAGGGCAAAAAGAAGGGCGATAAAATAATGCTGGGAGATCAGAAACTTACCATTGAGGCTATTTATTGATTGGAGAATATTGAGCTTAGGCTCTTTGAATTGCCAGTGACGAAAGGTGATGTAAAGGTTTTTTTAACAAGAATTTAATAAGATGTGCCGGCCCTGGTAGCGGATTAATTTCATTTTGCATATCAGAAATTATGTATTACCTTTGCAGACCTTAGA
The DNA here is from genome assembly GCF_025631005.1 of Haoranjiania flava. Taxonomy (NCBI): domain Bacteria; kingdom Pseudomonadati; phylum Bacteroidota; class Chitinophagia; order Chitinophagales; family Chitinophagaceae; genus Haoranjiania; species Haoranjiania flava. The sequence continues at coordinate 77,740 of NZ_JAOTPL010000002.1, forward strand.
AAAAATCAGACTTTCCCTGTTGTGGACAATGCGCGCAAATACTGTTCCTCCAGTGGTAAGTTAGATAATATTTTTACATAAACCGGTTAAAATATAATATGTCATCTACTAAAGTTCAAAACAACAGGATCAATTTTGGTAAAACAAAACATCTTGCTGACACTCCTGATTTATTAGACATTCAATTAGAATCTTTCCGGGAATTTTTTCAGTTAGAAACTACTCCGGACAAGCGCAACAACGAAGGCCTTTTCCGCGTTTTTAAAGAAAACTTCCCTATTTCCGATACAAGAAACATTTTTGTATTGGAGTTTCTCGATTATTTCGTAGATCCGCCCCGCTACTCCATAGATGAGTGTATGGAGCGCGGACTAACCTATGCAGTTCCGCTGAAAGCCAAGCTGCGTCTGAGCTGTAACGATGAAGAGCACGTTGATTTCCAGACCATTGTTCAGGATGTATTCCTGGGTAATATCCCTTACATGACGCCGCGCGGCACTTTCGTGATCAACGGCGCTGAGCGTGTGGTGGTATCGCAGCTTCACCGTTCTCCCGGCGTTTTCTTCGGGCAGTCAACACACCCCAACGGTACCAAGATCTATTCTGCACGCGTTATCCCTTTCAAAGGTGCGTGGATGGAATTTGCTACAGACATTAATAATGTAATGTATGCATACATTGACCGTAAAAAGAAATTCCCCGTAACTACTTTACTTCGTTCCATTGGTTACGAAACAGATAAAGACATCCTGGAATTGTTTGGCATGGCTTCTGAAGTAAGCGCAGACAAGAAATCCCTGGAAGAATATATAGGCCAGAAGCTGGCCGCCCGCGTATTGCGTACCTGGGTAGAAGATTTCGTGGATGAAGATACCGGCGAGGTGGTTTCCATTGAGCGTAATGAAGTGGTATTGGAGCGCGATACAATTATTGATGAAGACACGATTGATGCCATCCTGGATTGTGAGGTAAAGAGTGTATTCATACAACGCGAAGATGTTAGCGGCGACTATGCTATTATCTACAACACATTAAACAAAGATACCTCCAACTCTGAGCTGGAAGCCGTACAACATATTTACCGCCAGTTGCGCGGCGCTGATGCTCCGGATAATGAGACAGCACGCGGCATAATTGAAAAATTGTTCTTTAGCGATAAACGTTACGATCTCGGAGAAGTAGGACGCTACAAGATCAATAAAAAATTAGAGGTAAAACAAAACCTGAACGTAAAAGTTCTTACCAAAGAAGATATCATTGAGATCATCAAATACCTGGTAAGGCTTACCAACAATAAAGCTGAGATTGACGATATAGACCACCTGAGCAACCGCCGCGTACGTACAGTAGGCGAGCAGTTATACGCTCAGTTCGGCGTAGGCCTCGCAAGGATGGCGCGTACCATCCGCGAACGCATGAACGTAAGAGACAATGAGGTGTTCACCCCGGTAGACCTGATTAACGCAAGAACGCTCTCTTCTGTTATCAACTCATTCTTCGGTACATCGCAGCTTTCACAATTCCTGGATCAGACAAACCCGCTTTCTGAGATCACGCACAAACGCCGTATTTCTGCCTTAGGCCCCGGCGGTCTGAGCCGTGAAAGAGCAGGCTTTGAGGTGAGAGACGTACACTACTCACACTACGGCCGTCTTTGTACCATTGAAACTCCGGAAGGACCTAACATTGGCCTGATCTCTACGCTTTGTGTACACGCTAAGATCAATGACATGGGCTTTATTGAGACTCCTTACCACAAAGTAAACGATGGTAAAGTAGATCTGAAGACTATGAAATTCCTGAGCGCTGAAGAAGAAGATGAAGCAAGAATTGCACAGAGCAGCGTGGAACTTACAGATAAAGGAGAATTTGTAGAAGACAGGATCATCAGCCGCGAAACAGGCGATTTCCCTGTACTTGACAAAGAAGAAGTACAATACATGGATGTAGCGCCCAATCAGATCGTTGGACTGAGCGCTTCCCTGATTCCTTTTCTCGAACATGATGATGCCAACCGTGCCCTTATGGGATCAAACATGCAGCGTCAGGCAGTGCCCCTGTTGAAACCTCAAAACCCGATCGTGGGTACAGGCCTCGAAGGTGTGGCTGCACGCGATGCCCGAATACAGATACATGCAGAAGGCGACGGTGTGATAGAATTTGTGGATGCAAAAGAAGTACATGTAAGGTACAACCGCAATGATGCCGACAGGCTGATAAGCTTTGATGATGACCTAATCGTATACAAACTTACCAAATTTATAAAAACCAACCAGGCTACTTCCATTATCCTGCGCCCCGCAGTTGTAAAAGGCCAGAAGGTGAAAAAAGGAGATTTCCTTACCGAAGGTTATGCAACAAAAGGCGGAGAGCTGGCCTTGGGCCGTAACCTCCAGGTTGCATTCATGCCTTGGAAAGGCTACAACTTTGAGGATGCTATCGTAATCAACGAAAAAGTGGTACGTGAAGACCTGTTCACCTCTGTACACATTGATGAGTATGAGCTTGAAGTGCGCGATACCAAGCTGGGTGAGGAAGAATTAACACCCGATATTCCCAACGTTTCTGAAGAGGCTACCAAAGACCTGGATGAAAACGGTATTATCCGCATCGGCGCTACCGTTCGCGAGGGTGATATCCTTATCGGGAAAATTACACCGAAAGGAGAATCTGATCCTACACCGGAAGAAAAATTGCTTCGCGCTATCTTCGGCGATAAAGCCGGTGACGCAAAAGATGCTTCGCTGAAAGCGCCAAATGGCACCGAAGGTGTGGTGATCAATAAAAAGTTATTCCAGAGAGCCAAAAAAGACAAGAACAGCAAGCTGCGTGAAAAATCACAGCTTGATAAAATTGAAGCCGGGCACAATAAGAATGAAGCCGAGCTGAAAGAATTGTTGCTGAATAAATTGCAGACGCTTCTGAAGGATAAAACTTCTGCCGGCATCAGCAATAACTTTGGTGAAGTGCTGATACCGAAGGGTTCTAAATTCAATCAAAAGAATTTAGGTTCTATCGATTATCAAAACGTGAACCCGCTGGGATGGACCGGCGATGACAGCATTGATAACAGCATCAACATTCTATTGCACAACTATAACATCAAATACAACGAAGAACTTGGCCGTTACAAAAGAGAGAAATTCAATATTTCCATCGGTGACGAATTGCCTGCAGGTGTATTGAAGCTTGCTAAAGTATATATTGCAGTAAAGCGTAAGCTGAAAGTAGGTGATAAAATGGCGGGCAGACACGGTAACAAAGGTATTGTAGCCAAGATCGTTCGCCAGGAAGATATGCCGTTCCTCGAAGACGGTACTCCTGTTGATATTGTATTAAACCCGCTGGGTGTACCTTCCCGTATGAACCTGGGACAGATCTATGAAACTATTCTCGGATGGTGCGGTAAGCAACTCAATGTAAAATTTGCCACTCCGATCTTCGACGGCGCTATGCCGGAAGAGATCAGCGAATATTGCGAAAAGGCCGGCATACCTCAGATGGGGCATACCTATCTTTATGATGGTGAAACGGGCGACCGCTTCCATCAGAAAGCCACCGTGGGTGTGATCTATATGATCAAGCTTCATCACATGGTAGACGATAAGATGCACGCACGTTCAATCGGGCCATACAGCCTGATCACACAGCAGCCGCTGGGTGGTAAAGCACAGTTTGGCGGACAGCGTTTTGGTGAGATGGAGGTTTGGGCGCTTGAAGCATACGGTGCATCTAACATCCTGCAGGAATTGCTTACCATTAAGTCTGATGATATCATCGGCCGCGCTAAAACTTACGAAGCGATTGTGAAAGGCGATAACGTACCAAGGCCGGGCGTTCCTGAATCATTCAATGTATTGATCCATGAACTGAGAGGTCTGGGACTTGACCTGAAGTTTGAATAAGCTTTATTAAATTAATATGAAAGGCCTGTGTAATGCAGGTCTTTTTTGTTGGCAGCAAGCATATGATTCACGCGAGGAAAGTATGTGCAATGAAGTGATTTGCCGTCATGCATCTCCTATACGTAGCAGGATATGTATTAAACGCAAAAGGTAATTGTAAACCGGTCTCATATTAATGCACAGGGTATTTGATTCTGCCAGTAGGAGACAATACTGTGCCAAAACGATGAATGCACAATTTACTGATTGACAATATTATTTTTCTTTCCATGTTTGTTTAAATTCATCTAATTTATTAATCGCCTGGTTAATTAAATCGGCAATAACTTTGTCATTGATGTTTGCCAGACTTATTATTTGAATTTGTCGCAAAAAACGGCTTGTTTTTGTTAATAAAATATTTGAATGGTCGGTTAAGTATGAACCAATGAAAATTCAAACCGACATACTTTTTTGTCAGGCTAATTGAACAAATCCAATGGTGGAAATCGTTATTTACAGCAAAAGCTATTTATCGCCAGTTGATAGCGCATTGGAGATTGGGATTACAGCCCTTAATTATCATGAAAGCCTTTGGATTATTTCCTTCTGATTTGCATCGGCTTTACTTATAAAATCTTTAATTTCTTTGTTCTCTGTCATATTATTCAAATTACAATGTTCTTCTTTGTAAAATAGCATACGACGGTTTCGGGCCTGCAGAAGATGGGATTTTAGCATCTTTATAGCTATTGGAGTTCACCCAAAGAACGAATGTGGAGTCTTTACAAAATGTCCGGTGAAGCCGGTAACCTCGTTTTTTGGTAATGCAATGTTATGTGCAATGGTATTCAATTATTTTAAATGATGTTTAGATTTTACTTCGAAACTAACTCTGCTAAATTAGCAGCTATTCCTTTTAGTTATCCATTGTACTTAATCCACTGCAAGCAACTCCAAACCAAATCAAAGATACAAGCTTTTCACACATAAAATAGACTGTAAATATATATTAGCAGTCGATAGGTTTACTTATTCATTATCCCCTGTCGTTACTTCCCTGTTCTGTTCTTTCTTCTCCCTCAATATCAAATTCAAAAGTATACCTACAATACTGCACAGCCCAATGCCCGACATTTGAAAAGATCCTATCTCAAAGTGTGCGCCGCCGATGCCCAGTACCAGTATCACAGAGGCGATGATCTGGTTCTTGGTGTTCATTAAATTTACCTTGGCATTGATCATGGTATTTACGCCTACTGCCGCAATAGAGCCGAACAGCAACAGCATTACACCACCCAGCACAGGCTTGGGTATAGAAGTAAGTAAAGCTGTAAGCACGCCGATAAAAGAAACTACAATGGCTGTAATGGCAGATATCCGCAATACTTTCGGGTTGGTGACCTTGGTGAGTTGTATAGCGCCTGTTACTTCCGCATAGGTAGTGCTGGGCGGCCCGCCGATAAAAGAAGCAAAGAAGCTGCCTACGCCATCGCCCATAAGGGTGCGGTGCAAGCCGGGTTCTTTAATGAAATTTTTGCCTGCCACGTTGCCAATGGCGTATATGTTGCCAACATGCTCTACAATCGGCGCTATGGCAACCGGCGCTATATACAGGATGGCCTGCCAGTCAAATGCCGGCAATACTACCGGCGGCACACTCAGCCAGCCTGCGTTGTGAATGCCGGAAGTATCTACATGCCCCGTAAAATAAGCAGCCAGGTAGCCGGCTACCAGCGCTGTAAAAATGGGAATCAGCTTCAGCATACCTTTACCATACATCACTGTTGCCACAGCCGTGAGCAGCGTGATCAATGCAATACCCCAGTTCTCCCCGGCATTGCTAACCGCGATGGGTGCAAGTGAAAGGCCGATAACCATGATCACTGGCCCGATGACTACCGGCGGGAATAGTTTATCAATAAAACCGGTGCCGAAATATTTTACCAGTAAACCAAACAGGAAATACATGACGCCCACAGCTACCAATCCTGACAAAGTATTTTCATAACCATAGGCAACGATTGCCAGCGGTATGGGTGCAATAAATGCGAAGCTGCTACCCAGGAATACCGGCACCTTACTTTTGGTGATCAGGTGAAAAATTAAGGTAGAAATACCCGCAGCCAGTAAAGCAATCGCAGGCGAAAAACTCTTATAGGTTTCAGGAAAATCGGTGATGCCTTTCTTCGCCAGCTCGGTCTCTACGCCGCTGGTTACAAGTATGGGTACCAGAACGGTTGCACCGAAAGCGACAAACATAAACTGTATGCCGAGGATTATATTTTTCATCAGCTATGATTACTTAACTTGTGAAACAATTATTTCAAGAATAGATAAAGCGCCGATGAACCACATAATGGGATGTATCTTATCGAACTTTCGCGTGAAAATGCAGAGCAGTAAATAGCTGGCAAATCCATAAGCAATGCCCGTGCTGATGCTGTATGTCAATGGCATTAATATAAGCGTAAGAAATGCCGGCACGGCAATATAGAGTTCACTGAAGTTTATTTTAATTAAATGTTTTGACATATAAATACCCACCATGATCAGTGCGGGAGCCGTAGCATAAGATGGTACCACGCCGATCAGCGGCGCAAAGAACATGGCCAGCAGGAAAAACACAGCTGTAAAGATGGAGCTTAATCCTGTGCGGGCCCCATTGGCAATGCCTGCCGCAGATTCTACGTAGGTAACGGTGCTGCTGGTGCCCAGTACGCCGCTCAGCGTTGTTGCTACCGCATCTGCTTCCAGTACTTTTTTAATGTGCGGCATCTTGCCGTCTTTATCTACCAGTCCTGCTTCCATAGAGCAGGCAATGGCTGTGCCGATAGAATCAAATAAATTCACAAACAAAAAAGAAAATATAGGTACAATGAAGGCGATTTTCAATACAGACCATATCTCCAGTTTGCCCAATACGGGCGCCATGGAAGGCGGCGTGCTCACCACTTCTGCGGGCATGGTAAGGTTAGCATCGAAGATAAAGCCAAGAACGGTGGCGGCAATGATGCCAATGAGAATGGAGCCTTTTACTTTATAGATCTCCAGCAATACGATCAGCAATAAAGCTACGATGCCTATCACCAGCGCAGGGCTGAAGCTTCCTACACCCACGATGGTTGCTTCGTTTGGCACGATCAGCCCCATCTGTTTAAACCCGATGAATGCAATAAATAAGCCTATGCCCGCACCGATGGCTATGCGCAACGATTGTGGTATAGCATCTATGATCTTATGCCGCAAACCTAAAATAGAGATAAGAATAAAAAATATGCCCGACATGAACACTACACCCAGCGCCTGCTGCCAGCTTGCGCCCTGGCTCAGTACCAGTGTGTAGGCAAACATGGCATTCAGCCCCATGCCCGGAGCCATGGCAAAAGGTACATTTGCCCAGAGGCCTACAATGAGCGTACCGATAATGGCTGCCACACAGGTCACGGTGATCAGTGCTTCCTTAGGCATACCGGCGTCTGCCAGTATGTTTGGATTTACAAAAATAATATAAGCCATGGTAAGAAAAGTTACCAGGCCGCCCATGAATTCCTGCCGGATGCCGGTTGACCTTTCCTGAAGTTTAAATAGCTTGTTTAGCATGTTGATTTAGTTTTAAAAATTACCAGCCCCATTTAACCATTACCGTAGGAAATACTTTCAGATCATCTGTGCCTACAACAAAATTTTTACTGATCTCTACTTCTGAGCCTATGGAAAACTTCGGTGTAATGTTGTACAGGAACTGTGGCTCGGTGAGCAGTACAGCCGTTTTCTTGTTTTTATCGTTCCAGTGCTTTGGCTGGCTCCATACATCCAGGAATCCGCGGATGGTCATTTTATCGTTGAACAGGTTCTGGTGCCATACGGCAGTAAACTGCCCGTCGAGCCCGTTGGAGCGCTGGATATTTTTATAAAGGTAAGAAGTGTTTAAAACAAAATTGCCCAGCTTTACCGGGAAGCCAACACCTGCCAAAACAGCACGGTTGATGGGTATGCCAATGGGTGTTTCCGATTTGGAGATCAGCAGGCCGTCATTGTATTCAATGTGCGCATTCAAACCGTCTATTGCTTTATTGGGAATATTGAATTTGCGCGCGATCTCAAAATAGGCCAGGGAAGCGCCGCCTTTGTGCCTGTTGAAGTCTACATCCGTAAACATAAAGGTGCTGCCGAGCCTGTCGGGCTTAAAAATTTCGAAGGTACCGGTGAGGTATTGCCTTTCTTTCAGGAAGTCGTAGTGTAGTTGCAGTTCCTGCGCATGAGCATGTATGCCGCTTGCAAGAAGTAGTGAGCATAATAATTTTCGCATAATAAATTAATATAGATCTTGATGGGAAAAAGTTGTGCAAAATTATCAATAATAACAACACGGGGAAGATGATTTTTATCAATAAAAAATCCGCCTGTAAAAAGGCGGATCATATAAATATGTAATGTCAGTTATGACTAACTTACTAATTGCTGGTAAGCTTCTGCACTAAGCAGCCCTTCTGTTTCGGAAGGATTTGTCATTTCTACTTTCACCATCCAACCGTTGCCGTAAGGATCAGAGTTGATCAGTTCAGGAGCATTGGAAAGTTCGGGATTTACTTCCAGTATCTTGCCGCTGATGGGTAAGAAAAGATCGCTCACTGTTTTTACAGCTTCAACGGAGCCGAACACATCGTTTGCATTCAAATTTTCACCCACGGTAGAAATATCCACGTAAACAATATCTCCCAGCTCTGTAGCAGCAAATTCTGTAATACCGATCACTGCAATATTACCTTCTGCAATACGTAGCCATTCGTGGTCTTTAGTGTATTTTAATTCGGTCGGGTAGCTCATAGTTTAAAATTTTGTTGTACAAACCTAATAAAAACTTACATCATTAAAAAATTTTTTCCAGTCTGTGCTTCTTATTCCACGGTCATCAGCGGCGCTACGTTTTTGTAGATATCTGCATTGATGAAAATGATCTTTTTAATATCTTCCACACGGTTGTAGTTGCCGTTTTGTTCGCGGTAAACAACAATAGACCTGGCTACATTCCTGGGTATGCCTACTGCTGTCATCTCCTTCTCTGTAGCGGTGTTGATGTTGACGGCCTTTGCTGTAGTAGTTGCTGAAACCGCCTGTTCATCAGTGTTTCGTAAGGTTGTTGGCATAACAACTTTTGGGTTGCTGATTTTTAAATAAGGCCTTATTGTTTCAAAAGTAGCATCTGAAATGCCATATACTTTTTTAATATCTTCAATAGCTGCAAAGGCTTTAATGCTGTTCCTGTATTTGACAATTCTTTCACTAAGCACATCGCCAATGCCGGGTAGCGCCTTGAACTCGGCAGCATCTGCCTGGTTGATATCTATAGCAGCCACTTTTCTTTTTTCATAGCCTGACGAAAAATTATTCCGTGCTGTTTTTTTGTTTTGAATGCGGATGTAGGGAATGAGTTTGTCAGCTTCCTCTTTCTTCAGCCCCCATATTTTCCGGATGTTTTCAGGCTCGGAGAAGTAGCCTCCCTTGCTTGTATAGTTGATGATGGTATTGGCTGTTTTCCTGCTGAGGCCCAGTGAAAGCCAGCCTTCCAGGTCCAGCGTGTTGGGATCGAAAGTAAATAGTTTTTCTTCGGTAATGCCTGCTGCATCTACTTCTTCCTGTGCAAAGAAATCTTTTCCGGCAGGTATTTGTGCAAGTGCACTGTCTGCACCGGATATGCCTGTGGCCTTCTTATTCCTGTTAAACAAAAATGGCGCAGCGATTACGGCCCCGATAATCACCATTGTAATTACAAAAGCATTTCTGTCTTTTTTAGATACGGCAAAATAATCTTTCCAGGAACTTTTTTGTAGCATGTGTATAGTTTAATGGTGTGTTATAATTTTTCAATCCATTAAATGCGATCACAATCCGCAGCGGCTTGGTGCAACAATACATTTATCAATAAAGTTACAGTATTTAAATAATTCTGTAGCTGAAAATTGGTGATATATTTCTACATTGTTTTCAGCAATGTTACCAGGTCTGAGAAATAATCTTTACTCCATATTTTAAGCACGCTGGCATCAGGAATAAACCTGGCTACATCATTTTTAGCAGTTTCCAGGTTTATCTGTTCTATTCTTTTGTTTAATAATTTTAAAAGCTCTGCGCGCGTTATGGTTGTTTTGTTCCAATCGCCGCTTTCATAAGCTCTAATGGCAAAGTGGGTAAGATTTAAGGCAATGCCACGGTGTATATACCATTCCATATCGTACCAATCTCTGCCTTTGACATTTTTGCCCCATTTTCTGAATAATAATACATGCATTTTTCCTGCAAACAGATCCTGGATATGAAAACATTTTACATAGAATGCAAACGGCCTGAGCAATAGCTTTTCTTCCGTTTCAAAACCGAGAGGTGGCTTTGTGTCAACCTCAATTTTTATTTTCACGCCTGCTACCTTTTTTAAACCCATTTGTGGAATTATGTTTTCCAGCAACAACTCACTCCATATTGTTTCGGACTTTAAAAATGCAGATTCTATATGCGTATCTTTAGTTTTATGTTTGATCTTAACCTTTACATTCATTCCTTGTGCTGTAAATTCACGCTCAATAGCCGGAATGTAATTTTCTAAATCAAAGTCATCGTATTGTTTAATTAATGAAAAATCCAGGTCTTCAGAAAAACGTTTTAGCTCGTAAAAAATTCGTAGTGCAGTACCACCATAGAAAGCAGCTTTTTCGAAGAATCCTCCGCGGTACAAGCCCGCGAGCGCTATCTGCTGCATCATTTCACGCAATGCCTGAATATATTCCTGTTGATTAGCAGGCCTGTATGCTGCTATCCAATCTTTTATCATAATTGTTCAATAGCTTTAATAATGTATTTGAGAGATGCCTTTTTAGGCGCATGCTTTACCCATATTTGCATAGTTTTGACGTCAAACTTCCTTAACAAATCTTCATCAATTCTTAGGTTTTGCAGCATAAAGTCCCTCGCAGAGGATATGCTTCTTAATAAAACTCCTGACGTAGTAATCACTTTATCAAACAATGCTTTTTCAGCAACAGCCATTAGTGAAAATTGTCCATCCCGGATTTCTACCTGTTCTACTCCAAAAGCATAATAAGGTGCAGGAAGTTTTATGTATTCGAAATTCCCGAGATGGGTTTTAAATATTTTAGATTGCTTCAAGGTCATAGATACAATGGAAAAAACTCTTTCCGGAATTATGCCCCGATAAGATAACGCAGATTCTGCCGATACATAACTGGGGCCGTATAACACGTTCGCAATGGAAAATGGCTCGGGCAAAACCTGGTTATTCCAAACGTATAAACCACGCCTGAGAGGAACCAGTTTATGGTTACTGACCATTTCATAAATCTTGTCATTTGGTCTTTTGTAATCTTTAAGAAGACTTAACAAGGTCTGATGCGAAATAGGATGATTATACAAATTACTATTTATCGTAACCGGATTCATATAACAAATGTAAAAAAATAACACGATAATCGGAAATAATCCGATTATCTACCTAAAATTTTACAGTTAATTGAAGATAATACTGATATTAAAATTTTACAGCATTCAGCAAGTCTATATAAAACTCAATGCCTTCATGGATCTCTTCGATGTAGATGAATTCATCAGCGGTGTGGCTCCTGGCGCTATCGCCCGGCCCGCACTTAAGCGTGGGAAACGGCATAAATGCCTTATCTGAACTGGTTGGGGAGCCATAAGGTTTTTTGCCAAGCTTTATGCCTGCAGCTACCAGCGGATGATCTACATCAATGCCCGACGATTTTAGCCTGAAGCTGCGCGGCTTCACTTCGCTGTCAATGTGATCCTGGATGATAGCCAGAATTTCCGGGTGGGTGTAGCATTCAGGAAACCTTATGTCTACGGTATAATGGCAGGAAGCAGGTACCACGTTGTGCTGCCGGTTTTCGGTATGGATAGCAGTGACAGTCATTTTTACTTTGCCCAACCATGCCGATCTTTTATCGAAAGTATAGTTGCGAAACCATTCAATCTCCCGGAGCGCTTTATAAATGGCGTTCTCGCCTTCCTCGCGCGCTGCATGGCCAGCCCTTCCCTGTGTAGTTACGTCCAATACCAGCAGGCCTTTCTCTGCCACAGCGAGCTGGGTTTGGGTAGGCTCTCCTACAATACCGCACCATTTTTTTTCAGGAGCTTTCAAGTCAGCTTCCTGTATGGTTTGCAGGAAATCAGCGTTTGACAATAACGCTTCTATACCGTTTACTCCCGACACTTCTTCCTCAGCGGTACAGGCTATTACCAGGTTAAAAGGAATGTCTGCAGGATAAAAATGTTGAAATGCAGCGATAAGTGAAACCAGGCAGCCGCCGGCATCGTTGCTGCCTAAACCAAAAAGCCTGCCGTCTTTTTCTATGGGTGCAAACGGATCCAATGAGTAATCGGGGTTAGGCTTTACGGTATCATGGTGCGAGTTAAGCAGTATGCAGGGTTTCGCGCTGTCAAAGTTTTTATTTACTGACCATACATTGTTCAGATAACGCTGGCAAACCATTCCGTTTTGTGTAAAATATTGCTCCAGGAGAGAAGCTGTTTTATCTTCTTCCCTTGAGAGAGCGGGTGTGGCTATAAGTTGTTTCAACAAGCTTAAAGCCTGATCATACAAATGTTCTGTTTGTTGCATGGTGTAGTTCTGAACGGTCAATTGCTTTTGCGCAATGTAATTATTTATACCAATATTTATAACAATTATTAACAACTTTCTTTTAAGAGATAAGGGTATATTTGTAGACTTTATGGTGTAGAAATTGTAGTATACACCTTGAAATCTGACTATAATGCAGGAGACTTCTATACACAAATCCGCTGCAAAATTGCATGAACCTGTTGCTGATCTCAAGGACAGGAAAATCGTGTATCTCATTAATCCCATCTCCGGCAATAAGAACAAAAAAACACTGGTAAATCTTGTAGAGAAATACAGTAATGAGCATGGTCTCTATTGCGAAATGTTTGAAACCAGCAAGAAAGGCGATTATGTACACTTGCAGGAAAAAATACGGCAGGAAAGAATTACCGATGTGGTAGTGGTGGGCGGAGATGGCTCAGTAAACCAGGCACTGGCTGCTTTGCATGGAGAAGATGTGGTTTTCGGCATAATACCTTACGGCAGTGGCAACGGGCTGGCAAGAGCAGCAGGCATTCCTACGAAGCCGAAACTGGCATTTGATCTGGTGTTGCAGGGAAGGTGGAAATATGCAGACGCGTTTATGGTGAATGAACATTACGGCTGCATGCTCACCGGCTTGGGGTTCGACGCGCAGATAGCCCATGAGTTTGCCAAATCATCGCAGCGCGGACTGATCACTTACACACAGCAAAGCATCCTTAATTTTTTTAAAGCGCATCCTTACCAGTTTGAAGTAGAAATTGACGGTTTTAGTTTTTTTACGGAAGCCTACTTTATCAGCATTGCTAATGGCAACCAGTTTGGCAATAATTTTACCATCGCACCGCAAGCTTCGCTGGATGATGGTTTGCTGGATATTGTAATTGTGCAGAAAATGAGTAAAGCCAAGCTGCCCTTTGCTGTGCTCAAACAAATACGCGGCAACAACGAACTGGAGCAGTTTGTATCATCTGTATCTTCAAAAAATATTCTTTATTTCCAGAAGCCCTCAGTAAAAATAAAAAATATAAAGCATGCGCCCATCCACATTGACGGCGATCCGTGTGAGAGCTGCCGCGATATAAATATAAAAGTGCTGAAAGATAATTTCAAACTGATTTATTAAAGCCGATTGCACCCGATAACCCGGTATTTTCACGCAAACCACGCCAAGATTTCGCAAAGCGCGCAAAGTAATTATAAAGCGCTCAAGGTTCAATATCTTAGTTTCTTTGCGCGGCAACTTAGCGGCTCTTTGGGTGAACCGGCATTTCAACACTGCACACATATATAGTTTGTTTCTACGTGGATAATACACGGCCGCTGTCTTTATCGGAGGCAAAATTAAACCACCATGTAAACAAGGTTTCACAAGGTTCACGAAACTCACTATGCGTAGAGCGGAAGCGCCCCAAAAACTAATTTAAAGCAAATATGCTTCCGGAATTTCACAGACAGGTATGGGAATCATTTTGTGCAGATTGGCTTTGTGCCTGCTTTGGTAGATTTCAAACACCTGCTTTTGTCTTCCTTCAAAGTCTTCGGGCCGGTGCGTGTCTGCAAGTTCCATTGCCCATTCCAGTTCGGGATACGATGCGCCTATTTGGTCTTCATCTGTTGGTGAGTTGGCAAATAAGCCATCCGTTGGTGCTGCCTGTTGTATGCTTTCAATAATATTCAGGCCTTTTGCCAATTCGTACACCTGTGTTTTCATCAGGTGGGCAATGGGGCTGATGTCCACCCCGCCATCGCCGTATTTGGTGAAAAAACCAATACCGAAATCCTCCACCTTATTGCCGGTGCCTGCCACCAGCAATCCATTGAGTTGTGCGTAATAATAAAGCGTGGTCATGCGCAGGCGCGCCCTCGTGTTTGCGAGTGCGAGTTCTTTTACAGCTGCATTGGAGGCATCGCTTGCCGTTTGGTTTTTAAAGCTGTCGAAAACAGGGCTTAAGTCAACGGAGAAATTTTCTACATTCGGATAATCTTTTTGCAATGCCGCCATGTGTTCTTGTGCGCGGGTAACCTGGTCTGTAGCCTGGTGAATAGGCATTTCCAGTAAAAGCGTTTGCATGCCGGTTCTGGCTGCCAATGCTGAAACTACGGCAGAATCTACGCCGCCGGATATGCCGAGTATAAAACCTTTTGCCCTTGCCTGTTCCGCATAGTTCTTCATCCAGGATACAATATGGTCAATTATTTTTTGTGTTTGCATAGTTTGGGATTAATGGTTGATCAATTTGTTATCATAAATTATTCCAATAGCTTGATGAGGCCTTCTTGTTCAAAGAGTATTTTTCCTATTTTAACGTTTGACCATCCCCGCTTTAGCTGATAGGTAAACTTAGGTGTATTTTCTACAACGATAGATTCCAGGAAAAAATCATCCACGGTATTTCTGTCAATATCTTCATCCAGCGCATGTAAATGAGTAGATATAAAAAAATACGAATTGCTGAATTTCTTCAACCCATTTATAGTTTTATTGCTAACCCATAACGCATCTTCCATATTTGTTCCTTTAAAAAGTTCATCAAAAACAGCAAAACATCTACCTGTTGCAGCCGCCTCAACAACCATTTTCAAAGCCTTAATTTCTGTCATAAAGTGGCTTAATCCATTATCAATATCATCAGGATGATCTATGGATATAAATATTTTATCAAAAAATTGCAGAGTAAATCCCAAGGCCGGCACAGCCAGTCCTACATGAGCAAGATACACACAAAGCCATACAGATCTTAAAAATGTTGATTTGCCGGACATGTTTGAGCCCGTGATCAATATTACATTTTTGTTGGTCGATAAACTGTTTGAAACACAGTTCCTGACCGCAGGATGGTAAACTTCATCTACAGAGAATATATTTTCTGAAAATTCAGGGAATGTAAATTTATTCTTTTCTATGGCACAGGCAATAGAGATATAAGTTTCAAATAAAATAAAATTATCCAGAAAATGAGCAAATGTTTTTTCTGTTTTTATTGTATCTACAACCTGCAGTATCCGTAATATTTTTTTATCGGTAAAAGTGCCGCTTCTTATGGCATAATTGTTTTCTGCTAAATCAAATCTCTCCAGAAAATTTTTTATGATATGAATGGTTTTTTTAAAAGATGGATATTGCTCGCCACTGATCCTGGCGTAATATTTATCGTACAGTGGAAAGAAGAAAACGATAATATTGCTGATGCCGGAGTACAGTGGGTTATAAATTTCTCTGTTGCTGCGCTTCCATAACTTAAACTGAAACAAACTTTTTTCTGAAAAAGATGTTTTATACTTTGTTTGCTCTAAAAAGTTGCAACATTCGTAAAACGGATACGGCGGATAATTATATCCTTTAAATATGGGGGTGAGTGTTTTTAATTCCAGCAACAGATTTTGCCTTTCAATAATGCTTTGTTGAGATATCAGCGGTTCCGACAAGAGGTTCAGAAGGCTTTCCCTTGCCAATTTATTATTAGTCAAATCAAAAAGCGGGAGAATATCTTTCTCTAACATTGCATTTATCATAATTGTATTACACGATATACTTTTAAAAGTACAAAACAGTCGCATTACAGAAAAATATTTATCTTGTGATAAATAATGCTGATGATTTATGTTTGAAAAAGAAGAAATTTTTGTTGACTCCGAAATAGGGCGATTGCGACGCCTCATTATTCACAGCCCCGACGGAGGAATAGGGAAAATTGTACCGGGAAAATTTAAAGAATGGCTGTACGACGATACAGTACACCTTACTCAAATGCGCAAGGAATACAACAGTTACATAAAAATCCTGCTTTGGTTCCTTGACCCCGAAAAAGCAAAGTATGTAACCCAGTACGAACAGGATAACCCCGGCAACAATGATTGTTACAAACCGGATAATAAAAATTATTTCAACAGTTCCAAAGTATTGGATTCGCAATACCTGCTTGCCCAGATATTGCAGGATGAAGCTACTCGTAAGCGCATCATTTCCGCAACCTGCGCCTGGGAAGGCGTAAGTACACTCACCGAAAAGAAGCTTGAAAGGATTACAGATGCCCATGAGCTCGCAAAAACGCTGATCTCCGGCACCATGAAGGACAGCACAGGCAGGGAAATTGATTTTATTTTTCCGCCATTGCCCAACTTTATTTTTACACGCGACATAGCCATCACTATAAACGATCACCTGTTGCTGAGCAATGCACACGCGCCTGCCAGGGAAAGAGAGTCGCTTTTTGCGCGCTACATTGCACAATACCTTTTGTTTAAAGACAAAGAAGAAAAACTGATAGAGATATCTGAGCCAAGCAATTTCTTCCTGCTGAGCGAAGAGTTGCAGCAGCGCAAAAAGACCAGCATTGAAGGCGGCGATGTAATGATGATATCGCCTAACCATTTGCTTATCGGGTGCAGCGAGCGTACAACCGCTTCAGGCATTAATGAAGTGATCCATGCTATTTTTGAAAAGAAGGCCACAGGCATCGAAAAAATTTCAGTGATCAAGATCCCCAAGCTGCGCGCTATAATGCATATAGACACTATCTTTACGCAGGTACGCAAAGATACCTGGGTGTTGTTTGGCCGTTTTTCAGAACGCCTGAATAAGAAGCGTACGCGCTTTGATTATTACGAAAAGATCACCCATGAAGATGCGCTGGGCAAAGATTCTAATGTGGAAATACTGCGTTTTGAAAAGAAAATATACGAAGACTATTCACCTGAAAAAAATTACCAGGCCGATATATCGGGCAAAATTACCGGGCTTGAGTCGCTGCTGAGAAACATAAGCATAGAAGATTTTCAAGTAAACCCTGATGATGTAAAAATTATTTACAGCGCCGATAATATTTTCCCCTTTGACGAGCGGGAGCAATGGACAGATTCCTGCAACGTGCTGGCGCTTAAAAACGGCGTGGTTATCGGGTATGAGCGAAATGAAAAAACATCTCAAAGCTTTATTGAGCATGGGTTTGACGTTGTGGATGCCGACGCGCTGCTGGAAGATTTTGCTTCAGGAAAAAAAGACCCTGATAAAATTGAAAATACACTAATATTGCTTACAGCTTCAGAACTGTCAAGGGCCAGGGGGGGATCACATTGTATGAGCCTGCCTTTGTTGAGAGATAAAATTTAAACCAATGCAAACCGCATCTAAAATATTAATGATCAGACCTGCGGCCTTCGGCTACAATGCAGAGACCGCGCAAAACAACTATTTCCAGACAGAGGTCTCGGGCAGGTCGCCACAGGATATCTTGTCTGCAGCGCAACACGAATTTGACCGCTTTGCTCAAACGCTTACAGCACATGGCATTGAAGTGATCATAGTGGAAGATACGCCTTCCCCTGTAAAGCCGGATGCTATTTTCCCAAACAACTGGTTTTGTACCTTTCCGAACGGCAAGCTGATGCTGTTTCCCATGTATGCCGAAAACAGGAGACTGGAAGTAAGGCAGGATATACTGGATATGCTGAAGAAACAATACATCGTTACCGCCTTTGAAGACTGGACCGAAAAAATACCAGAAGGCCAGTTTCTTGAAAGTACCGGTAGTATGGTGTTTGACCACGATAATAAAATCGCCTATGCATGTTTATCACAACGCACAGACAAAGAGTTGTTCAGGCGTTTCTGCGACCGGCAGGATTATAAGCCTGTTGCCTTCAACGCATCAGATAAAAGTGGCAGGGAAATATACCATACCAATGTGATGATGCATGTCGGTGAAACCTACGCGGTTATTTGCCTGGAAGCGATTGATACCGTAAAGGAGCAGATCAGCGTGGCAGATTGCCTGCGCACTACCGGTCACAGCCTTGTCAATATTTCTTATGAGCAGATGCAGCACTTTGCCGGTAATATGCTGCAGGTACACAATGCGGCTAATGAGCAATTTACGCTGCTCAGTAAGACAGCCCATGCATCTCTTACCACCGAACAGAAACAAAAATTAAAAAAGCATACAAAGCTGTTGCCTGTGGATATAACTACGATAGAGACTATTGGCGGCGGCAGCGTAAGATGTATGATGGCAGAAATTTTTTTAGATAAAATACATGAACAGTAAAATATACATATTTCTTATTTTCATTTTCACGCTGATGAGCAGTTGCCGTGGACAGGAAAATAATTCAATCACCAAAACTAACCAGACTATGCCAGCCAATAATCCGCATTACTCCAAAACAGACACAGCTAAAGTGCAGACAACTGACGAAGAGTGGAGAAAGATTTTATCTTCCGAGGTATATGAAATAGCCAGGAATAAAGCAACAGAGCGCCCCTTTACCAGTCCTTTTGAAACATCAGATGAAGTAGGTACTTATCATTGCAAAGCCTGCGGCAACCCGCTCTTTAAAAGCAATGCCAAATTTGAATCGGGCTGTGGTTGGCCGAGCTTTTTTGAGCCCATCAGCAAAGCATCCCTGATCTACAAACCTGATAACAGCCACGGCATGCGACGTACAGAAGTACAGTGCGGGCGATGCGAAGCGCATTTGGGGCATGTGTTTGAAGACGGGCCGCCACCTACAGGTTTGCGCTATTGCATCAACGGCGTTATCCTGGATTTTGACAAGCAATAGCACGCTTATTTATTCGCCGGCGTAGATACAATAAGCCTTAGCGAATTTTATACAGGTTGTTGCAGTTGCGAACACCTTTAATATTTTATCTTTGCTCACATGAGCAATAAAAAAGTAAGAACACGTTTTGCGCCTTCGCCAACCGGGGGCCTGCATCTTGGCGGTGTGCGCACCGTGCTGTTTAACTACCTGTTTACGAAGCAAAATAACGGTGAATTTGTCTTAAGAATTGAAGATACAGACCAGACAAGATTTGTAGAAGGCGCGGAGGCTTACATCAATGAAACCCTTGCCTGGTGCGGTCTTGAGCCCGATGAGAGTGTTGAGAAAGGCGGGGCGTACGGGCCTTACAGGCAAAGCGAAAGAAAGGCACAGGGCATTTACAGTCAATATGCAGAGCAATTAATTCAAAAAGGTTTTGCTTACTATGCTTTTGATACGCCGGAAGAGCTGGAGAAAATGCGCACAGAATTTAAAACCGAAAGCAACCCTTCACCGAGGTATGATGCAGCATTGAGGCATAAGATGCGCAACTCACTTTCTTTGTCGGCGGATGAGACGGACAGCCTGCGAAAGGCCGGCACTCCTTACGTGATCAGGATAAAGATGCCGGAAAACGAAACAGTCTCTTTTACAGATATGGTGCGCGGTGAAGTGACTTTTAATACATCGGAAGTAGATGATAAAGTATTGCTGAAAGCCGACGGCATGCCCACTTACCATCTCGCCGTAGTTGTAGATGATTATTTAATGAAGATCTCACACGCATTCCGCGGGGAAGAATGGCTGCCGAGCGCGCCGGTGCATGTAAAGCTTTGGGAATATTTGTTCGGACTGGAACATATGCCCCGGTGGGCACACCTGCCCCTGATAATGAAGCCCGACGGCAAAGGCAAACTCTCTAAGCGCGATGGCGACAGGCTGGGCTTCCCGGTATTTGCCATGAACTGGACAGACCCGCGCACAAAAGAATTTACCAATGGCTTTCGCGAAAGAGGCTTTTTGCCGGAAGCATTTGTAAACATGCTGGCACTGTTGGGTTGGAATGATGGTACAGAGCAGGAATTGTTTTCTTTGGAAGAATTAGTACAAAAATTTTCTACTGACAGGATACACAAAGGCGGTGCTAAATTCAGCTATGAAAAAGCTTTGTGGTTCAACCAGGAGTGGATAAAGCATTCTTCTGCCGATAAGCTGTTGCCCTACGTTAAAAATATTATTTCTGAAAATGATATAGCAGTAAACGACGATGATAAATTACTGCGGGTAATTGAATTGGTGAAGGAACGCTGCACACTGCTCACTGACTTTATGGTACAGGCAGGATTCTTTTTTAAAACGCCCGAAAACGTTGATATGTCAGCAGTTCAGCCTAAGTGGGATGCTGATAAGGATGCTTTTTTCAAAGCCCTGGCAACAACCTATCAGCAGAAGGCATCTGAAGATTTTACCAATGAAAAATTAGAGCATCACTTTAAAGAGCTGGCATCAGCCAAAGGTATAAAAGCCGGGGAGCTTATGCTGCCGCTGCGCATTATGCTCGTCGGCGGTAAGTTTGGCCCGCACGTATTTGAAATTGCAGAAGCGATCGGTGCCGAAGAAACCATTAAAAGGATTAACAATGGTTTGCAGTCATTGTCCGGTAATATAGAATAAAATAAATCAGTATGAAATAAGCCATCACGCCTGAGGCGAGACCAACCGGGAATGAGTATGGAATCTAAAAATGGTTATTCCATTCTACAATAAAACAGCCGCAAAGCGGCGCACTAAAAATATACACATGCAAAAAATTGCAATCATTGGCGGAGGAAATTTAGGAGCATCCATTGCGCTGGGACTTATAAACAGCGGCTTTCTGCAACCGGAAAACCTTGTGCTTACAAGAAGGAATATTGCATTGCTTCAGCCGTTCCAGGAAAAAGGCGTTACGGTTACACATGATAACCAGTACGCTGTACAGGATGCGGAGTGGGTGGTTTTTGCTGTGAAGCCCTTCCAGATCAAAGAAGTGATCGCTCAATTGGGGCCTGCGTTAAAAGCCGGCCAACATAAGATCATCAGCGTGATCACCGGCGTGTGGATTAAGGACCTGCAGGAAATGCTTTCGCCTGACTTTACTATTTTCAGAGCCATGCCTAATACAGCCATTGCCGTAAACGAAAGTATGACGTGTATCTGCAATGTGAATGCTTCGGAAGCGGAGCAAGATTTTGTGGCCAATCTTTTTAACCAGGTTGGCAAAACGGTGGTGATAGAAGAAAAACTGATGGATGCCGCAACTGTACTCGGGGCCTGTGGCACCGCGTATGCGCTTCGTTTTATCCGCGCTAACATCCAGGGCGGTATTGAAATAGGTTTTAGCGCTAAAGTTGCTTCACTGATAGCTGCACAGACCGTGAAGGGCGCGGCAGAATTATTGCTGATCAATAATACCCATCCGGAAGAGGAGATTGATAAGGTTACCACGCCTAAAGGATGTACCATTGTAGGTTTAAATGAGATGGAGCATCGCGGATTTTCTTCTTCACTTATCCGCGGTATTAATTCCAGTTATAAAAAGATCACCAACGACATGTAGGTAATGATTATCGGAATATATACTTTAGCAATAAGGCAATGCATTAAACCCAGCGTTAACTGTGACTCCACCGCGTCTCTAAAATCCTGCCTCGGTACACCGGGAGCCTGCGCAGTCATGAGGTATTAAACTTTAACAGGAAAGACAGAGCAGTATGAAATACGCAATTATTCACCCTGACTTAAGATTACAAGCCTATGTACAATACTTCTGGACATTAGAAGCGGAGCCTGACAATTGCCAAAGGGACATTCGCACGTTTGTTGATGATTCATCAGGCATTTTGATGGAGTTTTCTTCAGGTAAAAATGACGGTACTCTTCAGAGAACAATGGTATATGGCCAGACTACAACACCGACGCTGAATCAAAACCAAAAACCATTTTCAGTAGTGGGCGTACTGTTTCATCCTTGCGCCATCAATGAGTTATTCCACCTGCATGCTTACGAATTAACAAATCGCCGCATTGGTTTGGATGATTTTCTTAAAGTTGGAATTAGCGAAGCTATTGCCTCGAAGAAGACCCGTTCAGATAAACTAAATTTTTTATCACACTATCTTTTTAGCCGCCTTTCCACAAGTGAAAGCGCTGACCATTTAATCAGGCATTGCGTTGCGTACATAAGGCAACAAGGCGGCATGTTGACTGTAAAAGACCTGCAGGTAAAATTCAGGATTTCTGAAAAAGGGTTGGAAAGAAAATTTAAAGAAGTCATAGGTGTTTCACCGCGACACTATTTAAAAGTAAGCAGGTTTAGGCAAGCTGTAAAGTTACTGTCTGGAAAGGCTGCCGGCACAATGACAGATATAACATACGAACTGGGTTATTTTGACCAATCTCATTTCATCAAACAAACAAAAGAACTATCAGGATTGAATCCCGGGGCTTTGAAGAAGGAGTTGACCGCTTCCGTTGCCAATCTTATTGTGTAGCTCCATTTCCCTTATTGTGCGATGTCGGAAACTTACAATTTCCCATGCTTGATTACAGGCACCTTTGTAAAAAAAATGATTCACAGATTGACTGGCTGCTTCCTCCTGGTACTTTTTCTTTGTACCTGTAGCTTCAATGAATCAAATAAGTATCGAAAGTCAGCAGATACATATGTTTTGATTCATGGGGGCTTTCACAGTGCCTGGTGTTGGAACAAGCTAAAGCCATTGTTGGAAAAACGAGGTTTCCATGTAGTTACTCCCAGCTACCGGGTTGGCGGCAAAGAATTTTTTAGCTATGCTGATAGTATCGGCGCATGGCTCACAACCCGGCAGCAGCCCGTAATCCTGCTTGGCCACAGTTCGGGCGGTATGGTTATTTCAGAATTAGCCAAAAGATACCCGGATAAGATAAAAGGACTGGTTTACTTGTCTGCTTTTCTGTTGCCAGAAGGCATGTCGCCTCCGCAAATATTAAAAGGCGATTCACAATCAATCATGCAATCCTCATTGATTATTGATGAGCAAAATCAAGTAATGAGGGTCGATAAAAATAAAGCGAAGAGGTTGTTTTATGAAGATTGTGATGATGCAACAGCACATTGGGCCATTAAACAACTGAGAGCAGAACCATTAGTGCCTCATTCCGTTGGCGATCAAACCCTGCAAGAAGACACTTCGGCCGCAACATTTATGAGGAGGTTTTATATTGAAACACTGGATGATCGTGCACTTGGTATTGCAAGCCAACGGAAAATGCAAGCGCCTATGCCCTGCGAAAAAGTATATACTTTAAAAAGCGGGCACTCACCGTTTTTGTCACAGCCCGATAGCCTGGCAGCAATACTGGCAGAAATTAGCCTTGCACTTAACATCAAACAAAATAAATAACTATTTCATCTTTTCTTTATGAAAAAATATGATTTGCAAACTGTGAGTAAGTGGCATGAAGCATTAAATACAAAGAATAAGGAAATCCTGGGTTCACTAGTGGCAAAAAATGTCGGCATGTCTGGCCCGAAAGGCGATGTGGAAGGCGTAAACGTTATGTTGGATTGGGTAAGCCGTGCCAACATCACACTGGAGCCAATAAGCTATTTCCAGTTCAGAGATACGGTTGTGGTGGAAGAATGTGCTACATGGCATGACATAGAAACGGGAGCGGAAATTAGCTCTGCGTCAGTAGCTACGGTGTTTATTCTTGCTAATGGTTTTATCACCGCCATTCAAAGGCACAACAATCTACGGGAAGCGCTTCAAGCGGCGAGTTTGACTGAAAAGCACCGGGTTGACTACAAATAAGCGCCTGTACAACTAAGCGAGGTTGTTTCTGCCATACCGGATCATAAACAGGTGCCGCACAAGTAAAAAGTATTCTGCTTTACTTATAATCATGCAAAGGCATCACCGACGCAGATAGTGTGGAAATACCCTTACCTTAATTATAAAAAATCCATGGTTTATGCTGAAGTAAAGGATCGCAAATTTGTAAATTTATATAATGGTTTGAACGGATTTGCCGGGATGCTTACAACGAACTCAACAATTCATATTCGCCTCTGCTGTTAATACCGATAAGCGGCAGTTGTTTAGTGCGCTCAAAATAATCATAAATATACCGCAGGGATAAAGTAAAACGTTGACTGTTGTAATCACCTTCAGCATATTTAGTGTAGTAGTCCAGCGCCTTGGTATTATTGAACCTGAAAGGATACACATGCACGGGAATATATTTTTGCCCGCTTAGTTTAGCGCCGCTTGCCAGCAGATATACTTCTTCAACCTGGTTGTTTTGCAAAGGGATGCATCCTACGCTTACGCAGCTTCCGTGGATATAGATCTCCCCTCCCGGGCTTATTTTATCACTGAGTATTCTGTCGCTTTCATTGGGATAATTGAGCTTGAGAGAAAGGTAAAATTCACTGTTTGGCTTAAATTCAGAGATGTAATAAAATCCTTCCGGTACCTGGAAATCTCCCTCCAGTCTTTTTGGCCCCAGATCGCCGGCCATTACACAAACCTTATAGGTTTTAAAAAGCGTGAAAGGCTCTCTTTCACTATTCCTTACCCAAACTTCCAGCTCATGGTCATATTTGAAGGAGCGAATAAAAACCTGCTTTACAGGGTAGCTGAATCCTGCTTTCTGGAAGTCGTTACGCAATATTGTTTCCTTCTGCCGCATGCTTTGCGTTTTCGCAGGCGAGAGATTCATCATATCTGCGATGTTGTACTGTGCATATATGCCACCAGAAGAAATAACCAACAGCAATAACACAACTATTTTTTTCATAGAAATCAAAAATATATCTTTATTTAGATAAAAATATTTAGCAATAGTTAAATTTGCGCTTTCTCTTCAATAGATATCTATGCAAAAAATCGGGATACTTGGTGGCGGGCAGCTCGGCAGAATGTTGTTGCAGGCAGCGGCAAATTATGTAGTGGAAACATATGTAATGGAAAATGATGAAGCTTGTCCGGCTGCACATTTGTGTCATCATTTTATCAAAGGCGATATAAAAAATTATGATGATGTAGTTGATTTCGGAAAAGATCTTGATGCCATCACAATAGAGATTGAAACAGTAAATGTAGAGGCGTTGGAAACGCTTGAAAAAGCCGGCGTGCGTGTATATCCCAGGCCATCAGCCATCAGGATCATCAAAAATAAGATCATCCAGAAAAATTTCTATAAAGACAACGAAATACCTACCTCCGATTATGTGATCACCGAAAGCAAAAAAGATGTTGAAAAGAATACCAGCCTTTTTCCGGCGGTGCATAAGCTGGGGCAGGGGGGTTACGATGGCAGAGGCGTAGAGGTTATATATGATGAAAGGGGCATGGACAGAGCGTTTGACGCGCCATCTGTATTGGAAAAGCTGGTAGATATTGAAAAGGAGGTGTCTGTAATTGTTGCCAAGAGCGACACGGGTGAGCTGGTGTTCTTCCCGCCGGTAGAAATGATGTTCGACAAAAAACTCAACCTCCTCGATTTTCAATTGGCTCCTGCCAGAGTGCAGAAAGAAGTGCTTTGGAGAGCCGAGGCCATGGCGCAGAAAGTGGTACAGAAACTGGATAGCCCGGGCATCTTTGCGGTAGAACTTTTTGTAGACCGCAATCAGGATGTATATGTAAATGAAACTGCACCGCGGGTACACAACAGCGGCCACCAGACAATTGAAGCCAACTACTCAAGCCAGTACGATATGTTGTGGCGCATTATGCTGCAGTATCCTTTAGGCAATACAGACCCTATTTTGCCATCGGCCATTGTAAATATCCTGGGCGCAGAAGGCTTTGACGGCGAAGCTGTGTATGAAGGCTTGGAAGAAGTGCTGAAAATGGATAAAGTTTTTGTGCACCTTTACGGAAAAACACACACCAAACCGGGGCGTAAAATGGGGCACGCAACTATCCTGGGCGAAAATATTGCAGAGCTTACCTACCTGGCCAATAAGATCAAAAGCACTTTGCGTGTGGTGGCTAAGCCATAGCGTTCATCAGCTCTTCAACTGTTGTTACCGGCGCGCTGCAGGCATAGTTTTTACAAAGGTATATTCTTGTTTCTTCAGCAATTTCTTTGCCTGCCAGTAAAGGGAATTGCTCATTCTCTATATTAGATGCAAAAAGAATTTTGTGCGGAATATACCTGTGCAAAATATTTTTAGCTGCTTCACCGGCCTCTTTTCCGGTCACGGCAATTTCATTGATACCGTACACATATTTCTGCGCCACCAGGCACCACACACCAAAAGACACAGGGTGCTGTATAGCTGCATGGCCTATGGATTGCAACATCTGCAATGCGCGCTCATTCCACTCCGGCATATCAAAAGCTATAGACAAATGTTGCAGGTTGCCGGCCATTACTGCATTTCCCGAAGGCGTAGCGCCATCATGTATTTCTTTTTTTCTTAGGATAACATCTGTATTGCCTGCTTCTGTAAAATAAAAAAGTATATTTTCTTCATCGGTAAAATGATGTATTACAAACGCAGTAAGTTCTTTTGCTTTTAGCAGGTAGTGAGTATCGGCAGTGCATTCATGCAGGTCAATATATGCCTTCACCAGGTAAGCCAGGTCGTCCAGGAAGGCGTTGATCTTTGCTTCGCCGTTTTTAAAAGTGTGCTTCCATTTGCCATCGGTTTGAGTGAATAAATACTTTTCAAGCAACTGCATGGTAGTTGTTGCAAGTGTCCTGTAATGTTCTGTACCCAGCGCTGCATAAGCCTTACAGAGCGCAGATATCATCAGCGCATTTAAGCCTGAGATGATCTTGTCGTCTGTGGACGGGCGCACTCTTTCCGTTCTTTTATTGAATAATTTTTCTTTACATCGTGCAAGAACTGTTTCTATTGTTTCTTTGTCTGTTTGTTCTTCATCCGCTATTTGCTCCAAAGGTTTCGGAAGCCAGAGTATATTGGTGTGCTCCCAATTGCCCTCAGCAGAGATATTGTATGCTTTGCAAAACAGGCGGCTGTCTTCTTTGAGTATTTCATCAATTTCAGTTTTGGTCCAGGTGTAGAATTTGCCTTCTACGCCTTCGCTGTCCGCGTCCAGCGCGCAGAAGAAGCCTCCGTTTTCATGCATTAATTCCCTTTCAACAAAAGCAATAGTTTCTTCAATGGTTTTTTTATAATGCTCTTTTCTTGTCAACTGGTAAGCTTCCGAAAGTGTTTCTACCAGCAAAGCGTTGTCGTACAGCATTTTTTCAAAATGAGGTGCAAGCCAGTATTCATCAGTGCTGTAGCGCGAGAAACCTCCGCCTGCATGGTCATAGATGCCGCCGCTGATCATTTTATCCAGGCTTAGCAAAGCCTGTTGCAAAGCAGCTTCGTTTTTCTGAAAATAGCTGGCCCTTAATAAGTTTAGGATGGCAAAGGTTTGCGGAAATTTAGGCGCCCGTGAAAAGCCGCCCCATTTTTTATCTGCTGATTGTAAAATGTTTTCAGTGATAAGCCTCGTCATTTCTTCGTTCAACGGCAGGGCATTGGTTTTGTTGGCGTTGAGGGTATTTGCATTTTTTATATAGTCTGTAAGCTTATTGGCCTGCTGTATTACTTCTTCTTTTTTTTCTGTGTAATACTGGTGAATACTTACCAGCACATCTTTCCACGAAGGCCGGTTGTAGTATGGTTTAGGCGGGAAATACGTACCTCCGTAGAAAGGTTTCTTATCCGGCGTAAGGAAAACATTTAAAGGCCAGCCTCCACTTCCGCTCATCGCCTGCAATGCATCCATGTAAATGTGGTCCAGGTCAGGGCGTTCTTCCCGGTCTATCTTTATATTTACAAAAAAGGCGTTCATCAGCTTTGCCGTCTCTTCATCTTCAAAGCTTTCGTGCTCCATCACATGGCACCAGTGGCAGGCTGCATAACCTATAGACACCAGTATTGGTTTATCTTCCAGCTTTGCTTTCTGTAGTGCTTCTTCGCCCCACGGGTACCAGTCCACAGGGTTATGTGCGTGTTGTAAAAGATAAGGGCTTGTTTCGTTAATAAGATGGTTAGGCATTTTACAATTGTTTCGGTTGATATTACACTCAATATACGCTAACTTTGAACAACCGTATTCAATAATAACAATAATAAAACCTTAAATATGAAATTTACATTCAGTTTTATTGTGGCAGCTTTTCTTTTTACTTCCTGCGCTAACCAGAACAACGAGGTAAAGAATACTCCGGAGATTGAGGTAGAAGAAGATCATACCATGGGTGGTAAAGACAATAGCCATTTATACACAAATGTGCAGTTTGCGATGGATAAAGATCCTGTGTGTATGATGCCTTTAAGTGCAGGAATTACTGATACAGCGGTGATCAACGGGAAAAATTACGGCTTTTGTTCTCCGCAGTGTAAAGAAACCTATGTAAAGGAAAACAGAAAGTAATTTATTTTACCGGCTTTTTCACTCTTCTTGAGAAGTACAGGCCTGCAACGATCATGGCAGAACCCAGTATTTGCAGCCAGCCTATTGCCTCTCCGTCTACATACCCCCAGAAAAGTGCCACCACCGGCAACAGCAAGGCTACATTTGAGGCAAACAACGGCGATGTGTCTTTAATGAGTTTGTAATTGTAAATATTGGCAAGTACAGTACCGAAAAAGGAAAGAATAAAGATATATCCCAAACCTTCCCAACGCGCAGGATAGCTATTGAAATTATGAAAAAAACCTGTGATCAATAAAGTGATGGCTCCCGGCACGATCAGCGCCACACCAATGTAAGATGCCCAGGCAATAGCAGGTACGCGCATACGCCTTTTTGTAATGAATGTATTAATGGCATAAAACACGGTGGCCAGAAGCAGCAGGATAAAATAAAGCCAATTGCTGTCTTGTGAAGTTGCACTTTTTTCACCTCCCACAAATAAAAGCAATACGCCGA
This sequence comes from Haoranjiania flava, assembly GCF_025631005.1. Taxonomy (NCBI): domain Bacteria; kingdom Pseudomonadati; phylum Bacteroidota; class Chitinophagia; order Chitinophagales; family Chitinophagaceae; genus Haoranjiania; species Haoranjiania flava. The sequence goes on from NZ_JAOTPL010000002.1 coordinate 106,734, forward strand.
TGAATGCCATGATCACGCCGATAATTTCTCCGCGGCTGGAATGCATTTTCAGGAAGATTGCGCCAAGCGTAATGATGAATATGGATTGTGTAGAGTTCAATACGCCCGCAACAGCGCTGCTCACATGCTCCTGCGCATACGGGAAAATAAACATTGGCAGCAGGTTGCCGGTAAGCGCTGCCAGCAAAATCCATTTAAGGTGTCTCCTGGGAAATATTTTTCTGAAACGATAGGCAGTTGGCGCCAGCATCAGCCCTGCCAATGTCATACGGATGGCGCCTACCTGGAATGGGGTAAAGGAAGCAACACCCTTTTTTATAAGAATAAAAGAAGAGCCCCAGACTATAGATAGCAGGAAAAGTGTGATCCAGTCTCTTACTCTTAATTTCATCCGTAAATCTTTTAATGTTTGAATGGCCGGATATGCATTCTTCCCGGTAGCTATCGGGAAGAATGCTTTGTTACATATGTATATGTTTTTGTTTTTGCGAGCACATGGAATTTACCATAAAACTTCCAGCATGTTTGGTAAAAATCTACTCAAAATTCTTATGGACATTTCATGCGCATTTAACCTTATTTCTTTACCAGGTTTTAGGATGTACTGGAGCCGTTTGATCGCCAAATATACATGCATGCTCTCCTGGTAAAAAATGGTAGGCAAAGGTAAGCGATTAGTGAATTATTTAAATAGAGCCGTAAATTTTTTGAAAATAATTAATAGTACAACCAAAAACAACCCGGCAGTTGTAAATTTTCTATTTAAGCTTCATGTAAACAGAATAAAAAACGCCTATACGCATAAAAACGTATAGGCGTTGGTAAGTTCTTTTAAAATTATAATTCCGGATACAAAGGAAACTGTTCCATAAATGCGTTTACCTCTTTTTTTACAGCTTCTATGGTGGCAGTATCTTCACTGTTCATCAATACCCTGTCTACCACATCTGCAATAAACTGCATGTCTGTTTCCTTCATGCCGCGTGTGGTGATGGCAGCAGTGCCAAAACGTATACCGGAGGTAACAAATGCTGACTTATCGTCGAAGGGCACCATATTTTTATTGGCAGTAATCTCGGCTTTCACCAGAGCCTGTTCTGCTTTTTTGCCGGAAATATTCTTGTTGCGCAGGTCTATCAGCATCAGGTGGTTTTCTGTACCCCCGCTGATGATGTTGTATTCCCTGGCCACAAATGCAGCAGCCAAAGCCTGTGCATTCTTTTGTACCTGGTGCGCATATTGTGTATAATCGTCTGATAAAATTTCACCGAAAGCTACTGCTTTTGCAGCTATTACGTGCATTAAAGGCCCGCCCTGTATGCCCGGGAATACTGCCATATCCAGCAGATGGCTCATCATTTTGGTATTGCCTTTATTGTCTTTATGCCCCCAGGGATTTTCAAAATCCTTGCGCATCATTATGATGCCTCCGCGTGGGCCGCGCAATGTTTTGTGGGTAGTGGAAGTAACAATGTGGCAATGATCAAACGGGTCACTGAGCAATCCTTTTGCTATGAGGCCTGCAGGGTGTGCAATATCGGCCATCAACAGGCAGCCAACTTCATCAGCCACTTTTCTTACCCTGGCATAGTCCCAGTCGCGGCTGTAAGCGCTGGCGCCTACAATGATAAGTTTGGGTTTTATTTCGCGCGCTTTCTGCTCAAGCATTTCATAATCCACCAGTCCGTTTTCTTTTTGCACACCGTAGAAATGCGCTTCATACAATTTACCGCTATAGTTCACATTGGAGCCGTGTGTAAGGTGTCCGCCCATGCTTAGGTCAAGCCCTAAAATCTTATCGCCGGGATTTAAAATTGCCAGGTGCACTGCTGCATTTGCCTGTGCGCCGCTATGCGGTTGTACGTTGGCATACTCCACGTTGAATATTTGTTTCAAACGGTCAATGGCAAGGTTTTCCATTTCATCTACTACTTCACAGCCTGCGTAATACCTTTTTCCGGGATAGCCTTCGGCATACTTGTTTGTAGGAACACTGCCCATGGCCTGCATCACCTGGAGGCTGGTGAAATTTTCTGAAGCTATTAACTCAATGCCGCTTCTCTGGCGTTGTAATTCTTTGGCTAATAAGTCAAAAATTGGGGTATCTCTTTGCATAGAGGATGTATTTTTAAGAATAACAAAAATAGCCAAATAATTCTATAAAACGCCGCGCCACCTGCATGGCGAATAAAAACTTTGTACATTTGCCTCTTACATACAACGCACAACGTATACATAACCTATGGTGTGTAGAAAAAAATAAATTCTAACGGATGAAAGCAATAATACCGGTTGCAGGCACCGGCGCAAAGTTACGGCCTCATACATACACCCAACCCAAAGCATTGCTGCCGGTAGCAGGAAAAACTGTTCTTGATTTTACAGTAGAGCAATTAAAAAATGCCGGCATCAGAGAGTTTATCTTTATTATTGGTTACCTGGGTGGAAAAGTACAGGAGCACGTAAACGAAAAATATCCGGATCTTATCTGCCATTTTGTACAGCAGGACAAAAGAGAGGGTACGGGCCATGCCATTATCCTTGCTAAAGAAATTGTAGCCAACGATGAACTGATCATTGTCATGGGCGATACCATCACTGATTTTGATGTGGCTGAAGTAATTAATGCAGATAAAACCATGATCGCGGTAAAAAGGGTCGACGATCCGCGCGGCTTTGGTGTGGTACAGCTAAAAGCTGATGGCTATATATCCCACCTGGAAGAGAAGCCCGCCATACCTATGAGCAACACTGCACTGGTGGGTGTGTACAGGATCAAAGAAACCAATATATTGTTTGAATGCCTGGATACACTTTTCTCCGACAACATAAAAACGCACGGACAATACCACCTTACAGATGCACTGCAATGCATGATCTCTAAAGGTGTGCGCATGAAATCTTTCGGGGTGCGGCGCTGGTACGATTGTGGCCGCAAAGATACACTGCTGGAAACAAATGCTTTCCTGCTGAAGCACCAGAGCATGGGGATACATGAGAGCGTGACCACCGAAAGGTCCATCATCATTGCACCGGTAAGCATAGGCGCTAATTGCGTGATAGAAGGTTCTATCATAGGCCCGCATATTTCGGTAGGGGAAAATACCATTATCAGCAATTCCATTGCACGGGACTCCATCATTGGTTCCTACGCCAAACTCGAAGATATGGTGATCTATAATTCCCTCATTGGGAGTGATGTAAGCCTGCATGGCTCAGGTAAGAGCCTGAATGTAGGCGACAATACAGAAATTGATTTTAATAAATAAAAATATTTTAATGATACAGGATTTGCAGCAACGTTGGTGGAACCTGGAAGCTAAGCTGGCAGAGAAGTTCGGCAAAAAGCCTGACATGGAAACCATACTTTTTCTCATAGGCATACAGGAGACGGGTTTTATGCCGCATAAAATTACCAAGGAACAAAAGCAGGATCTGATGCACGTAGCTGTTTGCACGCTGCTGCTATCCAGCGGTTACTATAAGTTTGAAGGAAAGGATAAGGACGGCTGGCCGCATTTTTCACAGATCAAAGAAATTAAGATCCAGTCTTTATTTGAGCAGGAAGATTTCCTGAAAGACCATATATTGCTGTATTTTGAGCAGCATGGGTTATAGCTCTATCCTTATAAGTTCTTCGCCGCGATGAATATTCACATCAATAACTGGTTTCGTCAAGCTTTACTTTGCCTCTGAAAGTTTTGTAAACAAATACAGTGTAAGAGATCACCAGCGGTGCGCCGATGGCTACCATTGTAAGCATTATACCCAGAGATTTATTGGAGGATGCTGCATTATAAACTGTAATGCTGTTGGCCGGGTCTATGGTTGAATGAAGCAATACCGGGTAAAGTTCTATTGCTACCAATAGTAAAAGCAAGCTGATGGTAAGTGAAGAAAACAGGAAAGCCTGTTTGAATTTCTTCTTACTTGCCAGCCGCGGTACATTAAGGATGCTCAGGATGGTAGCAAGCGGCAGGGCCAGTAAATATGGGTTTTCTTTGAAAGAATCTGCAATGTTTGGGGAAATGATAAACGTGTAGAACGACATTACACAAAAACTGGCAATGAAAAAAATATTCCCGAATTTACCCAGCCTGATCAGCTTTTCATAAAGCTGGCCTTCCGTTTTCATCAGCAGGTAAATGGCGCCGTGGGTCATAAAAAGCGCTAAGGTAGTGATGCCTACCACAATGGTGTAAGGATGCAGAAACTCAAAGAAAGGGCCGCCTATATATTCATGATTTTTGTCAAGCGGCATACCTCTCAACACATTTCCCAGGACCACACCCAGTAAAAAGGCCAGCATGATGCTGGAAATGCAGTAAGCCACATCCCAGGTATTGCGCCACCATCTCATTTCTTCTTTCCCCCGAAATTCAATGGATACAGCCCTAAAGATAATGAACATTAAAAACAGCATGAAAGGAATGTACATGGCAGAAAACAGGCTGGCATACAATACCGGGAAGCCTGCAAATAAAGCGCCGCCGCCGATCACAAGCCATACTTCATTACCGTCCCACACGGGCCCTACAGCGTTTAAGGCTGTCCTTCTATCCTTGTCTTTTTTAAAGGAAAGATGCCATGCGCCGGCGCCAAAGTCAAAGCCATCAAGAATGGCATAGCCTGAGAAAAGTCCGCCTACGACCAGAAACCAGAGAGTGGGATAATCTATTCCTAAAAAAGTTGACATAATAATGTTTATTTATTTCTGATAATTACATCGGCTATTTCATGCTGGTGCGGCCTTAAGTCTTCCAGGTGCTCATCATCGGGGCCGTGCTTGATTTTTTTGGTGAGCAGGTAAAGGAATAAAAACAGCAGCAAGGTATAAATGACCATGAATAAAATGAGTGAAAACAATACCTGGTTTGCTTCTACAGACTTGGATAAGGCATCGCTGGTACGCAATAAACCGTAAACAACCCATGGCTGCCTGCCCATTTCTGCCGCATACCAGCCAACCTGATTGGCTATCTGTGGCAGTATCACTGCAAGTGCAAATACCCATAGCAGCCATCGTTTATCAAACAATTTTTTCTTCCACCACAGGTAGCAGGCAAACAAGGTTAACGCTATCAGGAATATACCAATAGCAACCATGATGTGGTAAAATTGAAAAATAGCATTTACTGCCGATGGCCTGTCTTTCTTATCAAAAGCATTGAGTCCTGTCACAGGCTTATTAAAATCTTGGTGTAGCAGGAAAGAAAGGCCGCCCGGGATTTTTAGCCCGTAAACTTTTTGTTGGTCCTTATTTACCCAGCCAAGCAGGTACATGTCTGCGGGAGCCGATTTTTCAAAATGCCCTTCGAGCGCTGCAAGCTTTGCCGGCTGGTGCTCTGCCACCACTTCTGCCGAGCTATGCCCGGAGATCAACTGGCTCAGTGCAAACACAGTAGCTACAACCAAGGTGATCCTGAACGCTTTCTTAGATATTTCCACATGCCTGTTCTTTAAAATATAATAAGCATGTACGCTTAAAATTAAAAAAGCACCCGCCAGGAATGCGCCCTGCCATACGTGAATAATGCGGTCAACGCTTGACGGGTTAAATACCATTTCCCAGAAGTTTGTAACCTCTGCCCGCGCCTGCATACCTTCACCTACAATTTTATAGCCTGTAGGGGTCTGTTGCCAGCTGTTGGCAACCACGATCCACACTGCTGAAAACATAGAGCCGAAAAACACACCGATGGTAGAAAGCAGGTGTACCCAGGGTTTCACGCGGTTCCAGCCAAAAAGCAACACGCCCAGAAAGCCGCTCTCCAATGCAAAAGCAAAGATGCCTTCTGCAGCCAGAGCGCTACCAAAAATATCGCCTACATAGCGCGAATACGTAGCCCAGTTTGTGCCAAACTCAAACTCCATTACAATACCCGTAGCCACCCCAATGCCAAACGTAAGTGCAAATATCTTTGTCCAGAATTTGGTTAATACTTCGTACTGTTTATTTTTTGTTTTGATGTAAAGGCTTTCGAAGACCACCATCAGCAGGCCGAGGCCAATGCTCAATGGCGGATAAATATAATGAAACGCAATAGTAAAAGCGAACTGTATTCGGGCAAGAATTTCTACATCCATCTTTATGAGATTATGGCACAAAGATATTACAAAATCGCCCTGGTATAGTTAATTTATCATCAACAATGGAAAATGACGCTATTATTACGAAATACCGAACAACATTGTGTTATCCCGAATAGGTATGCACACTCATAGAGGCTGTAGGAAGGTAGTTGACCCCAAACCAGCAAACCATCAATAAGATAAACGCTATAATGATAATGGAAAAGTTAGTGGTTGCCTCCTTGTCTTTGTATTTGTAGCGGTAGTGAATATAAACCAGGTAGCCAAGCCAGCTAATAAATGCCCAGGTTTCTTTGGGGTCCCAGGTCCAGTAATGGCCCCATGCTTCCTTTGCCCAGAGCGCACCAAACAGTAAGCCGAACGTTAGGAAAGCATAGCCTACATTTACGAGCCTGTCTACGATCAGCACAGTTTCTTCCGGTGCATAAGGCTTGTATTTTATGCCGGCGATAGCTGACCGGTTGGGCCGCTTATGCTGGTATAACCCGTAAAGTGCTACAACCGTGGCCATGCCCAGCATTGCGTAAGCAAATATATACACGATCACGTGGGGGATAAACCACACGCTTTGCAAAGCAGGCATCAGCGTTTTGTTCATGGTATCCGGCTTAAAATACGTTACCAGTAAAAATACCGTGGCCATCAGCGCTGCATAGTTCAGCATCCATTTTTGCCTGTACATCCTGTACACCACCAGGCCGATTGCACCCATAAAAAAGGTATACCAGATGCGCGTTTCAGCAAGCGTACGCAGCGGAGGTCTTTCCAGCGATATCCACAGCGCTGTAATGAATGCGCCAATGATCAATGTGGCTAAGGCATGCATCAGTATAGCTATGGTGTTCAGGCTGCCTTTTCTGGCATAAATAAGAATGGCCGAAACAGCCCAGAGAGCGATTGATGTAAAAGCGATGTATGAAAAGTATTGCCACATAATTATTTCCTGTTTTTAATAAGAAAAGCCACTGAACCTGCCATCAGAATAAAGATGCCTGTGTACACCAGCGGCAGCCAGGGATCCAGTACCAGTTCTACAATGCTCACATCTGACCAGCGGCCAAGGCGCTCGTCATAGCTGGTCTGGTAAATTTTCCAGCCGTCAATTTTTACGGGGTGGTTTACCTGTATATTCTCTTCCCGTATTTCGTCTTTATTCTTTTGATAGATCACTACATCAGATTCAAATCTTCTGGCTTCGGCCGGAGCCATCACCAGTGTATGGCTGCTGTCCAGTATTTTAGCTACCGGCGGAAACTGGAAGTTGCCTGCTGCTATCCATTGTGTATGCTTTTCTTTTGTCAGAATATTTTCTATGGTAATGTTGGCAGCGTTTGTAGCGCCCCACATCGGATTGGCAGCATATTCATCATCACCTACGGGCACTGCATTCGGCAGGTATTTGTTAAGCGTGATCTTCCAGTCTAAAATGGTGTGGCTGCTGTTGTCATTCTCCAGTAAAAAACTTTGCGGTTTACTGGCAGGTAAAGGATTGCCTTCGCGGTCTATAATATAAACCTTATTGGGGTAAATATCAATATTAAAGTTTTTCAGTTCAAGCGCTATCGGCAGTTCTGCCACGTTGCCGTATTCATCTGTAGCCCGCCATTCAGGTGTATCTTTCTTCAGCGTCATGGTGAGGCGTGTAAGATCGCCCTGGCCCAATACGCCTGCAAACAAAGTTAACCACAAGCCAAAATGGTTCAGTAAAAAAGTGATATTCTTTGTCTGGAACACCAATGCTCTTTTCAGTGTTGCCAGCCACAGGTTGGTAAGCACCATTAAAAAAATGAGCGCAAAATACCAGGTTGTAGTAATATTGTCCAGTCCCATTCTGAGTAAAACAGGGTGGGTATTTTTATTGGCAGGGTCCAGGTGTATGCTGCCCAGGCCGATGGTGAGCACCCCCAGCACTATGGTCGTGACCAGTGCAAAAGGCACGCTGCTCAGCAGGTTGATAGATTCACGCTGCTTGTATAAAAAAAAGAGGGTGGTGAGTATGCCGATAAAAGCCAGCCCTACAAACAGGTTATTGGGAAAAGAGAACCATTCTTTTGAAATGGTTCCCATAAAGTATTGCAATAAAAAACCGATGATCAGTAAGCCGGCTGTAATGTATATTGAATTTCTGTACTGGTATTTTTTGTGAAATTGTTTATTAAAATTCATATTGGTCAGTCAGTTGCGGTTTAGTTTTTAGCTGAAACCAGCAATCCTTTTTGTCTGGCTTTCTGCAGCCACTGTGGTACAACATTTTTTATGAATTGCTCTTTCGCAGCATGCTCTTTCGCCATGTCGAGCCCAATAGCAGTTTGTGCTTTAGCTTTGGTGCTGATATCCGGCATGGCAAATGTAGCGGTTATTTTCATTTTATCGGTTAAACTGTTCATGTTTGTTTCTGCCAGCATAGCATAATACAGGCCGTCTGCCAATACCCTCTGAGATTCTATGGGGGCATGGAAAGATGCTCCGTGAGATGCAGTAATGTAATCCCAGCGCCATTGAGATTTCCTGATCAGTTGTAATATAGGCTTCATGCTGGCTTCCTGTGCGCCATTGTCCCAAAGGAATTTTGCCTGGAAGTGCACTTTTGCGAGTTGTTTTTCGAGTTTATTTCTCAGGTCAAAAACATAATCCTGCCTTTCGTACACATTCTGTGTAAGCACGCCTTCAGATTCCCTGTGGCAAACCTGGCAGGTATTGTTCATGTTGGCAAGCGGGCTGGAGATATGGTGGTCAGTGTATTTGATGCCGCCCTGAGATTTATAAGGCATGTGGCAGTCCGCGCAGGATACACCTCTCTGAGCGTGTATGCCCAGCTGGAACAGTTCAAAATCAGGATGCTGTGCTTTCAGGATGGGCACCCTGCTGAGTTTGTGTATAAAATCTACGTGGTTGATGGTGTCGTAATAAGCTTCTACATCTTCCACTTTTTTACCTTTGTCCCAGGGGAAAGTCAGGTACTTGCTGTCGCCTTTGAAATAATATTCTACGTGGCATTGCGCGCAAACCAGCGAACGCATTTCCTGGTGTGTAGCCTTGGTAATGTCTTTGCCTTCGCGTTGGAAAGCCTCTACCAGTGCCGGCCTTGTGATGGTGAGGTTCATGGTTTTATGGTCGTGGCAATCCGCACAACCAATGGGGTTTACCACTTCACTTCCATAATCTGACCAGGAAGCCTTGTAGAAATTTTCCACGCCTACCTGGTTCATCATGCGGGGTACGTCTGGGCTTTTGCAGGTCCAGCAGGTAGAAGGTTGAGGGCCTTTGCTTGTATCGCTGGGAGCGCCGGTTCTCAGGGAATGCACAATGTCATCTACGGCGTGCATGTGGCCGCGAGGAGCCGTGTAGTCTTTAGAGAACGCATAGCCTGCCCAAAGGATCACCATTTCAGGCCGTTGGGCCAGCAGGTCGTCGTTGTTGCTGCTCATGTGCTTGGAGCGGAAAGTGGTGTCGGCTGTCTGCTTCCACGATTGGTATTCGCGCGGATAGTATTCTTCCCAGGCTTCATTCACCGATTCAAAAGGCTTTAAATTATTTTCTGCTCTTGATAGGTGTTGCGATTCTGCACGACGCTGCATGATAGAGTTGGCCAGCATACCAAGGCCAAATACTACAAGCGCTAAAATTGCTACAACTAACCAATTCTTTCTTTTCATTATTCAGTAGGTTTATTGTTATTTATTTGTTGTGTTGTTTGTGTTTGTCATTTTTTGCAGCCATTCGGGTACCGGCTGCTCTTCCAGCGGCACGCGCGCATTGGGTGCAGAGTTCAGGCCCCTTACATTTCCGTGCGGCACATCTGTATGGCACTCCCAGCAAAGTTTGCCGTTGTCTTCATGCGCCATTTTTGCCGTAACTTCTGCTGTGCCTACCACGCTGTTTAGTTGGCTGTGGCAGCGTATACAGTTTTCCTGCACTACAGTTTCACCCGGTTTCCTTATCCTGATCACCTGCGGTTCAAGCCTTAAGGCAAACATGCTTGCATGCCTGATGCCGTCGCTGGCTTTGAAATAATATTTCCTGAAAAAATTGTCGTGCGGCACATGGCAGTCATTACAAACCGTATTTCTGCCGTGGGAAGAGTGAAACCAGGTAGAATATTCCGGCGCCATGATATGGCAGTTTATACAGGCACGCGGATTGTCTGACAGGTAGGAGTGGGCTTTGGAGATGTAAAATATGTATCCCATTAGGCCGATCATTACGCCTACCAGCGCCGGTATCAGGAATTTAGGCACCCGTCTTTTTGTATGTGTATTGCTCGTTTTTTCTGACATTATTATAAAGGATAAAATTATCTTTTAATACGGCAAAATTATACACCAAAAGCCGGCCTGCAAAATTATTTGTCAGTTATTTGTCATGATATATATCATGTTTTATGCTTGAATTAGGGTAAGTGATTTTTTGTTTTAAAAATGAATAACCTATAGCTTTGCAAATCGAGACAAAAAAGGATTTATTTATAAAAAAACAAACTACAATGACAAGTGGTACCGCAAGATTGATCATGCTGGCTTGTGCGCTTTTTTGCAGCACAGCTATTTTTGCCCAGGAATTAAAAACTGAAAAAGCGGAGAATGCGTTCTCTGTTTCCGCGCAGATAAGGCCGCGGGCGGAATACCGCAACGGCGCATACAGGCCGCTACAGCAAGGAGAGGCGTCTGCCATATTGATCAATAACCGCACAAGGTTAACGATGGATTATGCAAACTCAGACAAGCTTACATTACGCATATCTGCACAAAACATCAATGTATGGGGGCAGGATGCACAGGTACAGGCCATAACGCCTGCATCCGGGAATTTTTCTGTATTTGAAGCTTACGGCGATATAAAGCTTGGTGAAAATTTCCGCTCCAAAATAGGCAGACAGACAATTGCGCTGGACGATGAGAGGATATTCGGGGGTTTAGACTGGCATCCCGCAGGAAGAAGTCATGACGCACTGAACTTCAGCTGGAAAGATGGCAGTGTGGCTGAGCTGCAGGCCTATTTTGCTTACAATCAGAACTATAAAGCTTTCGGCAAGAATGTAAACAACCCGGCAGGCCAGTATTTTACCCCAATAGATGCACAGCCCTATCAACATATGGAGATGCTGCACGGTAAATTTTTCGTAGGTGAAAAATCGTATGTTTCCGTATTGCTGAATAACCTTGGGTTTAAAAACGATGTGGCAGAGCTTCCTAATATTATACCCGGAAAACAATACAATATGCAGACAATTGGCGCTAACTGGTTTGGCAATTACGGCCAGTGGAAAAACCATCTGTCAGCTTATTATCAAACCGGTAAAAATGCCGCTGGCAGGAAAAAGAGTGCTTATATGTTGTCAGGCTCCATAGGCTACCAGTTATCACAACCTGTAGGTATTACAGCAGGGGCTGACTATCTCAGCGGGGATGATCCTGCTAATGTTTCTGCTGACAAAACCAATTACTTTGATCCTTTATATGGCACACATCATAAATTTTATGGTGCAATGGATTACTTCTATGTAGCAGGGCCCAACACGCCAGGTCTGCTGGACATGTATCTGAATTTTGCTGTAAAAGCTGCTGCAAAAACCAATATCTCTTTAGCAGCGCATATGTTCAGAACTGCTGCAGATGTAAACAATAGCAATCAAAAAATGTCCAGGGATCTTGGTACAGAGCTGGATCTTACCTTCATGCACCAGGTACACCCCATGGTAGGGCTGTCAGGCGGTTACAGCACGTACTTCCATACGTCTACGCTGCGGTTTATTAAAAATACACCCGATGCAAGAAAGTACCAGGACTGGGCATGGCTGAGCATTAACATCAACCCGAAAATATTTTTTGCAAGGTTCTAACAAATATTGATAATTTCGCGTTATGTTTTCAAACGCTGCTGAATATGCGATTAAGGCCTGTATCTGGATTGCGCTTAACTCTTCAGAAGATCGCTATGTAACCATTAATGAAATAATTGAGCATACGCATCTGCCCCGTGCCTTTACTGCCAAAACGCTACAGACGCTGGCAAAGAATAAAATTGTAAACTCCATCAAAGGCCCTAACGGGGGCTTTTGTATCATGCACAACAAGCCGGAAGATATTTCTCTGCTGGCTATTGTGCAGGCCATTGACGGCAATGGCCTCATTCATAATTGCGTGCTTGGCCTGGATGTTTGTTCAGATATAAAGCCATGCCCTGCGCACCCTAAGTTTAAGCCCATACGCAATGAGATCACAAATTTCTTAATGAATACTTCCCTGAAAGACCTCACCAGAGGCATTCATGAAAAAGAAGTTTTTTTGAAATTATAATTTTTGCAGATCACACTTTTACTGCATAATGAAACCGGGCTGCTCTTGGAGCGGCCCGGTTTTAATTTATATCCCGGAGATATGAGAAGAAAATTTATTATTTTAGTGGTATCAGCAAGAAGGCTACATCAATACATTTTATCTTAGTTTATAACAGATTTATTATGCAAAACGAACAAAAAATAGTTATATACACAACGCAGGACGGTAAAGTTTCTATTGCTTTATATGCCCGCGATGGCTCGGTTTGGATGAATCAGAATCAGTTGGCTGAACTTTTTGACACCTCTAAGCAAAATATAGGCCAACATGTTGCTAATATATTAGAAGAGAGTGAATTAGATCAAAATTCAGTTGTAAAGAATTGCTTTACAACTGCATCGGATGGCAAAAGTTATGATGTAACTTTTTACAGTCTGGATATGATCCTGGCAATTGGTTTCCGCGTTAGAAGCAAGAGGGGAACACAGTTCCGGCAATGGGCAAATCGCAATCTTAAAGAGTACATGATTAAGGGGTTTGTGATGGATGATGAGAGATTGAAAAATCCTGACGGCAGGCCTGACTATTTTGATGAATTACTTGCACGTATCCGTGACATCCGTGCTTCCGAAAAACGATTTTATCAAAAAGTGCGCGATCTGTTTGCCTTGAGTAATGATTATGATAAGACCGACAAGGCAACTCAAATGTTTTTTGCCGAGACACAGAATAAATTGCTTTACGCCATTACCGGTCAAACAGCAGCGGAAATTATCATTAGCCGTGCCGATGCGGGCAAGCCAATATGGCCCTGACCAGCTGGAAAGGCTCTGTTGTGAGAAAGCAGGATATTTTTATTGCTAAAAATTATCTTACTAAAGATGAAATAGATAGCCTCAACCGTTTGTTGTGGTGTTCCTGGAAACTGCAGAATTGCGGGCAAGAACAGGCAGGATATCACGATGGGCTTTTGGCGCGAGAATGTAGATAGGATTATTGAATTTAACGACCGCAGGCTGCTGAGTGCCCACGGAAGTATCAGCAACGCTCAAATGGAAGAAATGGTAAAAAAAATTTATGAGAAATATGACAATAATAGAAAAAACCAAGAAGCGCAAGAAGCAGATTACGAAGATCTACTGGAATTGGAAAACCTGGAAGAAGCCTTAAAACACCGCAAGGACTAAGCAGTATTCACATTGAAATCACCAGAGGCATTCATGAAAAAGAAGTTTTTTTGAAATTATAATTTTTGCAGATCACACTTTTACTGCATAATGAAACCGGGCTGCTCTTGGAGCGGCCCGGTTTTAATTTTGTAAGGCAAGAATAACAATATAAAGTATATGGCAAATCAACTATCTGCATTGATATAGAGCACTAAATCTATCATTCTACAACAGGTGATCAATGGCAATAAGACGTTAAAACAATTTTTTGAAAAATTTAATACACCCTAACTGATTGATAATTAATATGATTTTAAGCAAACGGGCTAAACAATCAATTTTAGGAATATATGGTTAAATAATTGTTTGATCAATTCCCGAACACAATTTCTAATTATTAAAAACTTTAAAAATGAACATTACAAAGAACACCTCTCATCAGGAAGGTGAAATGACAAAAGCAATTGAGAACCAAACAGCCAAACTTCCATCTACAGTTTACCTTGGATTGGCATTGGCAAGTATGGCCATTTCTCTTGGTTTAAAAGTTGCAAAACAAAATAACAGGGCACTTTTTGTGGGCCAGTGGGCGGCGCCATTTCTGATAATGGGTATATATAACAAAATTGTAAAAGTTGAAGGCAACGACTAATTCAGGTAACCATAAACAGACACTTATGAAAGAGGTAAGCTTGCAAGACGTTGCAAAACAAATGAGAAACCTTGATTTCTGCATGATGATAACACGTGATGGAAGAAACACATTACACAGTCGTCCAATGAGCAATAATGGAGAGGTTGAATATGATGGAGATTCCTGGTTTTTTTCTTATGACAATAGCAACAAAGCAAAGCATATAGAGCAAAATCCAAAAACTATGCTTGTCTTTCAAACGGATGACATGCTATTTTTGGAAGTATATGGCACGGCGAGCATTATACACACAAAAAAGCTGATAGAAGAAAAATGGTTGCCCGACCTTGAACGCTGGTTTCCTGAAGGAACAGAAACACCGGGAATATGCCTGATAAAAGTTACTGCTGAAAGAATTCAGTTTTGGGGTAAAGCCGGCGACGGGATTTATAGAAGATAGAGAATCGCTAATGAAAGCGTTGAGAATCGCTTAAACAAAAACTTTCTTCATCACCCTTACCAAAAAAAAGAGGCTGTCTCGGACTTTGAGACAGCCTCTTTTTTTAAAAGACCAATTATTTATTTGTCTCTACCGGCGTAGCAGGTGTAATGCCTTTGGTCCATTCCATGCTGATGGCAGACTTTTCCAGTTTAATGTAAGTGCCCGGGTTGGTCTCTAACATAATGGTAGTGCCGTCTTCATTGATCTTGCTCACAGTGCCGTGGATGCCTGCGATGGTCACAATTTTATCGCCTTTCTGCACATTGTTTATAAAATTCTTCTGTTCTTTAGCTTTCTTTGCCTGCGGGCGGATCATGAACAGCCAGAAGATCACCATTATAGCTATCATGAAATACAGAGACATGCTGCTGCCGCCTTGTGCGCCCTGGCCTGCCATTAATAATACTGGATACATAGTTTGTGTGTTTTTAAATTAAATAAAATGATTGATTAGTATTTGGGTTCTGTTACTGTTCCCTGCAATAACAGATGAAATTCATTCCTTGTAGCATCGTTCGCGCGTACGGTGATCAGTTTTTGTACCGTGCCTTTATCGCTCCTGTTGGTGTCGAACTCGGCAACAATCTCTCCTTCGCCGCCGGGAGCAATTGGTTGTTTGGGATAGTCAGCAACCGTGCAACCGCAGCTTGGCGCAACGTCAGTAATGATCAGTGGTTTGTTGCCGGTATTTTTAAATTTATAAACCAGTTTTACCACCTCGCCCTGTGGTTTTACGCCAAAGTCAATGAGCGTGTCTTTAAAAGACAGGGTAGTTTTTTCAATCACCGCAGGTTCGGGTTGCATCGGAGGCGCATCCTGTGTAGTTTGCAGGGAGTCAGCCTCCCCGGCTTTGTCGTTGTTGCTGTTGCATGAAGCAAAAAAAACACATCCGCTGAAAGCAAGTATAGATAAGTATCTGAGCGATTTCATCAATAAACGATTGAAGGGTTATTTATTTTTTTTAAAATCAATTTTATTCATTTTGTTTTGCGCTTCCAGGTCTTTCTTAATGCTGTCGAGTGTACCGTTGATAAATTGCCCGCTGTTCTCGGTACTGTATTCTTTAGCAATATCTATATACTCGTTGATGGTCACTTTCGGCGGAATTGTTTCAAAGTACAACAATTCACTAATGCCCATCTTAAGCAATATCATATCTATCAGCGCTATCCTGTCTTCGTCCCAGTTGTTCAGTTTAGGTTTTATCAGTTCGGTGAGATGCGTATCTTTTTCCAGAACGGTTCGCAGCAGGTCTTTGGCATAGTCCAGTTTGTCTTTGCCGATAAATTCAACCAGGTTGTATTTCAGGCTTCTTGGTTTATCAAGCAGGTGCATTACGGTGGCGACGGCTGTTTCGCCGTCATCGTCCCAGTTTTCGAATTTTTCTTCAAGCAGTGAAATAAAGGTTTCATTGCCTAATAAAAGATCGCTGAAAATAAACTGGAGTATTTTTGTTTCTGCTTTCCTGTTGCGGCTTTCTTCCAGTATGTATCTTTGGTACTCGTCTGTTTCCGTTAGCTGGATATAGATTTTCTTGATAAGATCTTTGTCTTCTTCATAGGAAAGCTTATCCTGAGAAACGGCCATTTTAAAAGCTTCGCTTTCGAATAATGCCCATACTATTTCGTTGCCCGCGATTTTGATATTTACATTTTTATCAGCTTCCCTTACAATATACCTGGATGCTCTTTGCTTTGCGTCTATCTCGGCATACTGCGCTATTTCCGTAATGAAGTGTAAAATATAAAACAATAATTTCCTGGAGAGCTCCAACCTGCCTGTCAGTTCTTTCTCTGCATTCCTGCCTGATTTATTTTCTCCTGATTGCATTGTCTCAAGAGAGTATAGCAGTTGCATCACCTTGATCCTGATATTTCTTCTGTTTACCATGTACACTAAGAACTTTTTTCGATGCGCAAAGATAAGAGAAAAAGCTGTATGCATAAATATAAATGATGCTGTATTAGCGCAGCTTGCCAAAATATTTTATTTTTGTCTGAAATGATTTTCAGGCAGGCCTGGCAGGCGGTATTTCCGTTGAAGCAGGTGAGTGAACGAATAGGTATGTATATTTAAGAATATTGTTTACCCATCATTGTAGCGATACCGATGTGAAGCACCATAAAATAAATAAAACCGAATGAAACTTTGGACTAAAAATACGGCATCATTAAAAGAGGTGGAGAAATTTACTGTAGGCAGAGACCGGGAGTTTGATCTAATGCTTGCACCCTATGATGTGTTGGGCAATATAGCACATGCAACCATGCTTGCAGAAATAGGATTACTGGAACAAAGTGAGCAGAACGCGCTGGTTGCTGAGTTGAAAAACATTTATAAAACCACTGTTGACGGTACTTTTACTATAGAAGAGGATGTAGAGGATGTACATTCGCAAATAGAATTTCTGTTAACGCAAGCTTTGGGGGATATAGGTAAAAAAGTACATTCTGCCCGCAGCCGTAATGACCAGGTACTGGTAGATGTAAAGCTTTTTTTAAGAAGTGAAATTGAAAACGTTGTGCATTCGGTAAACGAATTATTTCAACTGCTGATCAGCAAATCCAATGAATACAAAGATGTGCTACTGCCCGGCTATACACATTTGCAAACTGCCATGCCGTCTTCATTCGGGTTATGGTTAGGCGCCTATGCCGAAAGCCTCGTAGATGATCTTACGGTTTTAAAAAGCGCTTACGACGTGGTCAATAAAAACCCGCTGGGCTCGGCAGCCGGTTATGGATCTTCCTTTCCGATAAACAGGACCAGGACTACAGAACTGCTGGGCTTTGCAAGCCTTAACTATAATGTAGTGTATGCGCAAATGGGGCGCGGTAAGGCAGAGCGCATCACAGCAATGGGGTTGGCCAACATTGCTGAAACTATCGGCAAACTATCTATGGATGCTACCTTGTATCTGAGCCAGAACTTCGCATTCATCAGCTTTCCGCCGGAGCTTACTACCGGCAGCAGTATAATGCCGCACAAAAAGAACCCTGATGTATTTGAGCTCATACGCAGCTATTCCAACCGGTTGAAGGCCTTGCCCAATGAGATCATGCTAATGACTGCCAACCTGCCTTCCGGCTATCACCGCGACCTGCAATTGCTGAAGGAAAACCTGTTTCCTGCCTTTAAGATTTTGCGCGATTGTATCCAAATGACTGAGCTGATGATCTCTCATATGGAAGTGCGCAGAGATATTGTGGAAGAGGAAAAATACAGGTATATTTTCAGCGTGGAAGAGGTGAACAAGCTGGTTTTGCAGGGTGTGCCTTTCCGTGATGCATACAAAAAAACAGGGTTAGATATTGAAGCCGGCAAGTTTGAGTACTCAACTCAAATACATCATACTCACGAAGGCTCTATAGGAAATCTATGCAACGATAAAATAGAGGATAACATGCGCAAAGTACTGTCGTCATTTGATTTCGAAACATACCATACGGCCATTGGCAGGCTGCTGTGTTAGGCAAACCTTCTTTTTACCAGTTGCAGGAACTGGTTTACAACCTTGTCGTTCTCATCCCAGAAATAGGTAATGCGCAGTTCTCTTTCTATCCAGTCTGTACTTTCTTTTAAAGAACTAAAATTGTTGATGGTAAGAATGCTGCGCTCGTAGGCAGTGGCATCGCCGCGAAACAGCTCGTTGATGAAAAGGTACCTGTCATTGATGCCGATGCCTGATTTCAAGTCCCTGATGGGGTGGCTTTCGCCGATTTCGCGCTTGTTGCTTTTAAGTCTTTCGTTCAGGTCAACTGCCGGTGCCGGTGTTTCGCCAAATAGGGACTGCTGCACCGTTTTTGGTTTTTCATCTTCTTTGTAAATCTGGAAGAAAGACAGCTCTTTTTCAATAAGCCTGCTGTGGAGCGGTTTCTTTTTTTCAGGATTGGGCTTAGGAGATTCCGCAGGCGTTTTTTCAGCCTGTTGCGGCCTGGCAGTTTGCTCTTCAGCAACTATCTGTGTAGCCGCAGCGCTTGTATAGCCCGGCGACACAACTGTAATGCCTTTATGGCTTTTTTTTGAATCGCTCTGCAGCGTAGATACCAGCAACTGTGCGGTGATCAGTATTTTACTGTCATCAGCATTTTCCTGTAATTGTTGGTATAACTTCTCTATAAGGAGCTGTTTGTTATTGGCTTTGTTTGTATCCATCTGCACAAAATTCAAATAAGAATAAAGTTACAAAAGTATTTTCTTAAAATCTTAATTTTACACGCTACTAATAGAATTTTAAAGTAAATTTAGAAGTGTTCAACAGAAAAAAAATTGGCAGATGTTTATAGAGCCTACTTTGTTCAGGGAAGAAAAAAGAGGATGGATTGAAGTGATCTGTGGCTCTATGTTTAGCGGCAAAACCGAAGAGCTGATCCGCAGGATGAAGCGTGCACAATTCGCAAACCTGAGGGTAGAAATATTCAAGCCCGCCGTTGATACGCGTTACGATGAAGTAAATGTGGTAAGCCACGATGCAAATATGATTCACAGCACACCGGTAGAAAAGTCGCAAAATATTTTATTGCTTTGCGGAGATGTAGATGTGGTAGGCATTGATGAAGCACAGTTTTTTGATGCGGATATAGTGCATGTGTGCCAGATGCTTGCCAACAAAGGTATTCGTGTAATCGTTGCCGGCCTGGATACAGACTTTCTCGCCAACCCTTTCGGCCCCATGCCTCAGCTGCTGGCTGTAGCAGAATACATCACCAAGCTGCACGCAATCTGTATGAAGTGCGGCGGCCTTGCCAATCATTCTTTTCGCAAAGTAAACAAAGGCCCGCAGTTAGTGCTGGGTGAAAAAGATTTGTATGAACCGCGCTGCAGAAATTGCTACAATGAGGGCTTAAGAGAAAACGAAACAGAATGAATTACGCTGAAACCATTGATTATTTGTACGCACAGCTTCCCATGTTCAGCAAAGTGGGTAAGTCTGCCCTGAAAAATAACCTTTCCAATACACTGGAACTTTGCGCGCTGCTCGGTGATCCGCAAAGGAACTTCAAAACCATTCATATTGCAGGCACCAACGGCAAAGGGTCGGTAAGCCATATGCTCGCCGCAATTTTGCAGGAAGCAGGCTATACGGTTGGATTGTATACATCACCGCACCTCAAAGACTTCCGTGAAAGGATCCGTGTGAACGGCGCCATCTGTGAAGAACAGTTCGTGATAGACTTTACCCGAAAGATGCAGCAGCATATCCCGCAGGTTGAGCCTTCCTTTTTCGAGATCACCGTGGCTATGGCTTTTGATTATTTTGCACAAAAAAAAGTGGATATAGCTGTGATTGAAACCGGCCTGGGCGGCAGGTTTGACAGTACCAATATTATTTCACCCGAACTGTCAGTGATCACCAATATAGCACTGGATCATGTAAATATATTAGGTAATACACTTGAGAAGATAGCTACATCTAAAGCCGGGATCATTAAGCCTTATACGCCTGTGGTGATAGGCGCTGTGCTGCCTGAAACGCGGGCTGTATTTGAGTTTGAGGCCAAAGAAAAAAACGCGCCCGTTATTTATGCACAGCAAAAATATACCATCGCCGGCCGCAGGCAATACCTGCATTTCCTGGAAGTTGACGTGGAAGATCAGCAACAGGCGAAACAAACATACCGGCTTGACCTTACCGGCTTGTACCAGTCAAAAAATTTACTGACCGTGCTTGCTGCGGCAGATGAATTGAAGAAGAAAGGATTTGTTGTTGAAGAAGCAGCATTGCATAGAGGCCTGGCCAATACAAAAAAACTTACCGGCCTTTTCGGGCGATGGGAACTCATACAGGAAAAGCCGCTTATCATAGCAGACGTTGGCCACAATGAAGACGGTATAAGGCAAATAACAGAAAACCTGCAGAATGTAAACTATAAGCAATTGCACATTGTGGTTGGTTTTGTAAAAGACAAGGATGTGAATGCTGCGCTGTCGCTGCTGCCTAAAGAAGCTGTTTATTATTTCACCAAAGCCAATCTGCCGCGCGCTATGCAGGAAGATGACTTGCGCCAACTGGCGCAAACGCACGGCTTGCAAGGCAGTGCATATGCCTCTGTAAGCAATGCCCTGAATGCCGCTAAGCATCATGCCACTCCGGATGATATGATATTGATCTGCGGCAGTGTGTTTGTTGTTGCGGAAGTGAGCGGTGTGCACAGCGTTACATCTGTAACAGATCACTGATTTCTATTAAACAAAAAACCCTGAAAAAGCGGGATTGTATTGCTGTTGTAAGCACGCTAATCTTGCAGTGAATTTATTCTTTACTAAAGCTCGCGGCAGCAATCAAATTAAACATATGCGCAGCAAATACTCTTGGATTTTGTGTGCGGCTATGATCACTATGATCACTGTACCGTATACTAAGACATAAAAATTTTACCGTCTACGGATAACAACTCATTGCCCTCTGCTGCGGTATCTGCCTTTGCCCGTCTGTTACCGGCGGCGATCTTATTTTAATAGAATACTAATTTTTCAATCTATCCACTCTTATTATCTTGCAGGCAAATTTTTACCAGATGCGTATAAGACTGATCTTTTTATTTCTTTTCATTGCCAACATGGCAATAGCTCAACAAAAATTACGGCCCGGTTTTGATGCTGTGGAGTATGCTCAATTGTTAGCTGTTACAGGTTACAGAGATAAAACCGCTGATTCAGCGAAGCTGAATACTTTAAAGAAAGATTTCCGGCTGGCTTACCGCTCTCCGGAAGTGGGTATGAAAAACCGCTGGACATTGTATGTAAACGGGCAGGAAAAAACTGCTGTAATTTTTATCCGCGGCACAGTGGAGAATGACACCAGCTGGCTGGCAAATTATTACTTCGCCATGATTCCTGCGCAAGGGACCCTGCAAATAGCTCGCGGTAAAACATTTCATTACAAGCTTGCGGCGAACAAGCATGCAGCCGTGCATGCGGGCTGGACAGTTTCTTTGGGTTTTATGGCTGAAGATATTGAGCAAAAAATTATAGCACAGCATGCCGGCGGCATCAGCGACTTTTATATTTTCGGGCATAGCCAGGGTGGCGCCATTGCCTATTTACTAAGATCTTACCTGCATTACCGCCAGCAGGACGGTACTTTGCCGAAAGATATTTTTTTTAAAACCTATTGCAGCGCGGCGCCCAAGCCGGGCAATATCAACTACGCTTATGATTATGATTTTATCAATCGCGGCCCATGGGCTTTTAATGTAGTAAACGCGGTTGACTGGGTGCCTGAAACTCCCTACACCGTACAGGCTATGCGGGACATGTACCCTCTTAACCCGCTGGTGCAAATGCGCCGGGATCTTAAAGACGAGAAATTATTTAAGCGTATTGTAGGCCGCTACCTGATCGGCAAGGTGGAGAAAAGACCGCGCAAAGCACAGCAAATGTTTACTGATTATTTCGGGCATAAGATCTATAAGTATGCTGTAAGCAAGGCGCTGCCTGGTTTTAAGGAGCCTCAATATGCGCCTACTGTGAATTATATGCGCGCAGGTACACCCGTGATACTGATGCCGGACGAAGCTTACTTTCAACTATTCGACGAGGCAAAGCATCCTAAAGATAAATTCCTGCACCACAGCTATGAGGCATATTATTATTTGTTGAAGAAGGATTATTTGAAATGATGAGATTCTTGGTCAAATTGTTGGAATTTGTAAAATGATTGATTACAATCCCAACTTTATTTATCTCCCGCCGATGTATACCTGGCTGTTGCCCAAAGCTATTTCACTTGCCCCGATAAGCCTTTTAAATGTCTGGCAACCTGCTGTCATTCATCAGTGCTACTGATGAGTAACAGCAGCAATAGAAGCGGAACTATTTTCCTCATGATATGTTTAGTTCCTATTTATATAGCAAGTACTGCTGCCGCGTCTTTTTGTATTCAGACAGTTTTGGCTCCCATGATTGCTGTATTTCTTTTACAGATAAGCCTGCAGCAATTTGATTTTTAAAGTTGGCATCTCCTGATAAGCCATCAATACTGCCCATCTGATTACTTTGCGTCCTGTCAAAAAATTTTGCTTTATCCGGATAGGCGTTGTAGAGGTCTATTATCCACTGAATGTTAATGCGCTTGCTTTGCCTGAGTTTAGACACATCATAATTGCGCAGATCCAGGCCGTAACATACCTGGTTCATATAAATGGGCGTTTCACTCATGCCCTTAATACTTTTAGGGATAAAGGAGAATGCGTACTTTCCTTTGAATAACGGGCTGCCTAAGATAGTAAATGGGTAATAGGTTCCTCTGCCGTGGTTTACGGCTACACCTTCAAACAGGCAGGTGGAAGGATACAGCATTATGCTCTGTTGTGTATTCAGGTTTGGAGAAGGCGGTACGGGTAAAACATAATCCATATCATGAGCATAATTTTTAACCGGTATGATTTTTAGTTTACATTTTGTGTTGCCTGGCAACCATCCTTCTCCATTGATCATTTGCGCAAATTCAGCAATAGTCATTCCGTGCGATATGGGTATGGGAAATTGGCCGATGCCTGATTTTAATGACATGTCCAGAACAGGGCCATCAATTAAATAGCCATTTGGATTGGGCCTGTCAAGGATTAATAATTCCTTGTTGTTTTCGGCGCAGGATTCCATAACATCTCTCAGTACATTAATGTAGGTATAAAACCTGCATCCCACATCCTGTACATCAAATACCATAATGTCTACATCACTTAAATCAGTTTTCGATGGCTTTCTTTTATTGCCGTAAAGAGACACAATTTTTATTCCGGTAGCAGCATCCTTTTCATCGCCCACACTAACGCCGGCGCTTGCATTTCCCCGGAAACCATGTTCAGGGCCAAAAACTTTCACAATACGAATGCCTCGTTTCAGGAGACTGTCTACCAAGTGGGTTTTACCGATGATTGTTGTCGGGTTGGCAAGTATGCCTACCCGTTTTCCTTTTAGGAGATCTATATATTTTTCAGTTTGGTCTGCGCCGGTTAGAATTTTTGCAGGAATGTCATTAGCTGCCGATCCATTTTTTGGGTTTAAAAAAATGAAGAAGCACAGTAAGGCAAAAAATAAATATTTATACATGGGCTGGAAAATTTAGGAATTAAAGTATAAAGTAAATGTAGGAAATTAACTTAGATTATATTCATGCCAGAGATTATAATTTATACTTATTTGTTGCTTGCGAATTAGAGGAGCTGCCTGTCTCTTCTTTTGACAGATCCTGGATATTGACGTGTACCTTTTGTATAAAGGTTAATACGGGAATGCTTCGGGCATAAAACCACTCCTGCCCCTTCCAGCGCGAGCTTAGATGTTTATTCAGGATAATAGTGTCATAGAATGCGAATTGAGTATCCACTCTGCCCCCTTCGAATTTCTTCGCAAAGGGCAGCGTGTTACAGGTTTAGCATCAGCTTCTTCGGAAGGATGATAGGGCAGCAGCTCTAAATCACAATTCACAAATCAAAAGATTCCAGATGAAAACAAGGCTGCACCAGGCTTTTCAAATCACAAATAGCAAATCACAATTCAAAATCGCAACTTACAACTTCAAACATCAGATTCCTTCCAGCTTCAATAGAAATGCGTAAACCAAAGCTACATCTTTCAGGTAATCAAAGCGCCCGCTGGCGCCGCCGTGGCCGTATTCCATATCGGTTTTCAGCAATATCACATTGTTACCGGTTTTATAATCGCGGAGTTTGGCTACCCATTTAGCAGGCTCAAAATATTGCACCTGGCTGTCGTGCAGCCCGGTGGTAACAAGCAGGTTGGGATAGTTTTTTCTTTCAATATTTTCATAGGGCGAATAGCTTTTCATATACATGTATGCCTCCTTGTTTTTGGGATTGCCCCATTCGTCGTATTCGTTGGTGGTCAGCGGTATGCTTTCATCAAGCATGGTATTGATCACGTCTACAAAAGGCACCTGCGCAATCATGCCATTGTACAACTGCGGGGCCATATTTGCCACCGCGCCCATCAGCAGGCCGCCTGCGCTGCCGCCCTGTGCGTACAGATGCTGCGGAGAAGTGAATTTTTCTTTGATCAGGTACTCAGAAACATCTATAAAATCTGTGAAGGTGTTTTTCTTCTTCATCATTTTGCCATCTTCGTACCATTGCCGCCCCATCTCTTCACCGCCGCGGATATGTGCAATCGCGTAGGCAAACCCTCTGTCGAGCAGGCTGAGCCTTGAGGTGCTGAAACTGGCATTCATGCTATTGCCGTAGCTGCCGTAAGCATATTGCAGCAACGGGGCATTGCCGTCTTTTTGAAATCCTTTTTTATAAACAATGGAAACAGGGATCTTTGTGCCGTCTTTAGCAGTAGCAAATAAGCGCTCGGTAACATATTGTGATTTATCGTAACCGCCAACAACTTCCTGCTGCTTTAGCAAGGTGCGTTTGCCTGTTGCCAGGTTTTGTTCGTATTGTGAAGCCGGCGTTATCAGTGATGTATAGCCAAAACGGAAATTGTCTGTATTATATTCCGCATTGCCCGAAGGAGAAAGGGTATAGGCAGGTTCATCGAATTTCAGGAATTCTTTTTTGCCGGTTTTCCTGTTTAAAATCACAATCTGGTTAAGGCCGTTTTGCCTTTCAGTAAAAACCAGGAAGTTTTTAAATGCATCTATACCTTCAATCAGTACATCTTTTCTGTGTGGTAAAAAATCTTTCCAGGCAGCAACATCCGTTTTATGCAGCGGTGTTTCCATCACTTTAAAATTCAGCGCATCTTTATTGGTAAGGATCAGGAATTTATTTTCAAGCGGAACCACGCTGTAAAGCACATTCTTCATCCTTGGCTGGAATACTTTAAAAGCCTCCATCGGCTTATCCGCAGGAATATAGCGGATTTCAGAAGAGGTGGTAGAAGAAGAATTGATGAAAATATATTTTTTGTTTTTAGACTTGCCCTGGCCAATGTAGTTCGTATTGTCTTTCTCTTCGTACACCACCACATCTTTATCAGCGCCGGCGCCCAGCGTGTGCCGCATGATCTTTTCCGTAAGTAATGTTTCGGGATTTTTTGAAGTGTAGAAGAATGTTTTATTATCGTTGGCCCAGGTAGCGCTGCCTGTTGTATTGCTGATCTTTAAGTCTGTGATCTTGCCGGTTTTCAGGTCTTTTAAAAATAGTTTGTATTGCCTCCTGGAAACCTGGTCTACGCCGAATATCATTTTGTTGTTGTCTGGGCTAATGGAAAAGCCGGTAGCTGAGTAGTAAGGATAGCCTTCTGCCATTTTATCTACGTCTAACAATATTTCTTCCGGCGCTTTCAGGCTGCCTTTTTTCCTGCAATACTTAAAATATTGTTTGCCGTCTTCGGTGCGTGTGTAATAGTAATAGCCGTTGAGCAGGTAAGGCACAGATTCATCCTTCTCCTTTATCCTGCCGCGCATTTCTTTGAACAGTTCCTGCTGTAGGGGTTCTGTATCCTTCATCATGGCATCCAGGTAGGCGTTTTCCGCAGCCAGGTAGTCAATCACCCTGGCGCTGTCGGGCCCTTTGCCGAAAAAATCGTACATCCAGTAGTAGTTATCGTTTACGGGGTCGTTGTGCACATTCCTGATGCGTTCTTTTTTCAGTGCTATGGGAGGTTTGGCGTCCGGCCATGTATATTTTTGCTGGCTCATTGTGGTTAGTGAAAATAAAAACAGGGAAATAATGAATAATGAAAAGGGTTTATATTGCATATAAAATTTTTTAAGGCGAAAATTACAGAATTGTATTGAACCTGCAAAGCAGTGGCAATAATTGTTGCTGCAGATCCTTTGCCTCGCAAGGGATGATTGAATTCTTGCCGGCAAATATTCCGGTCTTCAAAAGGGGAACCGGATTTGTGCAAAGGCTAATTTTTTAGCTTTAAATTTCTTTATTTTACACAATCAACCTTATATTTGCCCAAATTTCTATAAAACATGGCATCGAAGGGTTACAGATTCTTTATCCGCATTCATTTTATTGTTGTTTTATCATTGTTCTGTTGCATTTCTTATGCCCAGGATAGTAGCGCTTTAATGTCTGTTGCCCAGGAAGAGCGTGTTGAAAAAGCCGAGTTCAATGCCGGAAATGCCATTATCCACCACGTATTGGATGCGCATGAATTTCATTTTTTCAGTATCGGTGATTTCCATGCGAGCCTGCCTTTGCCTGTGATCCTGTATTCGCCTGCCAAAGGCGTGGATATGTTCCTGTCCAGCAAGTTCGGCCATGCCGGTCACCTGCAGCCATACAAAGGATACAGGATGGTAGACGAGCATTATATTGAGGAGCAAAAAGCATTGGGCGTTGATTCAGCCGCTGTTGCAGGCCTGCACGCAGGAAGCATTGTTGCGGAAGACGGATCTAAAGTATACGATCTTTCCATCACCAAAAACGTAGCACAGATGCTGCTTTCAGCTATCCTGCTGATACTGATCATGACCAGCGTGGCTAAAAGCGCCAGGAGAAACGGCCCCAACAAGGCGCCTACCGGCCTGCAAAACCTCATAGAGCCGGTAATAACTTTTGTGCGCGACGATATTGCCAGGCCAAACCTTTACGGCAAGCACAACCGGTATATGCCTTTCCTGCTTACGTTATTTTTCTTTATTTTAATCAATAACCTCCTGGGCCTGATACCCGGCGCCGCCAACTCTTCCGGCAATATTGCGTTTACGGGTGTACTGGCGCTGATAGCGTTTGTGTATATTCTCATCAGCACCAACAAAGAATTCTGGGCACACACTTTATGGGCTCCGGGCATACCCGTTCCGGTTAAGCTGATCCTGGCCCCGGTAGAGCTGCTGAGCCTGTTGATCAAGCCGGCTGCCCTGATGATACGTCTCTTTGCCAACATGACGGCGGGGCACATCATTATCCTGAGCTTTATTTCATTGATCTTTATTTTTGGTAATATGTCAACAGTGGCGGGTGCAGGCTTTGCCCCCGTATCTATTGCGTTTGCCATTTTTATGTATTGTATAGAATTGCTGGTAGCTTTTATTCAGGCGTTTATCTTTACCATGCTTACCGCTGTGTTTATCGGGCAGTCTATTGAGCCTTCTACACACGGCGACCATGCGCACGCACATGATGACAAGCATGAAATAGCTGCAGCATAAAATTTTTGGAACAACGATTTTTTTAATAAATAAAAACAAACAAGTATGTCAATGTTGAACGTTTTAATGGAAGGCACTGCCCAGTTGGGCGGAGCTATCGGTGCAGGTCTGGCTGCCATCGGTGCAGGTATCGGTATCGGTCAGATAGGTAAAGGCGCTGTAGAAAGCATTGCGCGCCAGCCTGAAGCTGCCGGAGACATTCGTACAAACATGATCCTGACTGCTGCGTTCATCGAGGGTGTTGCCCTTTTCGCAGTTATCGCAGGCCTGCTGGCTGTATTAAGCTAATTTGTACAAGCTATTTATTGCACTCAAAGTACAGGACGGCGGGTGCAATAAATTTATTTTTTTTTAAGAAAGAAAATTTAATCATTACTATATGGAATTACTATTGCCCGGTTTAGGATATTTCTTATACATGCTCATTGCATTTATTATTGTAATGGTTATCCTGGCCAAGTTTGCCTGGAAGCCTATACTTAAAATGCTCAATGACAGGGAAACAGGTATTGCCGAATCATTGTCTGCTGCTGAAAAAGCCAGGCATGAAATGGCCAGCCTGAAAAGCGAGAATGAACAACTGCTGCTGAAAGCTGCCGAAGAAAGAACCCTGATGCTGAAAGAAGCCAAAGAAGCCGGAGATAAGATCATTGCCGAATCGCAGGAGAAAGCCAAAGCTGAATTCAACAGGATTGTAGCTGATGCCAGGCTGGTGATAGACCAGCAGAAAAACCAGGCCATGATAGATGTGAAAAACAGGGTGGGCGACCTGGTGGTAGAGCTTTCAGAAAAAATATTGCGCAGGCAACTGCAAGATAAGTCTGCACAGGAAGCATATATCAATGACCTGGTACAGGACGTAAAATTAAATTAATTTAAAAAGGAAATTCACACATAAAGCATGCAGAACAATCTTTTAGCATCGGTTTACGCAAAGAGCCTTGTGGGAATAGCGCAGGAGCAGAACAAGTTAGACGAGGTTTACCGCGATGTGCTTTACATGATTGACGTGGCAAAGCAAAGCCGTGAATTCAGAAACCTGGTCAGCAGCCCGGTGATCGCCGCAGATAAAAAATGGAGCATCATCCATGCAGTTGTACAGGGAAAGATCAGCGAGCTTACTTCACGCTTTATACAGCTATTGATAAAAAAAGACAGGGAGAAAAACCTTTTACAGATACTGGAAGCTTTTGTAGGGCAGTACAACGAAGTAATGGGCATTCACGAAGTAAAATTGACTACTGCCAAAGAACTAACCCCTGAAGCCAGGGAAACTTTTATGAATAAGCTGAAGGAAGAAACCAGCTTTGAGAAGATACAGCTGCAAACCGTTGTAAACCCCGATATCATCGGCGGCTTTATACTGGAGTACCACGGCAACCTGGTGGATGCCAGCATACAGCGCGACCTGAAAGACATCAGCAAGCAATTTAAAACAAATTTGTACGAACATAATATTCGATAAAAAACAGTTCATTTAAAAATAAAAAAGAAATGCCGGAAATTAAACCAGATGAGATATCAGCGATATTAAGACAACAATTAAGCAATTTCAATGTGTCTGCTGATTTGGAAGAAGTAGGAACCGTACTTCAGGTGGGCGATGGTATTGCCCGTATTTACGGATTAAACAGCGTACAGGCAGGTGAATTGGTGGAGTTTGATAATGGGGTAAGAGCAATTGCACTGAACCTGGAAGAAGATAACGTGGGTGTGGTATTGATGGGTGAAAGTACAGGTATCCGGGAAGGAGACAGGGCAAAAAGAACAGGGCTGATCGCTTCCATCAACGTGGGTGAAGGTTTGGTTGGCAGGGTTATCAATACATTGGGAGAGGCTATTGACGGCAAGGGCCCGATACAGGGGCAACTCTATGAAATGCCTTTGGAGCGCAAGGCGCCGGGTGTTATTTTCCGTGAGCCGGTAAAAGAGCCCCTGCAAACAGGCGTCAAGGCTATTGATGCCATGATCCCCATAGGCCGCGGCCAGCGTGAACTGGTGATCGGCGACCGCCAGACCGGTAAAACCGCCATCTGCGTGGATACCATCATCAACCAGAAAGAATTTTTCGATGCCGGCAACCCGGTTTATTGTATATACGTGGCAATAGGCCAGAAAGCATCTACCATTGCGGGTGTAATGAAAACGCTGGAAGACCACGGCGCTATGGCTTATACCACCATTGTTGCAGCCTCAGCATCTGACCCGGCTCC
Organism: Haoranjiania flava; assembly: GCF_025631005.1. Classification (NCBI taxonomy): domain Bacteria; kingdom Pseudomonadati; phylum Bacteroidota; class Chitinophagia; order Chitinophagales; family Chitinophagaceae; genus Haoranjiania; species Haoranjiania flava. The sequence goes on from NZ_JAOTPL010000002.1 coordinate 136,704, forward strand.
GCTGCAGTTCTATGCACCCTTTGCCGGTGCGGCCATCGGCGAATTTTTCCGCGATACAGGCCGCCCTGCACTGATCATCTATGATGATTTGTCTAAACAGGCTGTTGCTTACCGCGAGGTTTCCCTGCTGCTTCGCCGCCCGCCGGGACGCGAGGCGTATCCGGGCGACGTGTTTTACCTGCACAGCCGCTTGCTGGAAAGAGCTGCAAAGGTGATCAACAATGACGAGGTGGCTAAGAATATGAACGACCTGCCGGAATCTATCAGGCATATGGTAAAAGGCGGCGGTTCACTTACGGCATTGCCGATCATTGAAACACAGGCGGGCGACGTATCTGCCTACATTCCTACCAACGTGATCTCTATTACAGACGGACAAATATTCCTGGAAACCAACCTCTTCCTCTCAGGCATACGCCCTGCGATCAACGTGGGTATCTCTGTAAGCCGTGTGGGTGGTAATGCGCAGATCAAATCCATGAAAAAAGTTGCCGGCACCCTGAAACTGGATCAGGCGCTATACCGTGAAATGGAAGCCTTCTCTAAATTCGGGGGCGACCTGGACGCAGCCACTAAAAACGTAATTGACAAAGGTGCGCGCAACGTGGAAATACTGAAGCAACCCCAGTTCTCTCCGTATAAAGTAGAAAAACAGGTAGCTATTATTTACCTGGGTACGCAAGGATTGCTCAAAGATGTACCGGTAAAAAAGATCAAAGACTTTGAAAAACAGTTTTTGCTTGAAATGGAAAATAAATTGCCGGAAGTTTTAGGTGAATTTAAGAAAGGTAATTTGCCTGAAGAAGGCATTAAGCAAATGGTGGAATTGGCCAACACAATTATTCCGCATTTTAAATAAAGTTTCTAAACTATAAACAACAGAGCCACTCTCCACAGGGTGGTTCTTTTTTATCAGCAGTTGCTCTGCACTTTGTGTTTCCGGAATGCCGGCTAAAAGGCAACAAAGCACAGGATTTCCACGAAGAACATGGTTAAATTACACAGCATTTTACCAGAAACGAAATCATGTTGCACCCTTGCGCGCTTTACCTGTAAAAAAGAAAACGAAGCACAAGGGAGGTAAGGAGCTTTACCAGGCACGCAGGTGATAAAACCACGTGTAAATGCTTAACTGCTTACTTTTGCATTATGGGCAACAGTTTTTTCAGGTTCAAACAATTTACCGTACACCAGGAACGCACAGCTATGAAAGTATGTACAGATGCCTGCCTGTTCGGAAGTTTGCTGCCTGCGGGAAATTTCCCGCGTGCACTGGATATCGGAGCAGGCACCGGCCTGCTTTCGCTGATGTTTGCCCAGCAACACCCGCAGTCTATGATCGATGCTGTTGAAATTGACGCAGATGCTGCCTTGCAGGCTGATGAAAACTTCCGCAATTCACCTTTCCAAAACCTGAGGCTGGTACATACTGACATCATGCATCATGCCCCGGTAACCGGCAATAGCTATGACATTGTATTCTCAAACCCCCCTTTTTACCAGCACCATCTTACATCTGCAAATGAAAAGAAAAATATGGCACACCACGGCAGTACATTAAGCCTGCAACAGTTGGTCGCCGCTGTTGACCGCCTGCTGTCCCGGCAGGGGCTGTTTTGTGTGCTCTTGCCCTATTCGCGGCATGCATATTTTACAGGAATGGCGAAGGAAGCCGGTTTTTACCCGCAGCAGGTTTACCTGGTAAAGCAGACGCCTGCGCATGCTGTTTTTCGCAGCATTTTATTTCTTGCACGCAGCAAAAGGGAAATGTGCATGGAAACAATAACCATCAGGGAAGATGCCGGAGGGTACAGCGAACGGTTTATGGCTCTGCTGAAAGCGTATTACCTGCATTTATGATAAAAAGTAATGCAAAAATGCTACAGATTGAAAATCTTATTATACTTTTGCAATCCCAACATGAAAATTTGCCCAGATGGCGGAATTGGTAGACGCGCTAGACTCAAAATCTGGTTTCCGCAAGGGAGTGCAGGTTCGATTCCTGTTCTGGGCACAGGACGCTGAAACGGCGTCCTTTTTTTATCCCCGGCAATCAGCTTATCCCCCCAGCATATTGGTGCAATAGCATGATCAGCTATACATTTCCAACCTTACCGGTAATTACCGGCAGGTATTACTACCCATTCTTAGCTGACTGCAAGGAAATTATTGATGCCATACGCTAAGTATCAGCGTGATAGAACAGCTGTTGCATTTTAGTATGCTTTCGGTCAACTTTTTGTGGTAATAACATTCCCTGTATTAAAACCGTATTTATGGACTTAGGTGGAAAATTTGATTATGCGGAATATCTCAGCTATTCCGACCTGTTGTTTTTATTGCAACTATCCGATGAAATAGCTATGCTGCCTGCGGAGGAAGAGATATTCAGTTATTGCTGCCGGGCTTTCGCTGCGAAAATTATAGCCGATGAAGTGGTGGTATACGATTTTACCGGGCCCATGCCGCAACTGAAATGCCATTTCAAAAGAAAGAATGCAACGCCGCAACCAGAACCCTGTACAGAACATTTCCGGTTATACAGCCAGCAGAGTATGCTCAAGCTGCCCGATGTAAAAAATACACACCCGGAATTATTTGACAAGTGCAGCACCGGCGCCTTGCTCGGTGTGTTGTTGCCGGAAGGCGGCAATGGTATGTTCCTGCTGGAAATGCGCAATGATACACCCACTGAGTGGAGAGAAAATGATGTTGAGCTTGCGCGCAGCGGTTTTCAAAAAATACTGTCAGCGGTACTCAGGATCAGGGAAATAGATAAATTCAGGAAACAAAGCTTTGACTTTGAAACTACTGCTAATGCACTTGGTTTATCGGTATGGGGTTCCTCATCCGAATCTTCCGAGCCGCAGGGTGCTGAATTAAAAACCCTGAAAGAAGCCCTGGTAAAAGCTGCCTTGCCGGACGATGTAGTAAAAAGTATTGCAGAAGAAGATGTTCCCAGGGTGGAAATAGAGATAAACCGTTCGCTGGCAGAAGGCAAAGATTATGAAATAGAATACCAGCGTGTCAACGGCAGCAGGCCTCAATGGGTAAAGCTAAAAGGCGGCAAGCGTACAGATGCGGCGGGCAGGCCGCATTTATGGTATTCAGAGCTGGATATTTCAGAATTTAAACATTCGCAGACACAGCTTATAAAAGACAAAAAAAATAAGGAATTCCTGTTGTGGCTTACCGATGAACTAAGCACCATTAAGGACCCGGTAGCCGTGCAAAAGAAAGCCGCAGAAATGCTGGGCAGGCATTTTGATTTTTCCATGGCCCATTACAGCATGTATACAAACGGGTTATGGACCACCGAATGGCAATACCGTGCACCGGGCGTTACCAGCAGCATGGTAGGCAGCCATCATGATAATAACCACCCGCTGATAACCTCGCACCTCAAAAAAGACAAAACCTTTGTATCGTGCAACCTGGCTACAGATACAAGGCTGGAAGATGAGGAACGTGCTACTATGAAAGATCTCGGCGTGGGCGCCGTGGTAATGTCGCCTATCTCCGGCGGCGGTGTGCTCAAAGGCTCATTTGTGGTAGCACAGGATAAGCCTAAGGAATGGACAGACGATGAGATATCTGTAATAAAAGAAGTGGCCCGGCGTACACAGAGCGCAGTAGAGCATACGCTGGCGGAAAAAGCTTTAAAAACTTCCGAGAAAAAATTCCGCAAATTATTCAACGGCATCAACATTGGCGCAGCTATCTGTAAACTTATTTTTGATGAGCAGCAAAAAGCCGCCGATGTTGTATTTGAACATGTAAACCCTGTAGCCGTAAAGATCATGGGGTTTGATTTTACGGGTAAAACGCTGAATGAGATTGGTTTTATTAAAGAAAAATTATGGTTGGAAATTTACCAGCGTGTGGCCAGAACCGGTTCAGAAGAGAAGCATATTTTATATTCATCTGTCAGCAACAGGTGGTTTGATTTTAATGTTGTAAAATATGATGAAAAGAACGGTGATCATGTGGCTATTTTATTTAACGACATTACCCAAAAAATAGTATCCGAAGAAAAAGAAAAGCGTATAGCCCGCTACAATGCCTACCAGTTAAAAATAAATGATGCATTGCGCACATTGAGTTCTGCAGAAGATGTGGTAAATATTGCTACAAAAATTATGGCCGAGGCTTTGGATGCCGACAGGTTATTGATTGGTGAGAGCAATAACGATCACACACAGTGTGTCATGTCAGGATACGATGCATGCCAGGTGAAGTTTCCTGGAAGTATTCCCGCTGCTCAATATAACTCTATATGCGCTGTAGCACAGCAGCATATTCCTGTTGTAATTGACAATGTGAATATTCATTCAGAGGAAAACAGTACCGACATCCGGTATCCTGACGGCGTAAGCCATACCTTTACCGATGAAGAGCAAAAAAGTCTTTTACAATACCATATTGAATCACTTATGGTATTCCCGGTAATAAAAGGCAGCCGCCGGATGGCCAATGTCAATGTACATTGCAGCAAGCCCAGAGCATGGAACCAGGAAGATTTTGATTTTCTTATGGAAGCCGGCGAGCGGACCTGGGAAATAATGATGCGCCTGCGTTCCGAAGAAGCTTTGCGCGATACAAAACAGCGCTATATCACTAAGCTGGAGCAGGTTGTGCGTGAGCGTACGGCGGAAGTAAAGCAAAGCAGGGACTTGTTCCAGTCTACCATGGATGCATCTATGGATATGATCCAAGTTTTTGAAGCGGTAAGAAATGAGCAGGGTGAAATTGTGGATTTCAAATACATTCTTTTAAACCATGAAGCTGAAAAAAAATGCCCCTGTCTTTAGGGAAGAATTTGCTGGATACCCAGCCCGGAGTAGTGGAAGATACTACTTTTGAAGCGTTTAAACAGGTTGTGGAAACAGGCATTTCCCAGCAGTATGAAAAGTACAATGTACAGTTTGACGAGTGGTATTGCCAATCGGTGGTGAAATTAGGTGACGGCGTAACTACTACTACTTCAGATATTACCCAACGCAAAAAGGCAGAAGAATCGCTCCGCCAGAGCAAAGACCTTTTGCAAAAAATAATTGATGCCCCAAACATCGGCATGGCTGTGTACAAAGCCATCCGTAACGAGACGGGAGAGATCACAGACTACTATCATGAATACATTAACCGGGCAAGCATTGAAATGCTGGGGGAAGATTTTACGGGCAGGCTGTTCAGCGAGCATGGCGAAAGCGCCAGCACGCAATTGGCACAGTTCAATGAAACGATTGCAAGCAACAGCGGAACCAGTTATGTGAATGAGATTGAGTTTCGTGGAAGAAAAGCGTGGTTTGCCATTACCAATACACCGATTGGTGATGACCGGCTGGTACATACCCGGGAAGACATTACCCAAAGGAAAAACAACCAACAACAGATACTACAGCTGAAAGAAGAAATAGCAAAAACAGCTACTGATAAATACTATTCCATATTTAATTCCATAGATCAGGGCTTTTGTATTTATGAAATTGTTTACGATGAAAATCAAAAACCCATTGACCTGGAATGGGTAGAGGTGAATCCGGCCTATGAAAAGCAAACCGGTTTAACTAATGTTACCGGCAAGCGCCACAGCGATTTGAATCTGAATACGGAAAGCTGTTGGCTGGAAATATATGAAAGGGTTTGTAAAACAGGAGAAGCTGTGCGTTTTGAGCAGTGGCACCAAGGTACCCGCCGGTGGTATTACACCTTTACTTTTCGTATGGGAGATCAAGGCAGTAAACAGGTTGCAGTGGTTTTTTACCGACATTACCGAACGCAAAGAGCGGGAAGCTAATCTTGCTTTTCTGGCAGAACTCATGAAGGATTTTGCCCCTCTCGGTTCTGTGGAGGAAATCATGAAAACGGCAGCAGCACGCATTCTCAGCCACCTTCAACTTTCCCAATGTTCGTTCATAGAGGTCAACTACTCGCTCAGGGAATGCACTATTTTGTACAATCTACGTGCGAACGGCGCAGCATCTATGACCGGCACATACAAGCTAACCGATTTTCATACCGAGAAGGAGAACCGCCTGCTGGCTTCAGGACAACCAATGATTATCAATAATGTTGAAGACGGAGCAAGGTCCCCGGAAAAGGCAGCAGCATTTCGCGACATAGATGTCGGATCTGTTGTGAACATACCGTACCTGATTAATGGAAAGTGGGTATTTAACCTTGGCGTAACACGTAGTGGTGCCAGCCAATGGTCAAAAGGAGAAGTCGAATTGTTACAGGAGGTCTGCAGCCGCGTATGGATAAGAATTGAGCGCGCAAAAGCAGAGGAAATGTTGCGGATATCCGAAGACAAGTACCGTACCATTTTCAATACCATAGATTTAGGCTTTGTTTTTTGTGAAGCAATGATGGATGAGAAAAGGCATATCACCGATATTTTATACCTGGATAATAACCCTGCTTCTGCTAAAATAATGGGGCAGGATTACAAAGGTAAAAAAGCAAGCGAGCTATACCCTGCAACTAAAGATTACTGGTGCAGGCGGGCAGAAAATGCGCTGAAAAATAATAATGGAGAGCGTTATGAATTCTATTCAGAACTTGCAGGAAGACATATAGACGCCTACGCTGTAAAAATTCCTGCGCTGGGCGAAAATATGCTGGCTATAGTATTCCAGGAAGCCTTACAAGCCAAAAAAGAATAGCCGGCATCTAAACATAGAAACACAACACGGAGGAGCATAAAGTGGCAAAGCAAAAAAAAGAAATATTTGATTTCGCAATATTAGGCGGATGCATCACCAGTGTTACACTGGGGTATCTTCTGCAGAAGGCAGGCAAAAAGGTGCTTCTTGTTGAGCAGCAAAGCATTGGCATTGAAACTACCGGAAGGTATTATACCATCCTCAGCGAGCAGCCGGAATTTATTAAAATAAACAATTACAAACCGCCGGCGAGCGACCCGGCCAGGACACCTTTTGACTACCTGCAGAAAGGCCTGGAATTTATACTGGCTACCAGTAAGAAATACAATATCCGGTGCGACCTGCGCCATGTGCCCGACCGGGCGCTACCGTTCGCAGGGCAACAAATACCGGGACCGGTACATTTATTCAACCCGTTCAAATACATTATAGCCCTTGCTGAAATAGTAGCTAACAACGGGGGTGTGGTGATGGATAAGAGCCGGGTGCTCAAAGTAGAGAAATGCAATGATACCTATACTGTACATACTTCACGCGGTAAGGCTTTAGCTAAAAATATTATATACTCACCCAGGTCTTCGAGGATACTTTCATTGGGCCTGAAACTGGTCATTCCCTACCAGACCTATTCTCTGATGGCCAAGCTGGCAAACATTTACCCTGAAAGTGTATTCAGGAATACCAAACACAACCTGCTTACACACATCATCCAGGCCGACAAAAGTACTACGCTGGTAGAGGTGCAGGGCGCTGATTATAAAGTGATCAAAGGAAAAGACGATCGCCGGCAGTTTAAAATACTGGAAGATTATTTAATGAATAACTTTGAAGTGCAGTGCCTCATGGTACGCTGGTCTTCCGTTTATTATAAGTCGCCCGATGGCGGGTTGCTTACCGGCCCGTTGGAAACGCCGGGCAGCTATGTGGTGGCGGGTTACAATTATTCACATCCTTCCATAGGCACTATGGCTGCCATGTACTTTACGCAACAGCTCTTTGAAAAAGAATCCTTACAGGCTACGGGGCTGGCTGGCACAAGTATGCAGGAATGATACCAGCACCTAAAATATTGCGCCCGCATTCCGAAGTAAATTAATTACCGGCACGGGCAGCAATTTTATATGCGGTAGCTTGTTTTCAAAACCTGTGATGGCAGCTTGCGCAAAGCTTGGAAGCTAATGTATATTGTCCTTAAGCTCATCTACCTGTTCTTCTATCTGGTCTACCTTTTCTTCAATATGCTCTACTTTACTGCCCAAGTGTGTGATCTCTTTTTCAATGGTAGTGGTAGCCATTTTATTTTTTTTGTTCATAGCCACTTCTGCCATCCGCATATAAAGGTCGCGCAGTTCATCAAGCTCCTGCTCTGTAAGGTCTTCGGCGCCTACCAGCCGGTTGCTGGCGCCGCGTGTGGCTGCAATGAGCTCATTAAGCTTTAGCTGTATGGCTTTTGAATCCTTGTTCTGCGATTTCTGTATCAGGAAAACCATTAAGAAAGTTATAATGGTGGTGCCGGTATTGATCATCAGTTGCCAATATTCGGAGTAGTTAAAAAAAGGTCCGCTCACAGCCCAGATAATCACGGTTGATGTTGCAATGGCAAACGCTGCGGAACTGCCGGTTACCTGTGTAATTTTGTTCGAAAACCGCTCAAATAACGGCGGATTCGTATGCTCACTATTCATGTTAATCTGTTTTGGGTAAGTGAACAAAATCCACGCCATTGTAATCCCGGTGGCGAACCTGGCGTCTTTACTCTTTGCAACTGGTTGGTTATAAGTTTGTTATCTGTTTTCTTCCTTAATTTCCCTGAGTTCTTCGTCTTTGATGCTGGCCTCTATACGCTCTTTTTTGAGCCCCTGGCGCAGCAAGGCAAAGATGGTCATGTAAATATTAGCCATAAAAACCAGTGAGAAGCCTGAAATAATGTACCCCCGCCAGTCGTGGAGAATGAGTTTATAGCCGGTAAGCAGCACGAACAACAGGGTGACCCAGTGGCTGAAGCAATATTCACAGGTAAAGACGTAGAAGAATTTTTTCCGGAAAAACGATTTGGAAGTACTGCCCTGGTTTGCACAATAATCCCGTGCCTCGCGGAATATTTCTTCATGCGTCACCGTCCAGGCAATGCAGGCTATGACCAGGCTGTAAATAAATAATCGGGTAATTTCATTCGTCATTATTTAATTACCACAATAAACGTGCGATAATAAGCCGTCAATCCTGCGCAGCCATAAATTGTTCTCCTTTTTTAAACAGCAGTGACAATACTAATCCCAGCAATAAAATCACCAGGCCTACGCTAAAGGCATATACGCCTGCTTTTTCACCGAAATGGTCTTTCATGTAAGCCACAATCTGCGGGCCCAGGATGCCGCCTACACCCCAGGCGGTAAGCATGGAGCCATAGACAACCGGCATCAGCCTTGCGCCGAAAACGTCTTTTACAAAAGAAGGTATCACGCCAAAGCCTCCGCCGTAGCAGAGCAAAACAAAGCATACCAGCACTGAGAATATAAGCGGCTCCTTTAAAAATATCAGCGCCAGGAACACAATTGCCTGTGCGCCCAGCAAAAGCCTGAATGTCTGTATCCTGCCGATCTTGTCAGAGGCAGCTCCCCACACAAACCTTCCCAGGCCGTTGCAGATGGAACTCAGCGCAATAAGCGTAGCGCCGGCAGCTGCCAGCCCGGCCACAGTTTCGGGAGACTGAAAATCAGTATTTGCGGGCATCCTGAACTTCATCAGGTCTTGCAGTAAGGGCGACTGAAAGGAAATAAAGATCATGCCGGCCACTACGTTAAACATAAAAATAAACCAGATCACCAGGAATTGCTTAGAGAAAATAGCTTTTTTTACCGGGAGATTATTTTGCTGAACGCCTGAAGCTGCCTTGGTTGCAATAATCTTTTCTTCCGGTGGGAAACGCATGAATAAAGCCGATAAAGGTAGTAATATTAAAAGTGTAATGCCGATGTACATAAACACAGCGCTCATATTGCCGCCCGTAAGATCCATAAATACCGGGGCCAAGATTTTAGACATCAGCACAGCGCCCAGACCAAAGCCCATCACTACCATGCCCGTCACCAGTCCCTGCTTATCGGGAAACCATTTAGAGGCAGTGGTTACCGGCGTTACGTATGCCAGCCCCAGGCCGATGCCTCCTACCACGCCGAAGCCAAGGTACAGCAGCAATAAACTGTGCTGCTGCAAGGCAAAGGAAGCAATAAAGTACCCCAGCGCGTACAGCAATCCGCCGGCAACTGCCAGCTTTTTAGGGCCGTATTTCGGCAGGATCACACCGCCCCAGGCTGCGGATATGCCCAGCATAAAAATAGCCAGGCTGAATGCCCATGCTACTTCTGTGTTGCTCCAACGGTAGGCATCGGCTATAGGTTTTTGAAAAAAGCTCCAGGCATACACAGTTCCCAGTCCCAGCTGGATCACGGTTCCCATTATGGCAATTAGCCACCTATTGTTCCTCATATCTTCGATTTTAAGAATGCAAAATTATTTTAAATCTTAAGTATTAAAAATGATATAACTCATGTGGGGGATTTGTGGGTGAAAGGTGAAAAGTAAGAAGTAAAGAATATCGCCATGTCAGGTGTTTTCACCTGACATCGTAATCTTCTTTCTTTGCATTAAAACAAATTGATTCTTTTTGCCATAGCCGCAAAAAGAATCAAAAAAATCTAGCCCGCCTGAAGGTGAGCCGCGCGCATGGGCTCTGACCCGGAAGCAATTTGCACTCAGGAACAATTGCTTCGCCGCAGTTATTCTAAAGTCTATAACTTCTCTCGGGCGAATCAATCACCTTCCGTGCATTGCTTCCTCTCACCGACAGGCGGGCGCGTGGTTCGGGCGCATAAGTATTATCGAAGCTTTCAAATTGATTTGGGCTTTTAACCATTTCAAAATGCTGTATTTCGTCATGGCTTACCGAGAAAAAGTTTGAATGTTTTTGTTTCACGCAAAGTTGCCTTTAGATCTAAAATAGTTCTTTACAGCAATTGGATATCAAGAGTTAGTAAATAATTTTGTGAAAGGAAGCGGGGTGAACTTTGCAGAGACAAAGACATTAAGGTCTATTTTGCGTATTAGTCCCCGCTGACCTTCCACGGTGCCTTAGGCCCAGTTAGAATAGTAAGTCCTTAAAGACTAATTAAAGGTCTTAGGCTTTGGCACTTTTTATTAATTGTCCTTAAAACAAAGGTAATGGAAAATTTTAAAAACATTGTCGGCATTGACCTGTCGAAAAAAACAATTGATTTGTTTTATCATCCACAAAACCAGCATCAATGTTTTAGTAATGACGAAACGGGTTTTAAAGAAATGGTAAAAAGTTTTCGTGCGCTCAAAATCGACTTCTCACAAGTTTTAATTGTGATGGAGCACACAGGTCTTTACAGCTACTGTTTAGAGTGCTTTTTACATCAGTATCAAATAAAGTTTGCCAAAGTAAATGCTTTGGAAATAAAACTTTCCATGGGCCTTACGCGCGGCAAGTCCGATAAAATTGATGCTAAAAGAATTGCTTTATATGGATTTGAGAAACAAAGCAAGTTGCGGATTCAAAAGCTTGCAGACAAGGCCATACAACGCTTAGAGCTATTACAGACCGCAAGGCAACAATTAGTAAAACAAAAAGCCGCAACGCTCAATGTAATGAAAGAATATGCAAACATAGGTCTTGTTAAAAGTGACGCTATTATGCAGGCTCAAACTAAAGTTTTAAAAACTTTGGAAACACAAATCACAAAACTTGAAACCGAAATGCAAAAGATTATCCAAGCAGATAAAGCACTTAAAAGTAACATTGATCTTCTGCAAAGCATTACCGGCGTGGGTAAAGTATTAAGTCTTGCCACTATTATCAAAACGCACAACTTTACTAAGTTTACTAATGGCAGAAAGTTCGCTTGTTACTGTGGCGTTGCTCCTTTTGAACATACATCCGGCACCAGTATAAAAGGCAAAACCAGGGTCAGCCATTTGGCAGATAAACGTATGAAGACTTTGTTAGACTTAGCAGCAAAATCAGCTATCCAATATGACAAAGAGTTAAAAGAATTTTATTTAAAACGAGTAGCCGATGGCAAATCTAAAATGAGTACCATCAACATAGTGAGAAACAAAATTATACATAGAATGTTCGCTGTAATTAAACGTCAAACAATATATATTGAGAACTATTTGCAAGCTGCTTGAAATTATTTTTGGCAGTTTGATGATCTTAGAATACGCAAAGATTTATACGCCAAGATCGCAGAGAAGGTTTATCTTTTTTTCTTTTAATCACCATACCTGTTTTTTCCACCTGACATAGCAGGATGCTTATCATTGCCGGATAATAATTACATTCGCAGCATGAAAAAATTCAGAAGCGATTCTTTTTATCCTTACATTATCCTGGGCCTTGTGGCAGGGGGTATTCATTACTTATTAAAATCCATCCTGAGCCTTCATTCCACCTTTGCCTTCTTCGGATCTCTTATAGCCGCACTGATTATTTACTCACTGATCGTGGAAAGAAAGCAATAATAGCCTGCACGCAGTATCAAGGTATGTTCATGTATTTATGTATCTGCAGGCTGATTTCCCATTTCGGGTTTCGCCTGATGTACGCTATGATCAGCGGTATCATTTCCTGCGCTTTGCTCCATTCGGGTTGCAGGTACAGCTTGCATTGCCGGTTTATCTGACCGGCATATTGTTCCGCCCAAATGAAATCAGATTTATTGTACACAATAATTTTTAGTTCATTGGCTTTTTCAATAACCTCAGGCAGGGCTGCTTTGAATTTTTTAGGGGAAAGGCATATCCAGTCAAAGTCGCCGCTCGGCGGATGTGCGCCGGATGTTTCAATATTTGTCTGAAAACCCCGTGCATGAAGTGCTGCGGTCAGTGCATCGAGGTTGTGCATCAAAGGTTCGCCACCGGTAATTACTGCAATAATATTTTCGGCATTGCCACCAACTTCACTGAGCGCTTTGTGCGCAATCTGGTCAATGGTAAATAATGGATGAGCATTAGCATCCCAGCTTTCCTTTACATCGCACCAATGGCATCCCACATCGCAGCCGCCCAGCCGGATAAAGTATGCGGCATGGCCCTGGAAATATCCTTCGCCCTGGATGGTGTAGAAAGATTCCATTACGGGAAGCAATTCGTCATTATTCATTGTACAATAACATTAGGATGTATAACCGCTATTCAACTTATAAGCCGCCAGCGTATTTTTCAGCAGGCCTGCAATAGTCATCAGGCCTACGCCGCCGGGTACAGGGGTAATGTAAGAGGTTTTAGGCGCCACAGCTGCAAAGTCCACATCGCCTTTGATGCGGAAGCCGCGTTTGCTGCCTGCATCTTCCACGCGCGTGATGCCTACGTCTATCACCACGGCGCCTTCTTTTACCATATGGGCTTTTACAAATCCCGGCTTGCCTAAGGCTGCAACTAAAATATCTGCTTCGGCACAGATCTTTTCCAGGTCTTTGGTACGGGAGTGGCAGATGGTCACGGTAGCATTGCCATAATCTGTATTGCTGCTGAGCAGCACGCTCATGGGCCTGCCCACGATATTGCTTCTGCCCACAACTACCGCACGCTTTCCTGCGGTTGTAATGTTGTAATGCTGTAGCATCATCACCACGCCGAATGGTGTGGCGGGGATAAAAGTAGGGTAGCCCTGCATCAGGTTGCCCGCGCTTACGGGGTGGAAGCCGTCTACATCCTTAAGCGGATGAATGCTTTCTATTACCTGCTGTTCGTTGATGTGCTTTGGTAAAGGCAGTTGCACCAGCAGCCCGTCAATCTCCGGGTTGTCGTTTATTTGCCTTATTTCATTCAGCAATGCTTCCTCGCTTACATCAGCCTCTAATTTTACCAGCGTAGATGTGATGCCCGTTTCGGCACAGGAGCGCTGTTTGCTTGCCACATAGGTTTCGCTGGCGCCGTTGTTGCCCACCAGTATTACGGCCAGGTGCGGCGCGCGTTTGCCATTCTTCACCAGCTCATCCACTTCCTGTTTAATGGTTTCCTTCACAGAAGCAGCAACTTTTTTGCCATCCAGTAATTCCATTCTAAAAGTATTATTCTTTGTATTATTTTAAAATTTCAGCGAGCTTTTTATCTAAATCGCCTCCTCTGAGGTCATTGGCAATAATTTTTCCTGACGGATCAAGCAATACATTGAACGGTATGCCCTGGAAGCCGTATGCAGGCACAGAGGCAGATTCCCAGAACTTCAGGTCGCTCATGTGGCTCCAGGTAAGCTTGTCGTCTTTAATGGCTTTTACCCAGGCAGCTTTATCCTTATCCAGCGATACGCCCAGGATGGTAAAGTTCTTTGCTTTGTATTTGTCGTAGGCTGCTACCAGGTTGGGGTTTTCGCCACGGCAGGGCCCGCACCAGCTTGCCCAGAAGTCTACCAGCACGTACTTGCCTTTCAAGTCAGAGATCTTCATGTTTTTACCGTCCGGTGTCTGCATCTCCAGGTCGGGAGCCTGCTGGTTCATCAGTGCATATCCGTTGCCGGCCTGGCTACCGCCGGAATTCATAGCCTTCAATTCTTTCTCTATAAAACCGGACAGGTCGCTTAACTTTTTATGGCCTTTGTGCCTGGCTGCCGCTGATTTGGACAAGGATGCCAGCGCTGCAGGTTCCATGCTCCTGGTAGCCAGTGCAGCTATGGCAAAGTAAACCGCAGCGGGGCTTTTAGCGTTTTCAACAAAGTTCTGGACAGTCTTGTTCAGTTCATCAATCTTTGGCTGCCTGCTGTTGTTCAGCGCCGTGATCAGGCTGTCTTCAGATGCGCTGCGGGTAGTTTTGGTTTCCAGCGCATCCAGCTTTACCAGGTCCTGCATCAGCAGGGAATCCTTTACACGGTATTCGCCTAAGAATGTATACAGTTCCGCTGTTTGTGGCGATCCTTCGGCTTTTGAATTCATCAGGTCTTTGCCGTCGAGCGTAACGGTGATGTCTTTATTGTCATTAATAAATATCCATTGATTGCTTTCGCTGCCATCTATCACCAGTCGGTATACGCCTTCTTCCTCGCTGCCGGGGCCCTCCAGCTGAAAGCTGCCGTCATCAGCTACTTTTACCGTATCTATGGTTTGTGCCGGTGTAGACTCAAATGTAAGCTGGTCCAGGGAAATATTGGTGGCTTTCAGGTTTACAAGTTTTCCTGACACTGTAAATTTGCCGCTGTCATTTTTTGAGTTGCAGGCTGCAAGTAGTACGATGATAGCCAGTAGCAGTAGGTTCTTTTTAAAAAACATTTTTAGTAGAATATTTAAATGAAATTATATGGTTACAAAAGGGTTGTGCTTCTTTTCGTGGCCGACAGTGGTTGTAGGCCCGTGGCCTGAATAAACCACCACATCATCCGGAAGCGTATAAATTTTTGTCTGAATACTGTTGATCAGTTGTGTATGGCTGCCGCCCGGCAGGTCAGTCCTGCCGATGCTTTCGCGGAACAGCACATCACCTGCTATGAGGAATTTCTGTTTCTCACAATAAAAACACACACTGCCGGGCGAGTGGCCCGGAGCTTCTATCACCAGCAATTCATCATCTCCGAGTGTGATCTTATCACCCTCCCTGAGATAATAGATCCTGCCGGTGTAAGGTTCAAAGTTCAGGCCGTATGCAGAAGCCATTTCATTGCCACGCTGGAGAAATTCTTTCTCTGCGGGGTGAATGCCTAAAGGAAGGCTGTATTGTTTTGAAATTCTTTCTACCGAAAAAATATGGTCTATGTGGCAGTGTGTATTGATCAGTTGTTGTACCGTAAGGCCTTCGCGTAAAATGCACTGATCCATCCGCTCGTTTTCCGCTGTAAAATACATACCCGGGTCTATGATGATTGCCCTGCCTTTATCGTCAGACAAAACATATGTATTCTCCTGGAACGGATTGAAAGTATAACTCGCAACTTTTATCATAAGCTTTTATTGAAAATCCCACTCTATCTCCCCAAAACCGAAAGATTCCAGCATATCTGTTTTTACCATTAATTCCCCGTCGCTGTTTACGCCAATTACCTCGGCTTCAAAAAAAGTATCTTTTTTCAATCTTACTTTTTCACCTTTCTTATAGAGATGTTGATTGTATTCCTGCAATATTTTCTGGTAATCTTTGTCTTCAAATATTTGAAACCATTTGTCTGCTTCGGTGCATAATTCCTGTGCCAGTGTTTCCACGTCAAACTCCACGCCCCTGATCATTTTCAGGGATACGGCTTTCTTGCTGAAAGAAGTCTCAAACTCCTCCTGGTTTACATTGATGCCAAATCCTACCACAGCCCACTTCCAGTTTTGTCCGCTGATCTTATTCTCTATGAGAATGCCGCCTGCCTTTATGTCACCCCAATAAACATCATTGGGCCACTTTAACTTTACTTTATCTGCTTCATATACATATCTGGCGAATAAGGAACGGGCTGCAAGCGCCATTGCTGCCAGGAAATAAAATTGCTCTGTAATGCCCGCGTTATCTATCTTCACGGCAATAGAGAGTGTAATATTTTTGCCTTTCTCACTTACCCATTGCTTGCCTCTCTGCCCTTTACCCTGTGTCTGGTGTATAGCCAGCCAGGCATCTCCATGCTTTGCACTGTTTTGTTCAACCATTTGCATGGCATAGTTGTTGGTGCTGTCTGTTTCTTGCAGCACATGCATGTGTGTACCTAAGATTTGCATTTATTTTAATGAAAAGATTATTACATTTGCGAAGATAGGTTTTTGCTGCGTTTTTACATCGCATGCAAGGCTGTAAAGACGGAATTTAACGAATCAATTTTTAACAACAAAACATCATTCTTTTTGGGTAAACAACAAATCGAAACCACAACGCGCACGAAAAAAGTTCAGAGACTCGCCAAAAATTCAAAAATCCTAAAAGTTATTGTCAACGCCATACAGGAAAAAAAAGGCGAGAACATTCTTTCCCTTGATCTTCGTAAAATTGATGAGGCAGTAGCAGATTTTTTTATCATCTGCGAGGCTACCAGCACTACGCAGGTAAAAGCTATTGCTGATTTTGTAGATGAAGAAGTAAAAGACAAATGCGGGGAGTTGCCATTTAAGCGGGAAGGTATCCAGTCATTGCAGTGGGTATTGCTCGACTATGTCAATGTGGTGGTACATGTGATGCTGCCGAACGTACGAAGCTTTTACAAGCTGGAAGAACTCTGGAGCGACGCTGTGGAAAAGGTTTACGAAGAGGCATAAATTTTCTTAAGAGAAGAATGGATTAAAATAAAAGAATTTCAAGAATGGCAGACGATAAACGCCCAAAAATGCCTGATTTCAATAAAGGCAATTTCAGAAACAACAAAAGGCCCGGCAACGGCGGCCGCAATGTGTACCTGATCTATGTGATCATCACTATGGCTATCATCGGCTACGTAATGTTCGGCAAGTCGCCGGCAGCCGATTCAAGAGCTATTACCGAGCAGGCATTTAAACAAAATATGCTGCTGCATGGCGATGTGCTTAAGGTAGATGAAGTGAAAAACAAAGAGCTGGTGCGTGTTTATATAAAAAAAGACAGCCTTTCAAAGCCGTATTACCAGCAGTTTTTCAAAAACCTCCCCGACTCAAACGTGTTAAAAACAGTTGCGGCCACCGAGCCGTTGTTTTATTTCAATGTGATCAGCTGGGATGCTTATGCATTGGGCATGAAAGACTTCTATGAAAAGCACCCTGAAGTGGCTAAGATAGATTCCCGCGTGACTGACGAAGGGAGCTGGATGTCGAGCGGATGGTTCAGCACCATCATCACTTTAATATTCATGGTATTCATCTGGATACTGCTGATGCGTAAGATGAGCGGCGCTGCCGGCGGCGGTGGCGGTGGCGGCGGAGGGATTTTTTCCATCGGTAAATCCAAGGCGCAATTGTTCGAAAAAGGTTCTAAAGTAGACATCACTTTTAAAGATGTAGCAGGCTTAGACGAAGCAAAGGTGGAAGTGATGGAAATCGTGGACTTCCTGAAAAATCCTAAAAAATACACCAGCCTCGGTGGTAAAATCCCAAAAGGCGCATTACTGGTAGGCCCGCCGGGAACGGGTAAAACCCTGATCGCCAAAGCTATGGCAGGCGAAGCACAGGTGCCATTCTTTAGCCTGAGCGGTTCTGATTTTGTGGAAATGTTTGTAGGCGTGGGCGCCAGCCGTGTGCGCGACCTCTTTAAGCAGGCAAGAGAAAAAGCGCCGTGTATTATTTTTATTGATGAGATCGACGCGATCGGAAGGGCACGTGGAAAAAACCTGATGATGAGCAATGACGAGCGCGAAAATACCCTGAACCAGCTCCTGGTAGAAATGGATGGTTTCGGCGGCGAGAGCGGCATCATCATCCTGGCGGCTACCAACCGCCCGGATGTACTCGACTCTGCATTGCTGCGCCCCGGCCGCTTCGACAGGCAGATAAGTATAGACCTTCCGGATGTGAAAGGAAGGGAAGAGATTTTTAAAGTGCACCTGAAACCCATTAAAGTATCGCAGGATCTTGACCTGAATAAACTGGCGGAACAAACACCCGGATTTGCCGGAGCAGACATTGCCAATGTGTGCAATGAAGCAGCCCTCATAGCTGCGCGTAAAGGCAAGGACAGCGTAGACTTTTCAGACTTCCAGGACGCCATTGACAGGGTGATCGGAGGCTTGGAAAAGAAGAATAAGATCATTGCACCGCATGAAAAAAAGATCATTGCCTATCACGAAGCAGGCCATGCTATATGCGGGTGGTTCCTGGAGCACGCTTACCCGCTGTTGAAAGTAACCATAGTGCCAAGAGGTACGGCAGCATTGGGTTACGCGCAATATACACCTAAGGAGCAATACCTTTACAACACCGATCAGCTCAACGACCAGATCTGTATGACGCTTGGCGGAAGAGCTTCGGAGCAAATATTTTTCGGGAAAATTTCAACCGGCGCATCCAACGATCTGCAACAGGTAACCAAAATCGCTTATTCCATGATTATGGTGTACGGCATGAACGATAAGGTGGGCAACATCAGCTATTACGATCCGCAGGCAGAAAATACATTTACCAAGCCTTTCTCTGAAGAAACAGGCAAGCTGATAGATGAAGAAGTAAGACGCATTATAGAAGAAGCTTACCAGCGCACACTTGCTTTGCTGACTGAGAAAAAAGACGAAGTTGAAAAATTGGCCAAGGAGTTGTTGGAAAAAGAAGTGCTGTATAAGGCAGACGTGGAAAAACTCATCGGCAAGCGCCCGCATGAAATTAATGAAGACGATCTGATAGCGCATCACCAGACTGATGGCGGCGTGAGCACAGGCGTACCGCCATACGGGGAGGCGCCTAATGAAAAAGACCCGTTGCATAAAGAAGAGAACTAACCTTTTGTTTGATGGTATAAATTGGGAACGCGCCGCAGGCGCGTTCCCAATTTTATTGATAGCCTTAGTCGCGCTTGTGTTAGCGGGAATTGCATATAGTAGTAAAATTGCGTCGCCGCAGAAATATTTTTTACATATATCGTTACCTGGCCGCCGGAGGCGATAGAATAAATGCTTCAAAGCGAAGACGCTTTGAACAACGGTAGACAGTAGGTTACTTGAATGCGCGGGTTATGTATAGCGCCCACGCCATACATAATAATTGTGTTGCCTTGGCTACTATTCGTTGCCTGATCCTCATTTCATTTTAATTACCTTAAATTTGTCGTTACAACGAATGATCCATGCCCGCAAGAGATAATATTTTAAACAAAATAAGAAAGGCTTTAAAAAAGCCCGTAGAGATGCCATTCAAAGAGGCGGAAAAAGAAGACTATGCCAGTTTGTTTCACCGTTACCCCGAAGAACCTGATGTGCTGTTCGCAGAAAATTTCAGGATGCAGCAGGGACAGTTTGCCTATTGCGCCAACGAAAGCGATTTTGTAAACAAGCTGGCGGCACTGATGGAAACCTCTGAGTGGAAACGCATCTACTGCAAAGAGCCGGCATTGATCAACCTGTTGCAGCAACACGACTTTCATGCATTGGCATTCAGCAACCTGGAAGAGTCAGAAGCTGCTTTAACTACCTGCGAGCAGCTGATAGCCAGGACAGGCAGCATTTTGCTAAGCAGCGCACAGCCCAGCGGCAGGGCTACCAGTGTTTACGCCCCGGTGCACATTTGTGTTGCCTACACCGACCAGGTTGCCTACGATATCAGCGACGGTTTAAACGCTTTAAAACAAAAGTATGAGACCTTGCCTTCGCTGATCACGCTGGCTACAGGGCCCAGCCGCACCGCAGACATAGAGAAAACACTGGTAGTAGGCATCCACGGGCCTAAGCAGGTATTTGTTTTTTTGATTGAAAAGTAATTTGCCAGAACCAATGACAGCTCCAGCACCGCAAAAAAATATTTACTTCCTGTCGGACTTTCACTTGGGCGCACCTGACCACGCTGCAAGCCTTGTGCGCGAAAAAAAGATAGTCGCTTTTTTAGATAATATAAAAAACAAGGCAGCTGAAATTTTTATACTCGGCGATATCTTTGATTTTTGGTTCGAATACAAACACGTAGTGCCTAAAGGTTTTGTGCGTATGCTCGGCAAGCTGGCAGAGCTTACAGACAGCGGCATTCCTGTACATGTATTCATTGGCAATCATGACATGTGGATGAAGGATTATTTCCGTACCGAATTAAATATTGCTGTATACTTTGAGCCCAAAGAATTTCAAAGAGCCGGTAAAACATTTCTGATAGGACATGGAGACGGCCTGGGCCCCGGCGATAAAGGCTATAAATTTTTAAAGAATGTTTTCCGCAACAAAACCTGCCAGGCGCTGTTCGGCGCTTTGCATCCCTCCTGGGGCATAGGCCTTGCCAATTATTTCAGCCGGAAGAGCAGGGCAAAAACCGGCAATGCAGACAGCGTATGGCTGGGCGATGACAATGAATGGCTGGTGATATTTTGCAGGGAGTATTTAAAACAAAAACACGCTGACTTTTTTGTTTTCGGCCACAGGCATTTTCCTGCAAAAGTGCAGCTCAGCCACAGTAGCCAGTACATTAACCTGGGCGATTGGATCAGCAATTTTACCTACGCAGTATTCGACGGGGAAAATATAAACATTGAAAAATGGGAAGCATAGTTTTTGCAGTAAAGATATTCTTCAGTTTATTTAAAGTTTAAAAACACATTCGCTTGAATCAATTTTTACAACATATATTTTTAGATAATACCATCCTGCAATGGATCACAACAGCGGGCATCATCGTGCTGGCGTTTATCATTAAGCGCTATCTTTCTGAATACGTAGCAAAAATAATATTAAAGCTGTTTAAAAAATATGAGTACAATGTATACAGGATGCCGTTTCTGAAAAATATTGTACAACCCTTAGAGAACCTTATTTTCTGGCTGGTCACTTTCGTTACGCTGGATAAGCTGAAATACCCGCAGGTACTGGCTTTCAACATGTATAAAAAACTATCTTTCCATGAATTGCTGATCGGTATTAGTTCTGCGTGGATCATCATCTGTATATTCCGTTTGCTGATAGGCGTTGCCTATTTCATCAGTTATGTGATCATGCAGCGATCCGTGGAACAAAAGAACCGCTCCGCCACGCAGGCGGTTTCGCTGCTGGCAGATCTTGTACGCGTGGTGCTGATCGTGATTGCTTTGTTTATCATCCTGAAATTTTCTTTCAACTACGACATCAGTTCACTCATTACCGGGCTGGGCTTAGTGACTGCCGCCTTGGCATTGGCAGCCAAAGAAAGCGTGGAAAACCTGATCTGCTCATTCATCATATTTTTTGATAAACCTTTTATGGTTGGCGATTTTGTAAAAGTAAACAAGGATGTATCCGGCAATATTGAAAAAATCGGCCTGCGGAGTACGCGCATACGCACGCCGAACAAAACACTCATCACCATGGCTAACAAAATGGTGATCGGCGGTGTTCTGGAGAATGTAAGCGACCAGACCAGAAGAAGGTTTACACAGGTTCTTGAAATGAGTATACGCACATCCGAAGAAAAAATGCGCGCATTCGTAGATGCCATTCGTTCCATTATAGCATCTCACCAGGATGTAATCAACGATGAATCCCTGTCTGTATATTTTACCGAAGCAGGAGTGAATGCCAACAAAATATCTATAGAATATTTTACATGGATGAATATTTCTTTCCCTGCATTCAGGAAACTGAATGAAGACATTAACCTGGAAATACTACAGAAAGCCGCGGAGATGGACGTGCATTTTGCGAACCCGAATAAACCTACAGTTGTGCTGCACCCTGAGCCTCCGCGTACTGCCTGTGATGATCAGTTGCTGTAACCCGCTTGCCGAAAATGGCCGAGCCTACCCTGATGATAGTGGCGCCTTCTTCTATGGCCGTTTCCAGATCGCCGCTCATGCCCATAGATAATTCTTGGGCATCGTCCGGTACCAGCCCGCGCAATATAGCCTCATCCCTGGTCTCGCGCAGCTTTGTAAAGCACGGACGTACTTTTTCTGCATCTGCATCGAAAAGGCCGATGGTCATGAAACCCTTTATACGCAAGGTTTCCAGCGGTTTAATGCTTTTCAGCAGATCAAAAACCTCACCGGGTGCAATGCCGGACTTGCCTGGTTCAAGGGAAGTGTTCACCTCTATAAGCACATCCATTTGTCTTTGTTCAAACAACAGTCTTTTATGCAGCTTCTCTGCCAAGGCAATACGGTCTACCGATTGAATGCAGCTGGCATAGCGTATCGCTTCTTTTACTTTATTGGTCTGCAAATGGCCGATGAAATGCCTCTCGCATACCACATTTTTCAAAGCTTCGTATTTCTCAGCAAACTCCTGTACCTTATTTTCACCTATCAGTTTTTCTCCTGCTTCTATGGCTATTTTAATGATCTCGGGCGCTACAGTTTTCACAGCCAGCAATAAGCGTACTTGATCCGGATGCCTGCCTGCACGTAAGCATGCATCCTGCATGCGGCCCCGGATGGTTTGAATGTTATGAATGATTTGTTCTTCCCGGCTTAATGTTGATTGCTTATGCATATCCATCTGCTAAGTTATTATTTCTTCTTA
The DNA here is from genome assembly GCF_025631005.1 of Haoranjiania flava. Lineage (NCBI taxonomy): Bacteria > Pseudomonadati > Bacteroidota > Chitinophagia > Chitinophagales > Chitinophagaceae > Haoranjiania > Haoranjiania flava. The sequence continues at coordinate 159,441 of NZ_JAOTPL010000002.1, forward strand.
TACAAAGGCACAGAGCTGCATGCTTCGCCGTACATCAGGCTTTTTACGTAAGGAAGCAACATGGTGGTAATCTTTGTGTAGGCAGCCGCTGATACATCCTTATCGCCGCAGCCCTTAACTACAACTCTCTTATCAATGTAATCCGGGGCATGCAGGTCTGCTTCAAGATTTTTAAGCAGTATTTTTTCAGCGAAAGCTTCTTTGGTGCCTGCAAAGATGCTGCGTGCAACCGGTTGGAGGTTAATGGCAATCAGCATATAGGCCCACCGGGGAATGATGGCGTCAGTGGAACAAAAAACCGCCACATCCACACCGGTGAACTGCTGCCAGTCAAACTGCTTCATGTGCTGCCTGAAATCTTTTTCTTTCAGCAGCATATCCATGAATAAAAATTGTTTTATGTCAAGTGCAGCTATGGGATGCCTCGGGTAAAAGTCTTCCAGGTCAATAGTGATGATGCCGCTCTCTGCCACACGGTTTATTATTTCATTGCTCATAGGTCAAAGATAAAATTATTCGCTAAGATGCTTTTAATATAAATTCACAATAATTAATCTTTTAATCTGTAAAAAACTGCTACTTTTACGCGTATAAAATTAAATAACCGGCGATCAATCCGGTCGCTATAAAAATACAAAATACAATGAAACTATTCAATTCTTCGAACCCGACCCTGTCGGAGAAAGCGCTGGAGAAAAAGCTTGACCATACCTATACCGGTGAAATAATGACCGTGCGTGGTTCAGTAGAAAAATTCGGGGTGCTGATGATGCTGGTAGTGGCCGGCGCTTATTTTTCCTGGAGTTACGATCCCGGGTTGAGCGGCCAAACCATGATGTACCTTATGTTTGGCGGCCTGATAGTGGGTTTTGTGCTTTCTCTGATCATGATCTTTAAGCCTACACTCGCAAAACCGCTCTCGCCAATCTATGCGCTTGCAGAAGGCGTTTTTCTGGGAGCGCTTTCAAAGATCGTGAGCACTATGGTTACAGCTTCAGCAGTTGCCAAAGGTGCAGAGGCATCCCTGTTTGACAATATTATTTTCCAGGCTGTAGGCCTTACTTTCGGCGTGGCGCTGGCCATGTTCCTGCTGTATTATTTCAGGATCATTAAAGTAACCCGGAAATTATATTCAGTGATCATCGGCGCTACAATGGGTGTACTTATTTTTTATGTGATCACCCTGGTGGTGCGCCTTTTCGGAGTTGAACTTCCATTTATGTACGACGCCAGCCCGCTGGGCATCGGCATTTCGCTGGTGGTAATCGCTATTGCCGCATTGAACCTGTTGCTTGATTTCGACCGTATAGAGCATTTTGCCAAAGCAGGAGCTGCTAAGTATATGGAGTGGTATTGCGCGTTTGGCTTGCTGGTAACCATCGTATGGCTGTACATCGAGATCTTACGTTTGTTGATGAGATTCACCAGCAGGGATTAATTTTGTTCATTGGCAATAAAGTACAGGCTGCATCATCGGGTGCAGCCTGTGTTGTTTTTATGATCGTTATTTCTTTAGTTCCACACTGTACAAATCCAGCCTTCTGTCTTTCATGGTCTGTACGGAGCCGAAGTGGTGCAGGTCTTTCAGGTCGTTGAGGTCCACATCCGCGATCAGCGTGGCTTCTGCATTGGGCGTAGCCTCTGCCTTAATGCCGTTGGTAGGAAAGGCAAAGTCTGATGGCGTAAACACGGCTGCCTGCCCGAATTGTATGTCCATATTGCTTACACGCGGCAGGTTGCCCACACAACCGGCGATGGCTACGTAGCATTCATTCTCAATAGCGCGTGCTGCAGCACAATTGCGTACCCGGGTATATGCATTCTGGGTATCGGTAAGAAAAGGCACGAATAAGATCTTCATTCCCTGGTCGGCCAGAATGCGGCTGAGCTCGGGGAATTCCACATCATAGCAGATCAGTATACCGATAGGCCCGCAGTCTGTTTCAATTACCTTGATCGCATCACCACCGGCCATGCCATAATATTTCTTTTCATTGGGTGTAATGTGAATTTTGCTGTAAGCAGAAATACTGCCATCCCTGTGCAGCAAATAGCTTACATTGTAGAGCTTGCCTGCTTCTTCTACCGGCATGCTGCCCGCAATGATGTTTACGTTGTAAGAGATAGCAAATTCAGATATTTTCTGTTTGATTTCATCTGTTCTCTTTGCCAGTTCACGGATGGCGAGGTGCGCAGGCATGTCGTTCATAGCTGCAAGCAATGGGGCATTGAAGAGTTCAGGGAACAAGACAAAATCGGATTTGTAATCGCTCAATACATCTACAAAAAATTCTATCTGCTCATAAAAAGCCTGCACATCCCTGAATGGCCGCATCTGCCACTGCACAAGTCCCAGCCTGATGGTGCTGTCTGCGAGAATATTTTTTGTGGGCGAATAATAAACATTGTTCCACTCAATTTCTACCGCAAATTCCCTGGATTCCACGTCTCCCTTCAGGTACCCGGGCAGTATCTGTATCACATGAAAATCATTGGCCAGCTGGAAAGCAAGCACCGGGTCAAATATATCCTTGCTTATTACTTTTTTTACGTATTCAGCGGGAGATAACCGGTCTGCATATTTATGATAATTGGGCATTCGGCCGCCTGCGATTATAGACTTCAGGTTCAGGCGTTCGCACAATTCTTTGCGGGCATCATAAAGCCTTCTTCCTAACCTTAACCCCCTGAAGCCGGGATGTACAAACACTTCTATACCGTACAGCGCATCGCCTGCGTTGGAGTGGAGCCCGAACTTTGCGTTGTCAAAAATTTCTTCGTACGTATGTTTCTCGCCTAAAAGCTTGTGATTTACTTTGATGGATAGTGCTATTGCTACCACCTGGCCGTCTACTTCCACGCACAATTGTCCCTCCGGGAAAATTTCCAGCAACCTGGCAATGGTTTCCTTTTTCCAGATAGGCATATGGGTATCATACACTTCCTGCATGGCTACGGCTAACTGATCATAGTCCTCGATTCTGAGTGTTCTTACTTCTACCTGCATAAAAAATGATTTTGTTACTGTAAGCGCAAAAATTATTCCTTAAACCTGCCGAAGCAATCATACAAAATACTTCCGGCTGTGTACATCACTACATCCACAGGGTCTGAGATGAAGCGTTCATCGTACTTTGGTAAAATATATTCAAACAAAACCATTGTAACCAATGTCCATAAAACTATCTCGTACCATTTTAATTTTGTTTTTCTTTTCAACAGCCAGCTGCGCTCCCACGCTACACCGTGCAGCAGTATCGGCATGAAGAGCAAGGGATCCAGGTAATTGTTCAGCAGGGGAAATGACAAGGCCGGTATTCTTTGTATGAGCTGGTGCAACACAAAAAGTACCATGCATATCCAAAAAAGATAATTGCGCTCCATTAAAAAGCAGCAATAAAAGTAAACAGCATGATCAGCAATGCAAAGGGCGACAACAACAGGATGAAGAGCATTACAGGAGTTTTCAGGATCATGAAAATTATATTCTTCAAAGTAGAAAGCTCAGGATCCGGCCTGTACCATTCGATCAGTTTAGTAAACTTATCCCTGATAAGGTGGCGTATTTCTTCGCCTGCGGAGTGGTCATTTTCTGGATGTTTATTCATGCTCTGTTTTTGGCTCTGTTTCCTTCCACATTCTTTGCAGGAATAGCTGCATGGAAAGTGTATTTTTAATATCATCTACCACCAGTAAAAAATTATTTCCTACCTGCTTCAGTCTTGCTTTGTTGGTGCCTGTCTGCAGGTAAGCCAATATATTTTTAAACAATTCGCTTTCAAAATAAGGCGAATCGTTCTTATTGATAAAATAGCACCGCAGCTTTTTATCTTTGAGTATCATTTTCTCGAAACCAAGGCTGATAGCCAGCTTCCGGCTTCTGAATGCAGAGAAAAGATTTTCTACCTGTTGCGGCACAGGCCCGAAACGGTCAATCAGTTCTTTGTGAAACTCCTGCAGTTCTTCCTCGGTTTCACAATTGTCCAGGCGTGTGTACAGCGAAAGCCTCTCGGTAATGCTTTCCACGTATTCATCCGGTATTAGGATCTCCTGGTCTGTATCAATGGTGCAGTCTGTAACAAAATCATCCTGTGTGCTTATCTCTTCCCTGAACAGCTCTTTGAAGTTGCTTCTTTTCAGTTCCCTGATGGCTTCCTGCAAAATTTTCTGGTACATTTCAAAACCAATCTCCGCCATGAACCCGCTTTGCTCGCCGCCTAATAAATTTCCGGCGCCGCGTATGTCAAGGTCACGCATGGCAATCTGGAAGCCGCTTCCAAGGTCGCTGAACTGCTCCAATGTTTGCAATCTTTTGCGTGAATCTACCGGCAATGTACTCATTGGTGGCGCCAGCAAATAACAGAAGGCTTTTTTATTGCCCCTGCCCACGCGTCCCCGCAACTGGTGCAGGTCGCTCAGGCCAAAATGATGCGCATTGTTGATGATGATGGTGTTCACATTAGGTATGTCTACACCGCTCTCCACGATGTTTGTACAAACCAGCACATCGTATTTCCTGTCGATAAAATCGAGTATCCTTTCTTCAAGTTCCTTGCCTTCCATCTGGCCGTGCGCATAGGAAATACTCAGGTCAGGGCAAAGTGTTTGGATGAGCGCGCTCATTTCTTTCACGCCCTGTATGCGGTTGAAAATAAAAAATACCTGGCCGCCGCGCTCTACTTCAAAATAGATGGCATCGCGTATAAAATCCTGGCTAAAGGTAAGTACTTCTGTCTGTATCGGTTGGCGGTTAGGAGGCGGTGTGTTGATGATGCTGAGGTCGCGCGCACCCATCAGGCTAAACTGGAGTGTACGCGGTATGGGCGTTGCAGTAAGTGTAAGGCTGTCTACATTGGTGCGTATAGTTTTTAGTTTCTCTTTGTGAGCCACGCCGAATTTCTGTTCCTCATCTACAATCATCACACCAAGGTCCCGGAACTTTACTTCCTTGCCCAGCAGGGCGTGTGTGCCTATGATGATGTCTATTTTGCCTTCAGCTAATTTTTGCAGCGTTTCTTTTTTTTGCTTTGCACTTTTAAAGCGATTGATGTAGTCTACCGTAACCGGGAAATCTTTTAGCCGCTCTGCAAAAGTTTTATAATGCTGAAACGCAAGAATAGTGGTGGGTACGAGCACTGCTGCCTGTTTGCCGTCTACTACACTTTTGAACGCTGCACGTATGGCAATCTCCGTTTTGCCAAAGCCTACGTCGCCACAGATAAGCCTGTCCATAGGTGCAGGGCTTTCCATATCTTTCTTCACGTCGGCAGTTGCTTTGCTTTGGTCCGGTGTGTCTTCATAAATAAAGCTGGCCTCCAGTTCGGTGGTCATATAATTGTCGGGGGAGAAGGCAAACCCTTGCTGCGCCTTGCGTTGCGCATATAGTTTGATAAGGTCAAAGGCAATTTCCTTTACCCGCGTTTTGGTTTTTTCTTTCAGCTTATTCCACGCATCGCTACCCAGCTTGTTTACTTTAGGCGCAGTGCCTTCTTTGCCTGTATATTTCGATATTTTATGCAGGGAATTAATGTTCACGTATAAAATATCCTGGTTCTGGTAAATGATGCGCACCGCTTCCTGCACATTGCCGTTCACTTCCAGCTTCTGTAAGCCGCTGTATACGCCAACTCCGTGATCAATATGCGTTACGTAATCACCAGGCTGCAGATCTTTCAGTGCTTTTAATGTAAGCGCTTTGTTTTTGTTGAATGCCTGCTTTACCCTGTATTTATGGTAACGCTGAAATATCTGGTGGTCTGTGTAACATACAATCTTCAGGTCATCATCCACAAACCCTTCATGAATGCTTTTAGGAACAGGTGTAAACTGTATCTCTGTATTCAGATCTGTGAAAATGCTGTTGAGCCTCTCCAGTTGTTTAGCCTGATCAGAAAAAATATAAATACCGTATTGTTTCTTCTCATAACTTTTTAAATCGGAGATCAGCAATTCAAAGTTCCGGTTAAATGCAGGCTGTTCTTTGGTGAAGAACTCAATTTCAAAATTAGCCAGGTGTGGCCTGTAGCCAAACTCTATCACCTGCCTGTGGGCCAGTGCCTCTTTAATATCTTTTTCGGTGATAAATTCATGGATGTGCAATTCTTTCAAAATCCTGCTATCGTCGGTTTCTTCTTCGTGGGCTTCTTCTTCGCCAGGTAGTTTATTTAAAAAATCAGAAAGGTCAGCATATTGTTTACGCACATTTTCTTCTACTACATCCCAGTCTTTGATCCAGTATATGGTGTTTGGCGGCAGCGCCTCGAACAAAGAAAGTTTTTCTCCCGGTGCGAATTGTGTTTCCACATTCGGAATAATGGATACCTGTATCAGTTTTCGTTCACTCAGTTGAGATTCCGGATCAAAAAGCCGGATGCTGTCTACCTCATTGCCGAAAAGCTCTACGCGGTACGGCTTATCGTTGCCGAAAGAATATATATCCAGTATGCCGCCACGCAGTGCAAACTGCCCGGGTTCATATACGAAGTCTGTTCGGCTGAAGCCAAAGTCTACAAAGCGGTTCATCAGCCCATCCACATCAAGCGTGTCATTTACCTTGAGCTGGATGATGTTTTTGTTTAAAGAATCCGCGCCCACTACCTTCTCAAAGATCGCTTCCGGGTAGGTGACCATGGCGCCCGTTCTTTCAACGGCCGGAACCGAAAATTTGCTCAGTGCTTCCGTACGGAGCATTACATGCGAAGAATTTAACAGCCGGAAATTTTTCCTGGTTTTAAACGAAGAGGGGAAATAAAAAAGATTAAGCGCGCCCGTAAGATTCTCAAGCGTATTGTGGAAATACGCTGCTTCTTCCGCATCATTTAAAATAAAGACATGGTTATAGCCCTTTAAATTTTCATGCAAAAAAACTGCAGCGGCTATAAATTCAGAAGCGCTTCCGTATAGGTTTTGCAGATAAATTTTTTCAGTAGGGGAAATAGAGAGCCTGTCTGCCAACTGGTTTAGCAGGGGGTATTGTGCATACCTACCTAAGAGGTTTTGTAAATTCATGCCGCGCAAAATTAGCCATTTTTTGGGCATAATTTCTGTGGTAAAAGTTTTCTTCGGATTAAATTGTTAAAAAACCCGTTAATATTTGCGTATGACATTTTCAATAGGAAGCACCAAAATACAACTACCCAAGAGATTCCTGATCTTACCCATAATTGCCTGGATAGGATATGCCGGCAACTATTTAAATCCTGGAAATTTCTACGTTTATATGTTGGGTGCCCTGTTGATCGGAAGCGTGATCTCTGCTGTACATCACGCAGAAGTAGTGGCGCACAGAGTAGGCGAGCCTTTGGGCACGCTGATCCTGGCGCTCTCTGTTACCGTAATTGAGGCTGGGCTGATCATCTCATTGATGCTGGCAGGAGGGCCGGATGCCTCTGTCTATGCGCGGGATACTATTTTCGCTGCAATCATGATTATCCTCACGGGGATTGTAGGCATCTGCCTGCTGGTAGGCGGGGTAAAATATATGGAACAGAACTTTGTTTTAAGCGGGGTAAACACGGCATTGGTCGGGCTTACTGTTATTATAATGTTATCTTTAATACTTCCCAACCTAACAGTAAGCGAGCCCGGGCCTTATTTCAACAACTCGCAGCTCATATTTGTTGCCACCGTTACACTGGTTATTTACCTTACGTTTGTGCTGGTGCAGACTGTCCGCCACAGGGACTATTTTCTGCCGCAAGATACTGGCGACGTTGATAACGATGATCATGCAGACCCGCCGAACAAAACCACAGCCTGGATCAGCCTGGTGTTCCTGTTATTGAGCCTGGGCGTAGTAATATTGCTGGGTAAAGCCCTGTCACACGATATTGAAGCGGCAGTAGTACACCTCGGCGCTCCCAAAACATTGGTGGGGGTGATCATTGCGGGCATTGTGCTGTTACCGGAAGGTATAGCCGCCTACCGTGCTGCCAGGAAAGACCGGCTGCAAACCAGCCTTAACCTGGCTTTCGGTTCTGCGATGGCCAGCGTAGGGTTAACCATTCCAACCATTGCCGTAGCGTCTTTGGTGCTTGAGCTTCCCGTAACGCTGGGCATAGATACCAAATCTATGGTGCTGGTGGTAATGGCAATCTTTATCAATATGCTATCGCTGTCCAATGGAAAAACAAATATCATGCAGGGCATAGTATTGCTGGTGCTGTTTGCTACTTACCTCTTTACCACAATTATCCCGTAGGTTAATATTCCAGCAACATCACAGGCATAGATACGTTAATTTCCCTGCCGGTGTCTGTAAGTAAACCGGTTATGTTATCAATGCTATAAATTCTTACGGCATTATCGTCGCGCGAGGCTGCAAGCAAATAGTTGCCGGGTTTGTTTATCATAAAATCGCGCGGGTGGCGCCCGGTCTTTTGTTCGCCAACTCTTGTGAGGCTCCCGTCTGCATTGATTCTAAATATGGCAATATTATTAGTAGCCACTCTGTTGGAAGCATAAAGAAACTTGCCGTCCGGAGAAATTTTTATGGCAGCGCTGCCTTTGTTTTTATTGCCGGGAGCTGCAAGGCTGGTAGACACGATGTCCTGTGTATGTTGCAGCATACCGCCTGCTTTACTGAATACAGAAATATTGCCTTCCCATTCATTCAGTAAATATACCCTGTCGTCTTTTTTATTGATGGCAATATGGCGCGGGCCGTAACCTTCAGGCAATGCATAAACAGTGGGTTTGGTGTCCACAGGTTGCTTATCCGTGGCTGAGAATTTATATTGGTAAAGCTTATCCGCTCCGAGGTCGGTTACGTAGAGAAATTTATTGTCAGGTGAAAAAACAGTGGTGTGCGCGTTGGATGGTTTTGTATTGCTTTTAGCTGTAAGCCGGATATTCTGTACAGCAGGCAGAATTTTTCCGTCTCTGCCAATGGGGTAAACTACAAAGTTTCCGCCCGAGTAATTTGCTATGGTAAGGAATTTTCCGCTGTTATCAACAGCAACATAGCAGGGCGCACCACCTTCAGAAGATTGCCGGTTAAGCAAATGTAATAATCCCTTTTTTTTATCAAATGAAAACGAGGAAACAGTGCCGTTGCCTTCGTTCACCGCATAGAGATATTTTTTATTTTTCGATAAGGCAAGGTACGAAGGATCATTCACCTTGTTTGTATGTGATACAGGCATTAAACTTCCTGCTTTTGGATCAAATTGGTATACATAAATACCGTTGGATTGCTGTTTGGTATAGGTGCCAACAAATACGTAGTTGTTTCGGCTACACGAAACAAAGATGAGAGCAACTGCTGACAGGAAATGAAATATCCTACACATACTTTATTTTTAAAGTAAATGTAGGATAAAAACTGAATTTGAAATTATTTGCTGTCAGGGTTCGTGATTCTTCCTGCAAATAAAATGTTGCCGTTATTTTTTTCGCTGATAATAAACCCAAAGGGGCGGTCGCAAACAAACTGTTCTATCACCGGCATGCTGGTAACGCTGACCCCGATGGAGGTTACTGCCGCAGCTTCAGTTCCTTCCTCGTCTACGCCCAAATAGGTGTCTTGTTTTATAAAACTTGCAAACAGATCGCCATCCGGGTTGATGTTTTGCAGTTCAGCATTATTGGTGAACACTTTTTTGATGCCCATTTTATTAAGTGTGTTGTTCAGCCGGATCGTGTAACTCAGCTGAAACCTGGGCAAGCCCAGCTGTACTTTAGTCGGCTGCATATTTTTTTGCAGCTGGTTCCATGTGGTTGTATTCAGGCTGTTTAAAGCATCCTGTAAGCTTCCGTTGTTGGGCAATATCAGCGTCAGGTTATAAATGCTGTCGCCGTAAGGCACGCGCACAGCTGCAAATTCAGCGGTAGAGGTATAGAAATATTTGTCCTGCCTGTACATCATTTTTACTTTCTTCTTTTGCCCGTTTTGCAGGGTAAAGTTGGCATCGCGTGTATTTGCCTTGTCAAATTTTTCTGACCAGTCGCCTTTGAAATACAAGGCATTCAGCAGGAAGAGTACATCCGTATCGTTGATCTCTTCCAATACTTTCTGAATTTTGCCATTGGTTTTATCACTTGCCCATTTATTGATGGTATTTACGTCATCCTGGCTAAAACTCAGCGGCGTGGCTTCAGACTGGAAATTGTTTTTCAGCGTTGATAGGTAAATATCGCTCACCTTAAAAGTATTCCTGTACCAGATGGAATTGGCAAGCAGCAATTTCACTTTGGGATCAGCCGCAGGCAGCGTGGTTAAAAGTTGCCTATATGCCTGGTTAAGCGTGGAAATATCCATGCCCTTTACATGTAAAGCCTCCGCCATTTCATCGTAGGTGGCGCCTTTTGCGCCGTTTAGCAACATGCCCATAGCAATGTGTAAACTGAGAGGAGATACAAAAAAGTTCTCGGTAGCGGGTTGTGTAGCCTGTATTTTACCAAGAAAATCAAAACTAAAGTCCATTAAGCGTTTGTTAATGGAAGAGTCTATGACAGAAGAGCGTGGGGCTGTGTTTACGGAGCTGTCCGTTTCTTTTTCTCCGGTTTTATTGGGCGAAGCGGTATCGCACTGAACAAATAATAAACTAAATAGCATAGCAATTGTAAGCAGTTTTTTCATAAAATAAGATTTAGTGTAAGAATCGATTTTTACATTTACTGCAAATGCAATGCCTTAAAATATAAAACCGGGCACTTTTTCGAGTGCCCGGCTGTATATATTTTAATACTCAAAAACTGTTTTAAAAGTTTTAAGCTGGTTTTAAAGTGATCTTTTTGGCTAATTTGCTCTTCAGGTTGCCTGCAGTATTTTTATGAATAATGCCGCGTTTTGCCAACTTGTCAATCATAGAAATTGTTCCGGGTAAAGCTTCATCGTAAGCTTTTTCATCTGTCAAAGTCCTTAACTTGCGCACTGCATTACGTGTAGTCTTTCCATAATAACGATTTCTATCCCTGCGTTTTGCAGCCTGACGTACATCTTTTCTGGTAGCTTTGTGATTTGCCATGATCTGAATTTCTTTTTTGAGTATTTTATTTCGGACGGCAAAGTTAAGACTAATTTTTAAATGTGAAAAATATTTTTCAAATTGCATGTCCAAAGCTGACAATACGTTTTTAAATAAAATAACGAATGTTTTCTTTTTTTAACAAGGATTATGATTGATATTTGTGCAAAGTAAAACCGATACGCAATTTGTATGAAGGATTTCTCATTTATAACTAACTCGCATCCGTCTTATATTGAAAGCATATATAAAGACTATTTAGATAACCCTGAAAATGTAGATGCTGACCTTAAGAAGTTTTTTGAAGGATTTGATTATGCCGTAAGCAATTTTTCGGAAAATGGCGCTTCACAAACGGCCGAATATGCTGCACCAGGCATAGGCACTGAAAAACTGCTGAAAGAATTTAATGTATACCAGCTTATTGAAGGTTACAGGACCAAAGGCCACCTCGTGTCTGATACCAACCCTATCCGCCCCAGGAAAAACAGGCATGCCAACCTGGATCTCAGCTATTACAACCTTTCAGATAGTGACCTGGATACACAATTTGTGGCCGGGAAGCTCATAGGCCTGAAAAACGCAACGCTGAAGGCCATTGTAGAAAAACTTAAAAGGGTATATACTTCGTCTGTTGGCGCAGAATTTCACTCCATTTACGATGAAGAGCAAAGAGCCTTCATTATTGAAGCAATGGAAGAAAAAATGTCACGCGAATTTGATATTCCTACCCGGAGAAGAATACTGGACAAGACCAACCAGGCAGTGATTTTTGAAAAATTCCTGCATACCAAATACATCGGCCAGAAAAGATTTTCGCTGGAAGGCGGCGAAGCGCTGATCCCCGCGCTCAACGGCGTGGTTTTCGATGCGGCTGAAGACGGCGTAAAGGAAATTGTGATCGGTATGGCGCACCGCGGCAGGCTTAATGTGCTTGCAAATACGCTGGGAAAAACCTATGAGCAGATATTCAGCGAGTTTGAAGGCATAGTTCCTCCTGAAGGTGCACAAGGCAGCGGCGACGTTAAGTATCACCTTGGTTTCCGCAGCGACTATGTTACTGCCAACAATAAAAAGATCAACCTGCAGCTCATGGCCAACCCCTCTCACCTGGAAGTGGTAGGCCCTGTGACACTGGGTTTTGCCCGCGGAAAATCAAATACCAACTACAATACAGATTTCAGCCAGGTAGTGCCGATCCTGATTCACGGCGATGCTGCGCAGGCAGGCCAGGGCATCATATATGAAGTGGCCCAAATGAGCGGATTGGCGGGTTACAACGTGGGAGGCGCTATTCATATTACCGTCAACAACCAAATAGGTTTTACTACAGATTATGACGATGCCAGAAGTTCATTCTATTGTACATCGGTTGCAGATATAACCAAATCGCCCGTTTTTCACGTAAACGGCGACCATATAGAATCAGTAGTTAAGGTTGCACAGATAGCCTTTGCATACCGGCAGAAGTTTAAAAAAGATGTTTTCATAGATATTCTTTGCTACAGGAGGCATGGCCACAACGAAGGCGATGAGCCTAAGTTTACACAGCCAAAGCTCTACGCACTGATTGATAATCATCCCAATCCCAGGGAAGTGTACGTAGATTACCTGCTTAAAAACGGAGACCACGAGGCCAAAGAACTGGCAAAGGAAATGGAGCAGAAATTCTGGGCCGACCTGCAGGAAAGATTAGACGAAGTAAAACAAAAACCGCTGGCTTACCAGTTACAGGAGCCGGAGAAGAAGTGGAGAGGCATGCGCTTCGCCAAAGAAGAAGACTTTTTACACTCTCCCGAAACCGGTGTGGATGAAGCATTGTTGAGGGAGCTTACAGGTAAAATTTTTACTTATCCTGAAAACTTCAATCCACTGAGAAAAATAAAGAAACTGCTCGAAGATAAAATGAAGCTTTATGAATCCGAGCAGAAATTTGACTGGGGTACGGCTGAACTGCTTGCTTATGCAAGCATCCTGCATGAAGGTAAGGACGTACGCATCAGTGGTGAAGACGTAAAAAGAGGAACCTTTGCACACCGCCACGCCGTGTTGTATGATGAAGAGACCAATGAGCAATACAATCGTCTTGACAGGCTGAAAGAAGGCCAGGGAAAACTTCGTATTTTCAACTCCCTGCTGAGTGAATATGGTGTACTGGCCTATGAATACGGATACAGCACCTCCAACCCGGAAATATTAACCATTTGGGAAGCGCAATACGGAGACTTTGCCAATGGCGCTCAAATGGTGATAGATGAATATGTAGCCAGTGCAGAGGAAAAATGGGGTACCATGAGCGGACTGGTAATGCTGCTGCCGCACGGCTATGAAGGCGCGGGCCCTGACCACTCAAGTGCACGCCCAGAAAGGTTTTTACAGGGTTGTGCCGAGCTGAACAACGTGGTTGTAAACATTACCACCGCAGCCAACTTCTTCCATGCATTGCGCAGGCAACTGGCCTGGACGTTCAGAAAGCCGTTGATAGTGATGTCGCCGAAGGCAAACCTGAGGCACCCGGGAAGCTACAGCCACATCAGTGAGCTTACCTCCGGAAGTTTTAAGGAAGTGATAGACGATGCTACCGTAAATAACCCGGAGCAAATAAAGAAAGTGTTGTTGTGCTCAGGAAAAATCTACTTTGAGCTGATGGACAAGAAGCTAAAAGACAGCCGCAACGATGTGGCGCTTGTAAGGCTTGAGCAGTTGTACCCGTTGCCGGAAAATCAACTGATAGAACTAAAAAACAAATATACCAACGCTATCTGGTTCTGGACACAGGAAGAACCGCTGAATATGGGGGCTGCAACTTACCTCCAAACAAACTTTAAAGCATTCCCATACGGCATTATCAGCAGGAATGCAGCAGCAGCAACGGCTACAGGTTATGCCAAAGTACACAGGCAGGAGCAGCAAGATATTATTGAAACTGCGTTTTCGATATAAAAAATTATTATAAATCATTTCCGGAAAAGAAAAATAAAATAAAAAGATGATTGAAGTTAAAGTTCCTTCTGTAGGAGAGTCCATCAATGAAGTTGTTTTAATAAAATGGGCAAAAGATAATGGTACGTATGTGGAGAGAGATGAAGTAATTGCAGAGCTGGAAAGCGAGAAGGCGACCTTTGAAGTAAATGCGGAGCAGGCAGGCATATTGCAGCACATGGCTAAAGTAGAAGATACTTTGCAGATAGGTGATGTGATGGCAAAAATTGATGAGACGGCAGAAAAGCCGGCAGGCGGAAGCGGTGAGCAAAAAACCGAAGCAGAAATAGAACAGAAAAAAGAAGAGAACCCTCCTAAGCAGGAAGCGCCCTCCGAATCATCTAAAAATGAAGAGGCACAGACCCCCGTGCAGCAGCCAGAAAAAGAATTGAAGGGCGAGGGCGGCAAAGGAATTATTGATATAATTGTACCTTCTGTTGGCGAATCCATCAACGAGGTTACACTCATTAAATGGTTAAAGCAGGAAGGCGACCTGGTAAAACGCGATGAACCTATTGCAGAACTGGAAAGTGAAAAAGCCACTTTTGAACTGAATGCCGAGGAATCCGGCAAACTATCCTTATTAGCCGCCGTAGACGATGTATTGCAGGTAGGACAGTTGGTTGCTAAAATAGATACAGCTATTGCAGCAGGTGAGCCTGTAAGTAAAGCTGCACAACCACAGCCGGATACGCCGGCAACTAAACCTGAAACTGCAGCACAGCCTGAGCAGCATACAGATGTAAAGGCCTCGCCTGTGGCCTCGGCCATCATTGCCGATAAAAAAGTAAACCCGTCAGACATCAAAGCTTCCGGTGCAGGCGGAAAGATCATGAAAAATGATGTACTCAGCGCACTGGAAAACCCGGGCAGGCAAACCTTCAACGAAGCACCGCTTAACTCGCGCAACGAACGCCGCGAAAAAATGACCAACCTGCGCAAAACTATCAGCAGAAGGCTGGTTGACTCTAAAAATACTACGGCCATGCTCACCACTTTTAATGAAGTGGACATGACAAGTATAATGGATATTCGTAAACAATACAAAGATAAATTCAAGGAAGCACACGGCGTTGGCCTGGGCTTTATGAGCTTCTTTGCGAAAGCCTGTGCGATCGCACTTGCAGACTTCCCTGCAGTGAATGCTTACATTGATGGTAATGAAATTGTCTACCACGATTATGCAGACATCAGCATCGCGGTTAGCACACCCAAAGGATTGACCGTGCCGGTAATGCGCAATGTGGAAAGCAAGAGCATGGCAGACATTGAGAAGAATGTAATAGAACTTGCCAATAAGGCACGCGACAGCAAATTGAGCATGGAAGAATTGCAGGGCGGTACTTTCACCATCACCAACGGCGGTGTTTTCGGCAGCCTGTTAAGTACGCCGATCATCAACCTGCCCCAGAGCGCCATCCTGGGTATGCATAAAATACAGGACAGGCCTATAGCAGAGAATGGCCAGGTGGTTATACGCCCCATGATGTACATTGCATTAAGCTACGATCACAGGATTGTTGACGGTAAGGAAAGCGTAAGCTTCCTGGTGCGCGTAAAAGAATTGCTGGAAAACCCGCAGTTGCTGCTGTTCAGGAAAGATCCGGTGAAAACACTGTTAGAGATTTAAATTTCCGGTTTATTTATCACACGGTGAAGCAGTAAGAAGTAAAAAGTAAGAAGTAAAACTTTCTTACTTCTTACCATTCACCTCTCACAAATCACAGATTCAGATATTGCTTCTAAACCTACGCTGGGCTGCGTTTTATCGCAAAGAGTAAACCACCGTAAGCTTGCCCTTCCGGTAGAGGTACTCCGACGGTTCCGGAGTCCTCCGGATGGAGCGAAGCAATCCCGCACCTCACTTTTTTCAATCTTTTTTCATGTGTTAATATTTAATTTTTTCTGTTTGCCACACGGAATAACCAAAACCTTAATTTTTATTATCATCCTCGGTTGGTAAAGATTCCTAATCTTTATGGTTATTTCATGTGTATATTTTATCTGTTTTCTCAGTTGTGACATAGAATAGCCTTTATTCATTCGCGGTTGGTATGCAACTTTGCTTATGGCAATTCCTGACAAAAAAGTAGTAAAAAATCAAGCCGGCACACGTAAGCGCCTGAGGGCAGCCTTTGTGCTCCAACTGCAATCACCTCATCCCTGCCTTCTCCTCGAGGAGAAGAGCGCCAGTGCTCACGCCATTACAAGAAGGTAACAGCAAAGCAATCCCATACAATTACCTCCGGCTTCCGGATCCATGCAATTTTATAACAAGGACTGACAGTACCTAATGCCTGCCTGACAGGAAACAATGCGGGAAAGGATATCAACGGCGTGACGTAGAACAAGTAATTTTCATTACAAATAAAAAAATATTTATCTTACGGCTTAAATTTTTATTTACAAATATGAACAAAAAACTATTTGCTTCTTTTTCACTGCTGCTCGTTGTACTGTCAATGAATGCACAGGAAATAAAATTCGAAGAGTACGATCTGCCTAACGGGTTACATGTAATTCTTCACCAGGACAATACGGCCCCGGTAGTTACCACAGCTGTAATGTATCATGTAGGCGCTAAAGACGAACAGCCCGACAGGACAGGCTTTGCGCACTTTTTTGAACACCTGCTTTTTGAAGGTACAAAAAACATCAAGCGCGGTGAATGGATGAAGATCGTCTCTGAAAATGGAGGTAATAACAATGCCAACACCAGTGACGACAGAACCTATTATTATGAAACTTTCCCTTCAAACAACTTGCAATTGGGCCTTTGGATGGAAAGTGAAAGAATGCGCCACCCCGTGATTAATGAGATTGGTGTAAAAACGCAGAACGGAGTCATTAAAGAAGAAAAAAGAATGCGTATAGACAATCAGCCGTATGGCAGGTTGTTTGAAGCTATCAAGAAAAATCTTTTCAGCAAGCATCCTTACCGTTGGACTACCATCGGCGAGATGGAGCATCTTGATGCAGCTACTTTGCAGGAGTTTCAGGCATTTTTCAAAAAGTATTACGTGCCCAATAACGCCACACTCATAGTAGCTGGCGACATAAATCCTGTACAGGCCAAAAGTCTGATCAACACTTACTTTGCAAGCATACCGAAAGGAGCTGCCATAGAAAGGAACTTTGAAAAAGAAGACCCGGTTACACAACAAAAAGAAGTAACTTTTTACGATCCCAACATTCAGCTTCCTGCTTATCTCTATACTTACAGAACACCTTCCAATAAAGAAAAAGACGCCTATATACTGGATATGCTCAGCACCTACCTGAGTTCAGGCAAATCTTCGGTTTTATACAAAAAACTTGTGGACAATGAGAAAAAAGCATTGGAGGTATCAGCAATGAACATAGGGCAGGAAGATTACAGCATCTTTGCTTTTTTTGCCATTCCTATGGGTGAGGTTACAGAAGCTACGCTAAGAAAAGATATAGATGCAGAAATAGCCAAATTACAAACTGAACTGGTAAGCGAAGAGGATTTTCAAAAATTAAAGAATAAAGCAGAGAATGATTTTGTAAATTCCAACAGCTCTATCCAAGGCATTGCACATTCTCTTGCAACCTTCCATACGCTTTATGGCAATACCAATCTTATAAATAAAGAAATTGATATTTACAGGAGCATCACCAGGGAAGACATCAGGGAGGCAGCCAAAAAATATCTAAATTCCAGCCAGAGAGTGGTTATCAATTACATCCCAGAGAAAAAATAATAAAGCACAATGAAAAAACTTTTTATAAATATAGCAGTGATCCTATGTTTTGCAGGGACTGCATACGCGCAAAATATTGATATAAATGTAATGCCCAAGCCGGGACCCACACCGGAAGTGAAAGTGGAAAAACCAAAAACATTCAAGCTCAACAACGGATTAACTGTACTGGTGGTAGAGAACCACAAGCTTCCTCGTGTAGGAGTTACGCTTACTATGGACAGGCCGCCTTTGGATGAAGGAGACAAAGCCGGCTACAATTCTTTGCTGGGAGATCTTTTAGGTACAGGTACCAACAAGATGTCGAAAGACGATTTTAATAAAAGAATAGATTTCCTCGGGGCGCGTGTTAGCTTCAATGCGGGAGGTGCATCTATGAACTCCTTATCAAAATATTTCCCTGAAGTACTTGAGTTGATGGCAGATGGAGCGCTGAATCCTAAATTTACACAGGAAGAGCTAAGCAAGGCGCAGGACAGATATGTAGAAAGCTTAAAAACCCGCGAGAAAAGCACGGATGCTATAGCAAGCAGGGTGTTCAGAGCGCTGACTTACGGGAAGAATACTGCGCGCGGCGAATTTGAAACAGCACAATCTATTAGGAATGTAAACCTTTCAGATATACAGGCAGCATATAAAAAATATTATATTCCGGATAATGCCTACCTGGTAATAGTTGGAGATGTAAAATTTGAGGAGGCTAAAAAACTGGTTGAACAAAAATTCGGCGGCTGGAAAAAAGCAGGTACGCTATTCAAGCCTTTGGAGCAAATACCTGCCGTAGCAAAAACGCAGATAGATGTAGTACATGTACCCAATGCAGTGCAGACGGTGCTTATAGTGGGAAATGTACATAATCTCAAGATGAATAACGGGCAATATTTTCCTGCTGTTGCGTCTAACTATATTTTGGGCGGGGGAGCAGAGTCAAGGCTGTTTATGAATCTGAGAGAAAGAAACAGCTTTACTTATGGTGCCTATTCTTCTTTAAATACCGGGAAGTATTCACAGGATTTTACTTCAGAGGCAAGTGTAAGGACAGATGCTACAGACAAGGCTGTAAAAGAGATTATAAACGAAATAAACGCAATTAAAAAGATCACTCCGGCCGAGTTAGACAATGCAAAAGCTAAGCTGAAAGGCAGCTTTATCATGGCATTGGAAAAACCAGAGACTATTGCCCGCTATGCGCTTAGTACCTATACACAAAACCTTCCGGCAGATTTTTACAACAACTACTTAAAATCTGTAGATAAAATGACGGTGGCAGAAGTGCAAAATGCCGCACAGACATATATACAGCCCAATAAACTGCGCATCTTTGTGGCAGGCAATGCAATTGATTTTGCCGATAAGCTCGAAGCTTTGGGCTATCCCGTAAAATATTACGATGCGTATGCAAACCCGGTTCCGAAACCTGAAATAAAGAAAGCTGATGCAGGCGTAACGGTTGCAGGCATTGCGCAGAAATACATAGAGGCCATCGGGGGTAAAGCCGCATTAGACAAGGTAAAATCTATCAGCATGGATGCTTCCACAACCGTGCAGGGTATGCAACTGGACCTGAGTACTAAAACAGCGCCGGGCGGAAAAATGCTCCTGGTGATGAAAATGATGGGTAATGTAATGCAGAAACTGGTGTTCGATGGAAAGGAAGGTTATATGGAAGCCCAGGGGCAAAAAATGCCGTTGCCGGATAAAATGAAAAATGAATTCCAGGAAAATGCAGACCTGTTTCCTGAAGTTTCCTTTGCTTCCAATCCCAAATATACGCTTGGCGCTGTTGAAACGGTAAACGGAGAAGAGGCCTACATTATAAAATATCCCGGCAAAACGCTCTACTACAGCATTAAGACGGGATTAAAAATTGGTGAGATAAAAACTCAAAGCGTACAAGGTAAAGAAACAACTATCCCTATATACTATGCAGACTACAGGGATGTAGAAGGTGTAAAAATGCCGTTCACCATCAAGCAAAATATGGGTGGCATGGACGTTGATTTCAAAGTAAAATCTTACGAGTTTAATAAAGCTGCCGATGCAGATTTTAAATAATTACTGCGCATAAAAAAATAACCCACTGCAGGCAATGGAGCGGGTTATTTCATTTAAAAATTTTAATCAAAAGATCGCCTGCAAGTCAATGCAATACCATCGTGCTACACTACAATAAGATAATGTTTTTATAAAACTTTTATTTCAATAACCACTTCAAAAAAATTACTTTTACACAAATTTATTTTACAGGAAACGAAGCATATAATTTTTTACATCGTAGGATGTATATGCGGAACAGAAAAAAAATAAAAAAAATACACATGAAATAGCCATAAGCCAAATTGCATACCAACCGGGATGGATAATAAAGGTTTTGGTTATTCTGACAACTGGAAAAAATAAAATATACACATACATGAAACGAAAAATATTTTATGCATTGCCCCTGGCTGCAGTCTTGTTCTTCACCGCGTGCAACAACGTAGAAAACAGCGGCACAGCTACCGACAGCACACTGCAAAAACAGGCATCATTCATTGACCTCTCTGCCATGGATACTACCGTAAATCCTGCTGACGATTTTTTCAGGTTTACCAATGGAAGATGGATGGATAGCGCTGTGATCCCTGATGACAAAATAGGAATAGGCGCTTTTGAAAAATTAAGGGATAATACGCTGGAAAGAATGAAGAACATCCTGGAAAATATTAAAACAGATTCTAAAGACAGCACAGAAAACCTTATAGCAGCATTTTATACGGCCGGCATGGACACGGCAACCATAGAAAAACTAAGTTACGAGCCGATCAAACCGTTGCTGGCAAGCATTGATTCAATCAAAGACATTCCTTCACTGATGAAATATGTGGCGGCAGAAACTAAAAGAATGAATAAATCCATTGTAGGGTTTTACGTAGGCCCTGACGATAAGAACAGCTCCATGAACATCGCCAGCTTTTACCAGACAGGGCTGGGATTGCCTGACAGGGATTATTATTTCAGAACGGACTCTGCAACTCAGAAAATACAGGAAGCCTATAAAAACTATTTAGCTGAGATATTCAAACTTACCGGCAACCTGGAAGCAGATGCAAAGAAGAACACCGAGATCGTTTACAATATTGAAAAGCAACTGGCACAGCAGCACCGCACACGCGTGGAATTGCGCGACCCGCAGAAGAATTACAACAAATTCACCGTTGCAGAGCTTGCCGGCAAACAGCCAAACATCGCGTGGAAAACATTACTCGCCGACCTTGGAGCAGCCAACGTGGATTCTGTAGTGATCGGCCAGCCGGCTTATTATACCAAACTCAACACTTTGCTGCAAACGGTATCCATTCCCGAATGGAAAACCTATCTGAAAGCAAAAGCCGTGAACAGGTATGCAAATATTCTAAGCACACCTTTCGTGAATGCACAATTTAATTACACAAAAACCTTAACCGGGCAAAAAGTATTAAAACCAAGGTGGGAACGCATCAGCAGCATGACAGATGATTATCTCGGCGAGGCGTTGGGCAAGCTCTATGTAAACAAATATTTTAACCAGGATGCTAAAAACAGGATGCTTACACTGGTGGATAATTTAGGCAAAGCTTTCTCTGCCAGGATAGATAAACTGGATTGGATGAGCGACTCCACCAAAGTAACGGCCAAAGAAAAATTAGGAACCATCATCAATAAAATCGGTTTTCCAGACAAGTGGCGCGATTACAGTGCGGTTAAAATACGTAAAGACAATTTCTACACAAGCCTGATATCTGCTGCGGAAAATGAATACAACTATAATCTTTCTCACCTGGGGAAACCAGTAGACAAAACACTCTGGCACATGACACCGCCAACTGTAAATGCGTACTACAATCCATCCATCAATGAGATAGTTTTTCCTGCAGGAATTTTGCAGTTCCCGTTCTTTGATCCTGAAGCAGATGATGCCATCAACTACGGAGGTATCGGCATGGTGATAGGCCATGAAATGACGCACGGCTTCGATGATCAGGGTTCGCAGTTTGACAAAGACGGTAACCTTAAAAACTGGTGGACAGCTCAGGACAGGCAAAAATTCCAAACCAAAGTGGAACAGATCCAAAAAATGTACGATGGCTTTACCGTACTGGATTCATCTATGCATGTAAACGGCAAACTAACCACCGGTGAAAACATTGCCGACTTCGGCGGTGTAGCTATAGCATACGATGCTTTTCAACTAACAGAACAGGCTAAAGACTCCGCTAAAAAGATTGATGGCTTTACACCAAACCAGCGTTTCTTCCTGTCGCTGGCGCAGATATGGAAAAGCAAATATAAAGACGAAGTAATCAGGCAGCGCATCAACACAGACCCGCACTCACCCGCGCACTGGCGCGTATTAGGCCCGTTGATGAATTTCGATCCGTTCTATACTGCTTTCAACGTGCAGCCGGGCAATAAGATGTACCTGGCGCCTGAGAAACGCATTAAGATATGGTAATATTATTCTAACCACAAAGCCCATGACGGCCATGAAGGCGCTAAGACACGAAATTAATTCATTGTGAACTTTGCGCCTTTTTTGGGTGGTTTAAAATATAAGCACATAGTGCACAATGAATTCACCAAGCGCACGAGGCTTTACTCCAAAGTCTTTGCAACTTCTGCGAAATAATCTTGGCAGTCTCTGCGTGAAAATATATTATTAAACAGGTATTAAAAACCTACCGGTACAGCTTTGCGATTGCAATAGCGAAGAGTAGAAGGCTTTACTCCAAAGTGTTTGCAGCTTCTGCGAAATAATCTTGGCGGCCTCTGCGTGAAAAATATATTATTAAACAGGGATTAAAATATCCAGGTACAACTTCGCGATTGCAAATCCCGAAGAGTAGAAGGCTTTACTCCAAGTCTTTGCAGTTTCTGCGAAATCTTGGCAGCCTCTGCGTAAAAAATATATTATTAAACAGGGATTAAAAATCTCCAGTTACGGCTTCGCGATTGCAATAGCGAAGAGACATTTCTTAGAAGATTGTTTCAATAAACATCTTACTATAAAGTACAGAAGTGTGCACAAGCTGCAATCATTTAATAAGTAGTAATATTTCTTTTTTTCTTTTCCCTTTCAATAATATTTTTAATGGGTGAAAGACTGCTCTCCCAACTGCGCGCCGAGCCAAGATCAATGCCGCCGTTGTCTGTTTTGGAGATTTGTTTACCATCCACATCCACCACTATGCGCTCATAAATGTGGTCGTATATTTTTTTATCATCCTCTTTGATGTGCTCAAAGCCGCTCCTGCGCAGGGCTTCATAAAGCAGGCGCAATTCGCTTTCAGGCAAAACAAAGTCAAAGGCATATCTGGTTTTACCAAACTCATAGGAGTAGCTGCATTTTTCTTCCGTGAATACACATTTTTCAAAACGCGGCGCGTAACCGCCTTCACGGCTGTAAGTGATCTGCAGATCGTCAGGAGCAGTTGATGGCCAGTTGCTTTTGAGCACGGCATTGCAGGATATAGCAGCAACTACCAGTGCCAGGATAAAGAAAATCTTTTGCATATCATGTTGTTTTTCTACGCACCGCACAGACGCAATATCTCAATGCAGTTGTTTGTAATAATTGTTAATCAATTTATGGGTTATTAATCTAAGCGCTAAACAGTTTAGTCTTATATTTGAACAATTTTATAAGCAATTTTTAAACCAAAATATTTTTATACCTGCTGATGCGTTTTTATAAAAGAGTCATATACGTTTTTTCCTTACTGCTGCTGGCTAATTTGTCGTTTGCACAACTTTCGATGAAAAGCTTTAAATCTGATTTTACTAAAAAGGCCCGCAGGGAAAGTTTTAAAAATTACCTGCTCGAAAAAAATATCAAAGAGACATTCAGAGGCCCGCTTAATCATACTACCACTCACCAGTTCGAAGACGCTTGTCTTTCTGTAACACAATTCCTCATCAGGAACAGCGACGTTGAAAATGGCTTCAACAAATTGTTTGAAGCATATTTCAGGCAACCCGTATCCCTCAGACAGGCATTTTTATCCTCGGTTTACGCAACCTATCCAAAAAAATATGCTGAAGAGATCAAAAAAATATTGCCTTTTGAACGCGACCCTAAAGTCTTTAGTATTGCTGCCGTTTATCTTTTCAGGCACGACACCAGCGCACAAAACGTAAACTATCTGGTAACACAAACAAACAGACAATTTGCTAACAGCGATACATTGCCTATACTGGTAGAGCTGAAAAAATACCTTACACGTTTTCAATGGCAAAAAAAACAAAAAACGCCCGACATTAACCAGCTGTTCATATACCAGAGATTGTACGGCAGGAAAACAGTTTATTCTTTTCAACGCTGGAACCGTGACTATAACGGCATTGCCATTATTCAAAACAAAGATGGCAGTTTTGCAAAAGATGAAAACGGCAAAGTACTGATGATAGAGCAACTGGCACGCTCCGGCAGCGACCTGCCTTATTTTATTACCAACGGCAGTACACCGCAGGGCATCTACAGCATTGCCGGCGTTGGCCATTCCATCAACAACCTCATCGGTCCTACAACTAATTTACAGTCTGTAATCCCATACCAGAATGAGTATCTTTTTTGGCGTGGCATGCCTTACGATTCCACAGCTGGTACCTACACCAATTACCAAAGATTGCTGCCGCCCTCGTGGCAGAGTTATGCACCAATGTATGAATCGTACTATGCAGGCCTTATCGGCAGAAGATACATTATTGTGCATGGTACCACGCTTGATCCTGCATTTTTTAAAGACGAAAGTTTTTATCCGAATGCACCTACAGACGGCTGCCTTTCCGGTACGGAAATATGGGCGGATGACGGCACCTTACAAAGAAGTGAACAGTTTCGCCTGGCAAACGCATTTGTCTCAACGCCCGATTCTACGGGACTTTTAATAGTTGTAAATATTGATAACAAGAATAAGGCTGTTACCAGGGAAGAGATACAAATGTATATTGATGTATTTGAAGGACGGCTTGCAAAGCCTGCAGGCGCCAGGCTGGAAGCATCTGACATTCCAAAGCCGAAAAGTTTGCAGTAGGTTATTTCTTCAATGCAGAATCTCCTTTACCGTTGTTTAATCTTTCAATCAGTTCATCTGTGATGTCAAAGCTTTTATTGCGGTAATAGATCACATTATTGCCGCCGCTTTCATATCTGGACAAAACGTAAGAGTAGCCCCGTTCTTCGGCTATCTCCTTAGCCACCCGCTGGATACGTTCGTTTACGCCCTGCAATCTTTTGAAAGATTCCATCATAAAATCTTCGCCCATATTTTTCTCTTTCTGCATGTACTCTTTCTGCATGTTTTCCAGTTCTTTCTGTAAGGAGGCCTGTTCGTTTTGTGAAAGCATGGCGCCTTTTTCCTGTGCATTTTTCAACTTGTCATTGAACCTTCTCTGCAGGCCTGCCAGTGTATTTTGATTTTGTTTTTCTTTTGCCAGTAAACCTTCTCGTACCTGCTTGTAATATTTATATTTATTTTCTACGGAGTCCAGCTCAAAATATGCGATTCTGAAAGGAGCATCCAGAGCTGCTGCAGAATCATTTGATTTTTGATGTTTTACAGAAACTTTCGCCTTGGGTGCAGTTGTATTATTCCTGCTGAAGAGATAAAATAAAGTTGCTACAGCCAGTATCAGTACAATGTTTGAGATAAGTAAATATTTCTGCATTTTATAGAAAAGTTGAATAGGTAAAAATATAAGGATTTGAGAAAATAAAATGTTAACCGATGTATAAAGTCTTACTAATTAGCGGCTTTCACAGCTTCATCCAGTTGCAGGATGTTGTTGTCAAGCACCGGGCCAAGCACTCTTTCGTTGAGGCGTGCGGCAATTCTTTCCCAGGGGTACCATTTTAGTTTTTGGGTAAAATGCAGTTGCACAACCGTGCCGCTTGTTTCTTTATCCGGCAGTAAATAGAAGCCGGAAGTCTGTATACGGTTTTCTTTTTTGTTTAGCTCCCACTCGGCCTCCACATAATCATGGGTTACCGCAATGATCTGAACGCGTTTGCCGCCAATAGATACTGCAGCGTCTTTGCCGGTTGTTGCAGGTGTAAGCTGTGCAAACACCACAGTGCTGTCTGCAAGCCACTTATGCCAGTTCTTAGTGTCTGCTATAAAAGGATAAATTTTTTCTTTGGGGGCCTGGATCACGCCGCGCCTTACTACCGTAACTACAGGCGGGAATAATAAACCGATCACAGTTAAGAGTACAAAAAATATAACAAAACTTACAACTGCCAATCTTATAAAACGCATATCAGGTAATTTTCTTTATCAGGTTTAAATTTTCATCTACCAGGTTAATACCCGGTTTTTTACCGCTTTCTATCCTGCCCAGTCCGCTGAAGCCAAGCGCTGATGCACCTTCACAAGTAGCCATCTGTAACAGGCGCTCCGTGCTGATTGACGGAAAATGTTGCTTCAGTGTTCTTAATTCACTTAAAACATCCAGCTCATCGTTGCTTGAAAGGCTATCGGTACCGATTGCTAATTTACATTTATATTTTATGAATACTTCCACATCAGGTAAAGTATGCTCAATGTAGAGGTTGGCGTTGGGGCAGAGTATCCAGTATAATGCTATGTTTTTCTCCATTGCGAATGTTTCAGCAAACGCCACATCTTCTTCAGAGGTAAAGCTGTTGTGTACAAGCAATATCTTTTTTGCATTTGCAAGCAGCGGCAAATAAGCCTGCAAACTATTTTTGAACGGTGCAACAAAAAATGAAATGTCTGCGCCCAACTGTTTATAAAAATTTTCAAAGCCACCCGGATGGCCGAGGAAGAGTTTATTCTCTTCAGCGGTTTCCTGGTTGTGAATGCTTATGATCTTACCGGCCGCTTCCCGGTTGATCTTTCGAAACAATGTTTCCGAAACAGAATACGGTGCATGAGGCACAATGGCAGCATGCTGCTCATTGGCTTCAAATGCCTGCAAAGTAGTGTGGGCAAGCGTAAACCTGGCATCAGCAATTTCAGGGAAAAAACCCATAGTTTCAACAAAATTGCGGTAGCTGATTTTACTGATCTTCTTTCGGGCAATCGTGTGGGTAGTATTGCAAATGTCTCCAACCGCCACAATGCCTCTTTCATACATCAGGGCGTCCTGCCGTGCTATCGCATCCAGGATCATATTTTCTTCATGGTTTCTAAGCTTCAATACTGCTAAAAGAAAATGTACCAAGCCGGTATGCTTGGGAATTGCGCCATGTAAATGGCTCAACTCCAGATGGCAATGGCAATTGATAAAGCCGGGCGTGAGTATGCCCTGAAAACAGGCCACATCCTGTTGCATGTCGTTTTCAATACTTACAATGGTACCTTCATCGTCCAGCACAATTATTTTCCCGGTAAGAAGCTTTTCACCGTCAAACAATTTATCAGCCTTGATTTTCCTAACTGCCATGTAATAAACTATAAAAGTAAATCATAAAATGAGATTTTTAAATAATTCTTTAGCTCAATGCAAAATTGTAATTTTGCCGCTACATTATTTCAGAATTATTCACAATCATATATGTTAGACCAGTTACAAGCCATACAGGCACGGTTTGATCAGCTAAGCGTGGCGCTCACCAACCCGGAGATCATTGCAGACCAAAAGGAGTTCAGCAAGCTTAGCAAGGAATACCGCGACCTGGAAAAAATTATTAACCCATATAAAGAATATACAAAGGTCCTGGAAAATATTGCTTTTGCCAAAGAAGCCCTCAGCAGCGATGATGAAGACATGCGCGAAATGGTCAAAGAAGAGCTGCCTGGCCTGGAAAACAGGAAAGACCAGCTTGAAAAAGCTTTGACACAACTGCTGATACCCAAAGACCCGCAGGATAATAAAAATGCGATCATTGAGATACGTGCCGGCACCGGCGGTGATGAAGCGTCTCTGTTTGCGGGCGACCTGCTCGATATGTACATCCGCTATTGCAATAAAAGAGGCTGGCAGACTGCCATCCTCAGCGATAGCGAAGGCACCGTAGGCGGCTATAAAGAAGTTATGCTGGAAGTGAAAGGCGATGATGTATATGGCACCTTGAAATTTGAAAGCGGCGTTCACCGCGTACAGCGGGTGCCTGAAACCGAGACCCAGGGCCGCGTACACACGTCTGCCGCTACAGTAGCCGTGATGCCTGAAGCTGACGAGATTGATTTTGAACTAAAGGAAAGCGATGTAAAAATGGAGACCTCGCGAAGCGGTGGCGCCGGCGGCCAGAACGTAAATAAGGTGGAGACCAAAGTAATGCTTACCCACATACCCACAGGCACGGTGATCATCTGCCAGACAGAAAGAACCCAGCTCGGCAACCGTCTTAAGGCCATGGAAATGCTGCGTACCAAACTCTATGAAGAAGAAGTGCGCAAGCATGAAGACGAGATATCCAGGCAGCGGAAAACACTGGTAAGCACAGGTGACAGAAGCGCGAAAATACGCACCTACAACTGGCCGCAGGGAAGGGTTACAGACCATCGCATAGGCCTTACATCCTACAACCTGGATGCAGTGATCAGCGGAGATATTGATGAGTTTATAGAAGCATTGCAGGTAGCAGAAAATGCTGAGAAAATGGCAGCGAAGTAAATGTTTTTCCGCAGGAAAAATTACAACCAGAACTTAAAAAACTACACGCACTTATGTCCAACTTCATTGATTACATACGTATCTTTTGTAAAAGCGGTAATGGCGGCAGGGGAGTTACCCATTTTATGCGCACCAAGTACAATGCCAAGGCGGGGCCCGACGGCGGAGACGGCGGGCGTGGCGGGCACATTATCCTGAAAGGCAACGCGCAACTATGGACATTGCTGCACCTGCGCTATTATAAAAATGTACTCGCCGAAAATGGGGAAAACGGCATGAAGAGCAATAAAACAGGCCGCGATGGTAAAGACATTATCATAGAAGTTCCTTTGGGCACCATTGCCAAAGATGAAGAAACAGGAGCTGTTGAGGCAGAGATACTGGAAGACGGACAGGAAGTGATCTGGCTGCCCGGCGGGCGCGGCGGACTGGGCAACCAGCACTTTGCCACAGCCACTAACCAGGTGCCGGAACACTCACAACCGGGAGAACCGGGCGTAGAGGGCTATAAATTCTTAGAGCTGAAAGTATTGGCAGACGTGGGCCTGGTGGGGTTTCCGAATGCAGGCAAATCTACCTTGCTATCCGTGATCTCTGCAGCCAAACCTAAAATTGCCGACTATGCGTTTACCACGCTTACACCCAATTTGGGTATGGTGGAATACCGCGGCGGGCGCTCATTCTGTGTAGCAGATCTTCCGGGTATTATAGAGGGCGCTGCTGAAGGCAAGGGCCTCGGACACAGGTTCCTGAGGCATATTGAAAGAAACTCCGTATTGCTTTTCCTGCTGCCGGCAGACAGTGCTGACCATAAAAAAGAATTTGAAGTTCTGTACAACGAACTCAGAGAATACAACCCCGACATGTTGCAGAAAGATATGCTGATTGCCGTAAGCAAATCTGATATGCTGGACGATGAGCTCAAACAGGAGATTGCGAGGCAATTGCCTGCCAATATTCCTCACGTATTCATTTCTTCTGTTGCCAACAAAGGATTGACGGAGCTGAAAGATAAACTATGGGAGTTGCTGAATAAAAACCATGGGTGATTTTTTTAAAAAGACCAACAGGTTTGAGTTTGTCAGGTGAAAACACCAGACACGGCAATAAATCTTTTATTTAAATACCGACAGGCATGAGCTGTGTGAGATATACACCAGACACGGCAATAAAATTATGAAAGCAGTCTGTGCAATGGTAGCGTTGTTTACCATTTCTCCCTTTTAAGAACATTGACACCTGTGCAAACCGGACGTGTTCCGCTCATGTAGAGCGAAAAAAAAGCTTGGATTGAAATGCCTTTCAATCCCAAGCTATACAAACCGCTACTACATTAAATCCCAGCGAGTACTAAGTGCCATTTTTGACCACATGGTATTTTAAATGCAATTATCCATTAAAAAATGCGAACGGAAGGCGCCGTTCGCATTTTTTAATGATCACTGTGAGTTTAGGCAGTAAAAAAGGGAGAAGTAAGAGTGAGATCGTGAGAAAATTCGAAACAATTTTCCATTCTCCATTCTCCACTTCCGCTGACTCTAAAGTTCTCTCACACGAATATTCCTGTAATAGGCTTTATTGCCGTGATCCTGTAAAGCAATGTGCCCGGTGGTAACTTTTCCATAGTCGGGATGGTCTTTCCATTTCCCGGTTTCTTTCTTTTGCTGCCATGCACTATCTCTTGTAAACTCTACTATTTTAGCGCCGTTCAGCCAATGCTCCACATGGCCGTTGTTGAAAATAATTTTGCTGGTGTTCCATTCTCCTACAGGTTTCAACACTTTGTTAGGTCCTGCCGGATGCATGGCATAGTCTGCGCCTGCCATCTGCCAGTCTTCCAGTTTACCGGGAAAATTCACATCGTCAATGATCTGGTATTCCGGGCCGGTTTCCCAGGGGCCTTTGTATTTTTTATCTTCCACTACATGGTACATCACACCACTGTTGCTGCCTTGATCTACTTTCCATTCCCACTGCAGCTCAAAGTTGCCGAATTGCTTATCGGTAATAATATCGCCGCCGGTATCAGCGCCGCCGGTAGCGCCAAGGCACACCAATGCGCCATCTTCCACTTTCCAGTTGGTAACAGAGTCTGTTCCTTTGTTGAAGCCGTGCCAGCCTGTGAGCGTTTGCCCGTCAAACAGGCTTGTCCAGCCAGCGCTATCGATCACTTCCGTGTTTTTTGTGCTGTCTTCATTTTTGTTTTCATTGGTAGTGCTGGCATCACCGCACGATGCGAATAACAACAAACTGCATGCTGCCATAAAACTAAGTTTTTTCATTTTTATCTTTTTTTTGATTTTGTTTTATCTTGAGCGCTAATACGTAGGATCAGCGCTACTACTTCATTTCAGCATAAAACTTATGGAAGTAGGGGATAGTTTCAATGCCTTTGTAATAGTTTTCTATATTGTATTTTTCGTTGGGGCTGTGCAGGTTATCGCTATCTAAACCAAAGCCCAGGAAAATAGTTTTACAATTTAAAATAGATTCAAACAAGGAAGTGATGGGAATGCTGCCACCACCGCGCAACGGGATAGGCGATTTGCCGAAAGATGCTTCAATGGCTTTTTCCGCAGCCTTGTATTCCACGCTGTCAATAGGCGTTACATATGGATTTCCGCCATGATGCGGCGTAGCTTTCACTGTTACATACGGTGGCGCAATAGCCTGCAGGTGGTTGATGATCAATTCTGTAATTTTCTCGTGATCCTGCCCTGGTACCAGTCGCGCACTGATCTTGGCATTGGCTTTGGCAGGCAATACAGTTTTTGATCCTTCGCCGGTATAGCCGCCCCAGATGCCATTCAGCTCCAATGTAGGCCGTATGCCTGTACGCTCCAAAGTAGTGTAACCCTTCTCTCCCCACAATTCTTTTACACCCAGGTCGTCTTTGTATTCCTGTTCGTCAAAAGGCGCTTTGTTCAGTAACACACGTTCTTCGTTGCTCAATACCTGTACATCATCGTAAAATCCTGGAATGGTCACATGATTATTTTCATCGTGCAATGAAGCTATCATCTGCGCGAGGATAGTGATGGGATTGGCTACGGCTCCGCCGTAGACGCCACTGTGCAGGTCGCGGTTGGGTCCGGTAACCTCCACTTCAATATAGCTTAAGCCACGCACGCCTGTATCCAGGCTTGGTGTATCCAGGCTTATCATGGAAGTGTCTGAAATCAATACTACATCGGCTTTCAGGAGTTCTTTATTTTCCTGCATAAAAGTGCCTAGATTGCTTGAGCCCACCTCTTCTTCGCCTTCTATCAGGAATTTTATATTCAGCGGCACAGAATCTGTTTTCACCATGGTCTCCAATGCTTTCACATGCATGTAAAACTGGCCTTTGTCATCTGCAGTACCGCGGCCGTAGATTTTGCCATCGCGGATAGTCGGTTCAAAAGGAGGCGTATCCCAAAGCTCAAGCGGCTCTACAGGCTGCACATCATAGTGGCCGTAAACCAGCACGGTTGGTTTTGATGCGTTCACCATAATTTCACCGTATACAATGGGATGCCCGGCCGTTGGGTAAACTTCTGCTTTTTGTACACCTGCTTCGAGCAAAGATTCTTTTACCATCTCCGCACAGGTGATCATATCCTGTTTATTTTCAGGTTTCGCACTGATGCTGGGCACGCGTAAGAGCGCCAGCAATTCTTCTAAAAATCTTTCCTTGTGTTGTTCCTGGTATTGCTTCCAAACTTGCATATAGATTGTGTTTAATAGTTTAATGCTTACGAAGTTAACATATAAATTATTTATAAAAAAACCAAAGAACCACAAAGCAACAGGCTTTACAAGCGTATAATGTACCGTTGTTTGATCATGTTTCGTTTCTACATAAAATTCTCCGGAGATTTCATGTGAGTATATATATTTATTTTTTAGTTGCCACATGGAATAACCAGCTTTTTAGATTTAATACTCATTCCCGGTTGGTATAAATTCCTAATTTTTATGGTTATTTCATGTGCATATTTTTAGTGCGCCGCTTTGCGGCTGTTTTTAATTGCCACATGGAATAGCCTTTATTCACTAACCATTTGTATGCAACTTGCTTATGGCTATTTCATGTGCGTATTTTTATTTATTTTTTAGTTGCCACATGCAATAACCTTTATGCACTAACAATTTGTATGCAACTTGCTTATGTTTATTTCATATAATAAGCCTGGAATCTATTAGAGGTTATGGCCGGCGCCACAAGCTCTCTCAGCCTTTTCT
Source organism: Haoranjiania flava (assembly GCF_025631005.1). Lineage (NCBI taxonomy): Bacteria > Pseudomonadati > Bacteroidota > Chitinophagia > Chitinophagales > Chitinophagaceae > Haoranjiania > Haoranjiania flava. Next base: position 191,938 of record NZ_JAOTPL010000002.1, read on the forward strand.
GTAGTTCAGAAAGAATTACAAAGCTTGCGATCAACAACGCGAACATTATTTCTTCCGCAAAAGCAAATATGCTCTGTAGCTATCCGATGATGCATTGCCATCATAGCCTGTAAATTGGGTTACTATTAGTTTTGCATCCATGAACTGATTGCTGCGGATAATGCTTAACTCGCCGTTATGCACAATATCATCTGTAGCTAAAGAATTATCGTACTTGGTTCTAACCTCTTGCAATAAAGAATCAACCGGGAATTGCAAGGCAGCCGTATTGCCGGCGCTTACGATGCAATATTGTTGATTTTTTTTGACGGAAATATCCAGGCTGTCAATTTTAAATTTTTGCTCATCGAGGTAATATTCCAGTGGCACTACATAATCATAGCCGGAAATGTTTACCACATCGTTCTTATTGCCGCCATAGATAGTTACCGGGATCATAAAGTCCTTATCAGTAGATTCTATGTTCAATATGGCAAAGCCTCTGTCTGTGAGCTTATCGCGCACTTCATAGTGCCGGCCGTACTTGTGCTTTACCGGCATCGCAATGATAGAGTCTTGCACCGCCGCCAGATCAGTTGGGGTAAATGGCTGCAAGGCCGTAAGGCCGTTCATTCTTACCAGGTATTTAATGATAGAGGTTGTTTCTTGTTTTGCTTTTTTTGAATTGTTGTGCATGTAAACTTTTAATCTTTTTTGCTGTGATCTTTTAGACACCTCAGATGCACTCAAAGGGCCCAGGGCTGCAATCAGCGCCACAACCGCTAAAGACAGCGGAATGATTTTAATGCTTTTTGCCCGGCTGAATAAAAAGTAAAGGGTAATGGCTGAAAGCCACACAGCAAGCGCAATCAGCGCATAGCGCTCAATGGTAATGCCGTAGTCAGATACTCTTTTATAAACGGCCAGTGACAACAATACAATCAAAGGGACCATCATAATATAAAACCATTGAGAGAACCACCGGATCCACCGGTTGCCTTCCGTATCTTTGATGGGGTAGATGAGCAGCAACGACAATATGCCAAATACCGTATAAGCCAGGATCAGCGTGGAAACATATCCGTTGGGCAGTTGCCATTCTACTAAAATCTTTCCTTCATACAGCAATAGGATGCCCAGGTAAATGATCATGAGCGGTATGAGTACATACTGGGTAAATATCTTTAAGCCTTTAGGATAGTAGTATTCACGAGCGTGGTGTGTGTTCACATCCGGTATGCTGGAAAGAAAGAATAAGGTATTGAAGCCTATGGCTACCAGCAGGAATATTCTCATGTAAACCGTATCTTTGATTGATACACTAAAGAGCTCTTTCACTGCAAACACCGCAAGATAAAGCCCCATCACTATTACAAAGGAATACAGCGCGGCAGTGAGTAAACGCAGAAAAAGCGTTTTATTAAAATGCCAGAAATGTTCAATAGCGCCCTTTTGCACGAAAGCCGCAAATGATACCGAAAGATGAAATGCCAGCGCGAGGAATACCAGGATGTATGCATGAGCTTGTGCTATCCAGGGATCGAGCCACAGCGTAATAAAAAAACACAGCAACAGTGCTGCCAACTGTAATAAAAAACTTTTCCACCGGCTGTAACGACCGGCTTCAGCAAACAACAAAACAGATAAAGACAGCACCAGTGAAAGTCCGCAAAAGATCAGCATGCTTATAAGAGAAGTCTGTGTAAATTGCCGGCCTGCCAGTACGTACGCAATAGCTGCTGCTGCAACAACCAGTACGGATTGCAGGGGAAAACGTTCTGTTATTTTCCTGGTGCGGTTCAATAATTCGCTGATTGATATCCATTTCATCCGTATATTTTTTTAATATTCTTTAATGGTTGCTGATCGCTGGATTGTGTTTGGGTAACAGGCTGTGTTTCTCCGTTCAAATCCTGTATAAAATTAAATAATATTATTGTAGATATTTATTTTACTGCTCAATAATCTGCATCTTCTTCATCAGGAATGTGGCGCTTTTGTTGCGGCATACGCCATCAAGCAGCTTGTAGTCGAAGTGCAACTCATTCTCTACTATATTTACCTCGAACCTTTTATTCATAATACTTTCAGGAAAATCTTCCTTGAGCCTGCATACCTCTATATCATGTGTGGCTATAGCGCCGGTAGCCTCGTTATGTAATAGCTTTTTGATCACGCCGATTGTGCCGGAGCGTTTGTCGTCGGAGTTAGTGCCGCGCAATATCTCATCCAGCAAAATAAAACAGCGTTCCTTAGTTGTATGGTCCATGATGTATTTTAACCGGCTTACTTCAGCAAAGAAGTAGGAGGCGCCTTCGCTTAAAGAATCAGACAGGCGCATGGAAACAAGCACACGCAGCGGGTGCACCTGTGCCGCTTTGGCACAGACTACCGAACCCATCGACGCCAGTACCATATTTACTCCCAGGCTGCGCAGGAAAGTACTTTTGCCCGACATATTGGAGCCGGTAAGCACCAGAAAGTTGTGTTTTTCAAAACTGATATCATTGCAAACTCTTTTGTCCTCGCGGATTAGCGGGTGTCCCAATGCCTCAAAGGCAATTATGCTATTTTTATTTATTGCCGGGAAAACATACGCTTTATTGTTAAAAGCAAAGTTAGCCAGGCTGTTGAGCTTCTCTGTTTCGCCGATGACATCCAGCCACTGCAATAAAAAACCTGCATTCAGTTTTTTCCATTTCAATACAGCCCTGTATACATGCACATGGTATTGAAAAAAACCGTTAAGTACAATCAGCGCCAGCACATTGGCAATGGTGTTCATCTGCCCGAACAATTTACCAATGTTTTTTAACTGTACACTTGCGAAGCGGCCATTAACCCTGAGCTTAGCCTGTAAGCCGCGTAAGTAGCTGCTTTCGAAATTCCGGGCTTCTATTTTTTGCAGGAGCAATACATATCTTTGCAATACCGTTTCTATTTTGTCGAAACGATTATTCTCCTTCAAGATATGCTTCAATACCGGTGAAGCAATCAGGAGGTTTAATAAAAAACCATACTGAATGTAGCGGAGCGTTGGCAGGTCAAAAAAAGCATAGCTCGCAAAACAAATCATGATGCATGCAGGAATGATGTACGATGCTGCGTTCACTAATGTGTTGATGGTTGCCGGCTTCCGCCCTGTCCAATCTGCAAGGTTCTTATAAGCTTGTTTATCTTTTGAAAGCAATGCCAATGCAAGTACCTGCTGTCTCCATTCCACGTCGTTGGTAAGTTCTTTTACTGCGTGCTGATGCGCCGGAATATCATCAGTGGAAAGGTGGTTGGTAAAACCTTTTGCCAGGCTTTGCAAACCCATGGAAGTACCTGTGCGGTTCAGGTGCTGAAACAGGGATTTATCTCCAAAAATATCCAGGTCAAAACTATAGGCATGCTGGTGATCAACAAATGCTGCACCTCCCGAATAATACAGTGTATGGTTTTCAAAGAAATCAATCTCCCTGTCGTTTATTTCCCGGAGTTTTTTGGCCAGCTGCAAACGAAAAGATATACGTTGATGGATGCGTACCAATACCAGGAATGCAGTCAGGAATACAACACCCGTCATAAGCCAGCCGGATGTTTTGGTGTCGAAATATTTATACGCGGCAAAGAGAGCGGCCAGTAAACTAAGCAGGCGCGCCATGCTCAGCAGGTTAAATGATCTTTGAATTTTTTGTTGCGCTGTTGTATACGTATTGCGCAGCAGGATATATGCTTCTATCATAATAGCGTTAAAAATAGTACATATTTCAGAAGAATCTTAGTTTAGCGTTAACAGGCAATTATTACAAAATAATTATATCTTCGCTTTAATGAAGCAGTTCCTCAACAAAATATCGATCTTGGTGGTCATGCTGGCTACCCTGGTTTTGCAGGCAGAAGCACAATGTGCTATTTGCACCAAAACTGCCATGCAAATGGGCGAAGGGCCGGCCAAGGGGCTGAATGCTGCCATTCTTTATCTTATGGCAATACCACTTACCATTCTATTCTTCATTGGCTACAGGTGGTACAGAAGAGAAAATGCCATCCGTAAAAAAGAGCAGCATCCTTAAAATAATAATCCCAGCAGCAGGCAAAACAATACAATAAACGGCGCTTTGATTTTTGTATAATTTAATACAGCAAACGTGCCTGTAATGGTTATTATATTTAACCAATGAACGATCTTTCCATCTGTAAGGTCGATGGAAATATCTTTGAACAGGTAAAAGAAGGAAGCAAAGATAATACCCACAATAGCTGCATTCACGCCTTCCATAGCCCGATAGATCACCGCATACTTCTTCAGGTTGTTCCACACAGGGAAAAAGAAAAGCACCAATAAAGTTGATGGCAGAAAAATGGCCACTGTAGCTATCACACTTCCCTGCAACTGGCTGCCGGGGCCACGGTCTTTTGCCGCCATGCCACCTACAAAAGAGGCGATGGAAAACGTTGGGCCCGGAACGGCTTTAAGCACCCCATAGCCTGTAAGAAACTCTTGCTTATTGATCCTCAGCCTTTGTGTGTCAGAAACTTTTTTCGGATTTTCAGGTCGCACAACATACTGCTCATACATCATCGGCGTAAGCACATCGCCACCGCCGAAAACAAGCGATCCGAAGCGGTAAAAGTTCTCAAACAGGTTAAATTTCCAGCGGTTTTCCCAATTGTTTTTTCTTGAGGTTTCGGAAAGATACCCGGCAACAGCAAAAACTGCCAGAAACACCAGTATATTGCCCCACCTGATCTTGCGCGGAGGCGTACCTTGCTGCGGTATACGTTTTCTGCTGAAGCAGGTGGCCAATCCGGATAAGAGCAGCATACCCGGGAATACCCAGGGCACTTTAAAAAACAGAAAGGTGATTATCGTTACTATCACCAGAATAATTCTGGTAATAGGATTGTGCACAGAAATGCGCATGAGCTTGTAGCCGGAATAGGCGATAAACCCTATCGCCATAGGGTTGATGTATTTAAAAAGGGAAGCAGTGTCAATAGCCTCCTGATCAAAATACACCAGCAGGAAAGAGAAAGCGCCCATCAGCGTACAGGCAGGCAACAGCCACATGATCAGCGACAGGATGGAAAGCAGAAAGCCGCCGCGTTTGTAACCGATAAGTGTTACCAGTTGCGTAGAGGAAGCACCCGGCAACATCTGGCAGAAGGCATTGTACTCCATCAGCTCCTCTTCGGTTACATCTTTTCTTTCGTTCACAAACGTTTTCAGCATCATGGCCAGGTGTGCCTGCGCTCCACCGAAGGCGGTAATGCTGAACAGGAAAACCGATTTTAAAAAGTCCAGATGTCTTAAGAGTTTTACAAACTTCACTATTGGCTGATTGCTGACAAATAATATTATCGGAGCATTTTTACTTTCACAAGCCCGATCTTTGTTTCTGAAACGCTGATGATATCAAACACATAGTTGTCCACGATCACGCGCTCTTTTTCTTTGGGTATACGCTTGTTCTCGCGGATAATGTAGCCCGAAAGTGTTTCGGATTCTTTCTCCGGGAAATCAAAATCGTATTTTTCATTGAGCCGCGCAAGCTCTATCCTGCCGGAAAAAATAAATTCATTTTCCGAGATTCTCTTCTCTACGTAGTTGTTTCTGCCGAACTCATCCTGTGCTTCGCCGAAAAGCTCGCGTATGATATTGTCTACAGTAATGATGCCCGCAGTGCCGCCAAACTCATCTACTACCCATGCTACGCTTTTTCTTTCTTTAGAAAAACGGTGCAGCAGGTCTGTCACAGATTTTGTTTCGGGCACAATAAATACCGGCATAAGGATACTTTGCAGGTCTGGCGGATTCTTGAAGAAATCCATCATCATTACATAACCCAGGATGTTGTCAATATTGTTTTCATAGACCACCATCCTGCTTTGCTTGCTTTCTATGATCTTCCGGAGTGCAGTATTGATGTCGGTTTTAATCTCAAGCCCTGCAACTTCTGTCCTGGGCGTAAGGCTCTGCCTTATCTTCAGCGAAGGAAGGTACAGCGCATTTTCAAAAAGATGGGTGTTTACTTCCAGGTGGTTCATCTCTTCTTCTTCCTGTTCGTCTGAAGATGCGTAGTATCGCTGCTCTGCGTTGGTAGAGCCAAAAGCATGTTTTTCCTGGTTGATCTTTACATTGAACAAATACTTCAGAATGCCGTTGGCAAAGTTCTGGGTCATGTTTATGATCGGGTTGAAGATCTTATGGAATCCGTTGAAGGTAAAAAGCAATGCATACAATAACTTGTCATTGCGGTTGAAAATGACTTTTGCCAGGAACTTACCGAAAAATATAATGAGGAAAGAAGATAAAAATACATTTACCAACAGCGTCAGGTAAATATTATCAAACCGTATAGGCAGCCACAAACCCGAGGTCAGCAGTTGGTTGAAGAAGAACGCGTACATTACGGTGCACAATACAATCCCGAAATAGCTGGTAGAAATGAACAGGTGCTTATGGTCTACAAATTTTCCCATAAGTAGCCCTTCGGATGTGCCCTGGTTGCGTCTTAATTCAACGTTTAACCGGTTGGAACTTACAAATGCAGATTTCATGCCTGCGAAGAAAAGCATCAGCAGCAAAGAGACTACAATACCAATAACTAAGAGTACATTAGATATCTGTTCCGGCACCATTGGGTTAGCTGTTTAGATTGATGCAATATACAGATTATTCTTTTAAGCTTTCAATCCCGGCCGTATTTATTGTGAAGGTAATGTGCTGTCGGCTACGGATGTCTGGCTGTCGTAAACCTGGTCGAAGTGATAACTGCTGAAATCCTGTTTGGTGCGGAAGCCACGCCCCTTGATCAGGGAAAAAGGAACTTTCTGGAAAAACCAGATGGGTTTGTCGGTATAGAGCTCCTCTGTTTTCTGATCCCACCACAGCTCAGATGTGCGCATAGTATCTCCCTTGATGTTGTAAAACACCACGCTGTCGCGCAGGAAAACTTTGGAATCGTCCACAAAGTATTTGCCGTACTTAGCTTTTAAAAAGCTCTCCGGTATGGGTACAAGCTCGTTGTAAAAAGTTACAAAAAGTGAATTGGGGAAAATAGTTGCAGCGCTGTCTTTATCGCGGCGGATCATGTAAGGCGCTTTCAGCCTGGCTTTTACCATGCCGCCAATGCTCAGGAAACTCTCAATGTCCCTGCCTTCCTCAATATTTTCTTTGCCTTTGCCCAGGTTCTGCACCTCTTTTATATCATTTTCACAGGAAGCCAAAAAGAAAAAGCTGCCTATACATAAAGCAGCTGAAAGAAAAATATGGTGAAAGCCTTTAGTCATATCTTGATTTTAAGAACCAGATATCGCTCAGAGAAAATCCTACGGAAATTTTATAAAAGTTCTCTGAAACATTATTCCTGTTAGAACCTCTTCTGCCTATTTCAAACGCTGTGTTTACCACAGATTTCTGGTTGCTGTACATTTGCTTGCGCAGGTTAAATCCAAAGCCAAATGTTACAGCCATTATATCATAGCCATCTTTGGAAGTGTTGCCAACGTTGATGTAGTCTTTACCATAATACCCGCCGATGCTGTAGCGCGCTGTGGAAAATAAGCTGGCCCCACGCAAGGGATCTGGAATAAAATAGCCGCCGGCACGGATCATCCAGCTATTGGAAAGCGCTGTATCTGCAATATTCTCCACATCGCGGTATTGAGACCAGTTGGTGGTATTGTACTCGGCCCCGAAACCGTATTTCTGTACACCCATCAGGTATTTATTAAACATAAATCCACCGTTTAAGCTTGTAGGCAGCGTTACTTGCCCTTTGCTGTTTTCTTTAAAGCTGATGGTATCTATTATTCTAGGGTTATCGCCATATTGGTCATCCGCGTTAAAACCGATCTTGTAGTAAGCAATTTCCCGGCGTGCATTTAATTTTTGTGATATAGAACCGTTTACACCCAGGTCAAGGTTGTAAGTTGAGCGTATTTTAGAAACAGGATCTGTAACTTCTTTTAATTTAATAGTATACTGCATACCTGCGTCCCAGGTAAAGCCCCTGTAAATGGTCTTTATATTTTTAGAAGATGTCGCATACTGAAAGGTATCGTTGCTAAGGGAGGTGAGTGTAGAAATATCTTTTTTACCGAAGTTATAAGCGCCGTTCACGCCGATCCTGAAGTCGCCGAAAGCTTTGCCCACGCCTAAAAATACCTGGTTAATACCGCCTTCGCCTAAATTGCGACTGTTGAGCGTATCTAACTTCACCGGTTGGGGGCCTTGCCTCCATTGGGTACGGGTGCTAAGGCTATAACTCACTCTTGTAACAGGCTTTATCCCTAAGGCTATACCCATGCCAGACTGTGCGATCGGGAAAGCCAGGGTAAAGTAGGCAGGCATCAGGTTGGCAGAGTTATATGCTTTGGACGGATTTACACTTTTCAGCGTACGCATGTCGCCTATAATACCGAGGTCATAGTTCACATTGCCCCCCTGCCTGTTGGGCTGGGTTCTTAAAATGCCATAGCTGGCAGGATTGGCGGGATTGAGTGAAAGAGTGCCAATGTTAGGATTAACGAGATGCAGGCTGTTGCCCTGAGCCGAAGTCATGCCGCCGATGGCGCGGTATTGTGCAGATTGTGAAGGAAATAAATCGCCCAATCCATAACGCGAAAACGGTGAATTTTCCTGGGCCTGAGTGTTCACAGCAAGCAAAATGGCCAGGCATGCAAATAAAAAATACTTTTTATTTTGAATTGATTTTACTGATAGCATATAAGCCTTTATAAATTAAATGTGGGTCTGCAAATATCCTGTTTTTTAAATGAGGCAGGAAAAATGAGGCATCGCCACCGGTTAAAAGCACGTTAAATTTAGTGTATTTCTCTTTATATAAATCAATGATACCGTCAATTTCTTTACTGATGCCTAATATCACACCGCTTTGAATATTGGTTTTGGTATCATAACCGATCAGCGGAAAATTCCATTCGGGCTCTACCAAAGGAAGTTTTGCCGTAAACTGGTTCATGGATTTCATGCGCATGTAAAGACCGGGAGAGATGGAGCCGCCGAGAAATTCACTGAATTTATTGATAAAGTTAAATGTAATGCAGGAACCAAGGCCTATCACCAGGTTGTGCTGTTTGGGAAACCTGGCAACAGCGCCCATCAGCATGGCCCACCTGTCTGCACCTACTGAAGGTGCCACGGTGCGCGATGGCACGTGTATAGGCAGGTTGCTCTCATGCGTTACCAGGTGAAAGCTGGTAGTTTGCTTCAGCAGCTCTTCCACCTCTTTGTCATGGTCTATAACGGATGAGAGAATGGAATACTTCGGTTTAAATTCATCTACAATGTTGTGCAGATCGGCTAACATGTCATCGCCAAGTACACGTTCTTCCACCAGTTGATCCTTCGACATGATACCGCATTTGTAGCGGCTGTTACCGAAATCAAGACACAAAGTATTGGATGGAGCGCCGAATAAATTCATAAATGATGGGCAAATTTCGTTTATTTAAGTGAAATGCCAAAAGATTAAAAAATATGGCGTGCCGTACCCGTGTGTAACACCTCAACGACTCAACGACTAAACAAATAAACAATCCCAAAAATAACAATACACCCCACGCATCATTCATTCACCACATCAAAAGCATCGCGCAGGCCGTTGCCAAGCAGGTTGAAAGCCAGCACCAGTATCATAATGGCAATGCCGGGAGCCAGCGCCAGCATCGGGTTGTTGGTAATAATGAAATTATAATTTTCCTTGATCATGAGTCCCCAACTCGGCTGCGGCGGCTGCACGCCCACGCCCAGGAAGCTGAGCCCTGCCTCAATTACAATGGCAGAAGCGAAGTTGCTGGCGGCCATTACCAGTATAGGGCCTAAAATATTAGGCAAAATATGCCGTACGATGATCCTGAAATTGCTGAAGCCCAGCACCTTGCCGGCCTCTACATATTCCAGCTTGCGGATAGCCATCACCTGGCCGCGTACCAGGCGCGCCACGCTTACCCACAGTGTGAAGCCTACCGCCACGAACACCTGCCAGAAGCCTTTGCCCAAAATAAAGGTGATGGCAAACACCAGCAGCAGGGTGGGTATAGACCACACCACATTTACAAACCACATGATTATATTATCTGTGCGGCCCCTGAAATAGCCTGCCAGCGCGCCCAGCAGTATGCCGAGCGTCAGCGAAATAATTACAGCAATCAGGCCTACGCTGAGGCTTACTCTTGTGCCTACAATCAGCCGGCTGAATATATCCCTTCCGAACTTATCGGTGCCGAAATAAAATTTGCGGTGAACCACCTCGGGGCTTGCCAGGTCTTTTACAGGTATAGCGATAGTTTCGTACACATCCACATCAATAAATTTGCCTGCATAAACCGTATCGCCGCTTTGGCTGATGCCTTTCACAGGCACCATCACAAAATCATCGGGCTTTCCGCTGAGCAATCTTTTGAAAAAGCCGGGTTCTGAGGCAGCCACCGGGTTTTTTACCAGCAAAAAATCTGAAGAGAACCCCGGCTTCTTATTGGCGATTTCCGGGATCATGCGGTTGGCATTCGGGGAAGTGTCGGGAGCAATAAAGTAGGCAAATACAGCCAGCACACAGGAAAGCAGTATCACGGCAAGCCCTGCTACGGCGAGTTTGTTCCTCTTTAATTTGTGCCAGACTACATTATGGGCGCCCTTTTTTTGTTCCACGCGATGAAGATATACTAATTCAAGTTTTCTGAAAAATGTTTGAACTTTTAATTAATTCATGACTTTTTGAGCTACTTTTGTGGCATTCTTTACAATAAAGCGACTGTGGCTTATTGTTAATGCCGTAATTTGCGAGCTGATTAATTTAAACCATCCCTGAAAATGAAGAAACTGCATATCGTTATTCTTGTTGTGATCGGCGTAGTGATAGCCTTACTGATATCTCAGATGGGCAATGTATCTACTTACGAAACCATTGCATCTGCCAAAGAAAAACAGGGCAAAACCGTAACGGTGATTGCAAAACTGGACAAACAATCTTTGAATTATAATCCCGCTGTAAACCCCAACTACCTTACATTTAAAGCTATTGATACGCTTGGCGCTTCCATGAATGTGGCTTATTATTTTGAAAAGCCGCAGGATATTGAAAAAAGCGAGCGCATTGTTTTAAAAGGCCAGATGGATGAGAACGGTATATTCCAGATCAAAGACCAGCGCGGCATACTTTTAAAATGCCCGTCAAAATACAAAGATGATCCCAACGCATTGCAGGAGGAGATAAGTGCATCATTGTAACGGCGAACATTTTCTTTCAAACTAACTTACCACCTCAGGAAATGAATTTTATCGGAGAAAATCTTTTACCGGGACAGATTGGTTATTTTTTAATCACTTTAGCTTTTACCGGTTCCATTGTTGCTGCCATTGCTTTTTTTAAATCCAATGCTGAAAAAGATGCACTGCTTAAAAACAGCTGGTTCAACATTGCCAAATGGTCATACCTGGCAGCTTCGGTATCCATAGTGGGCATTATCCTGTGCCTGCTGTACATACTTTTCAACCATCTTTTTGAATATGAATATGCATGGAAGCACAGCGACAGGTCTTTGCAGATGGAGTATATACTCAGTTCGCTGTGGGAAGGCCAGGAGGGCAGCTTCCTGCTCTGGGCTTTCTGGCATGCAGTGCTGGGCCTGGTGATTATATTTAATAAAAACAGGTGGGCGGCAGGCGTTGCAGGCGTTATCAGCATTGCACAGGTTGTGATCATGTCAATGGTGCTGGGTATTTATTTCGGCGATTTCCAGATAGGCCACAATCCGTTTATTCTCATCAGGAATTCAGGAATGCTTGATGCTGCACCCATATTTTTCGATCCTAAAACCGGCGCTCTGAGGGCAGATTACCTCTCCATGATACAGGATGGCAACGGTCTGAACGCAACCCTGCAAAACTACTGGATGACCATACATCCGCCCATGCTGTTCCTGGGTTTTGCGGCTTGCATAGTTCCTTATGCGTATGCTTTGACCGGTTTGATAAACAAGGATCATTCATGGACACGCCCTGTGCTTCCCTGGGCAAGCTTTGCGGCTATGTCCCTGGGAGTGGGCATTATGATGGGCGCTGCATGGGCATATGAAAGCCTTAACTTTGGCGGGTACTGGGCTTGGGATCCGGTAGAGAATGCTTCACTGGTTCCCTGGCTGATATTGATTTCAGGATTGCATACCAACCTGATTTATGTGCATGCAAAATATTCACTCAAGAGCACATACCTGTTTTACATCCTGAGTTTTATCTTTATTATTTACTCAACCTATCTTACCCGCAGCGGTGTGCTTGGCGATACTTCCGTGCATTCTTTCACAGGCAATGATATGAACTGGCAACTGCTTACTTTTATTTTTGCCTTCCTGCTGCCGGGCATTTATTTCCTTATAAAAAGATGGAAAGAAATTCCCACCATCAGCAAAGAAGAGAACATGTACAGCCGGGAGTTCTGGATGTTCATAGGCTCATTGATATTATTTATTTCCGGGCTTATCATTATCGGTAAGACCTCTATGCCGGTGTTCAATAAAATATTTAAAACAAATATTGCGCAGCCGGAAGATGTACTTTTCAGCTACAACCAGGTGCAGATATTTATTGCACTACTCATTGGAATTCTTACGGCAATCACACAATACTTTAAATATAAAAATACACCCAGGGGATATTTTGTAAAGAAAATAATGCTGCCCACCATTATTTCTGTGGTAGCGTCTTTGCTGATAAGCATCTTCGGAAATATAAACTACACCCAGCACGGTGCCGGCTTCCTGATGGCGATACACCTTGCCTTGTTTGCATCGATCTATGCAGTAGTAGCCAACATCGGTTATATTTTTATTGTGCTGAAAGGCAAAATAAAAATTTCAGGAGCTTCAGTGGCACATATCGGCTTCGGGATGATACTGCTGGGCGTATTGTTATCTTCTTCCAAAAAAGAAATCCTCAGCATCAATACCACATTCAAGGTGTTTGAAAAAACCAAAGATGAAGACCCCGCAGAGAATATTACTTTATTTAAAGGCGTGCCAACGGATATGGGTAAGTACATGGTCACTTACCTGAATGATTCCATCAACGAGCGTGACAGGAAAATGTATTTCCACATTCACCTGGAGACCAAAGATGGTAAAGAAGAATTTGACCTGTATCCTTACGTACTTAAAAACAACAAAGGCTCTGAAGGCTTCGGCGCCACGCCCAACTCCAAACATTACTGGCACAGCGATATCTATGCTTATGTAAGCGCTTTTCAGCTTGCAACGGCTGATACGGCTTCTTTCAGGAATGTGGAAGTAGCTGTGGGCGACACTACTTTTTACTCCAACGGTATGCTGGTGCTCAACAACGTGGCAGTGAATCAACCGGCCGATAATATTCCAAAGCTTAGCGATAACCAGATGTCTATGACTCTGGATATGACGGTGATTTCAAAAACAGGAAACAAATATCCTATTAAGCCGGGCGTGGTAGTGAATAACGGCAATGAAATAGTGCAGATCAGCGATACGGCTGCCTCACAAGGGCTTGTAGTGAAGTTCAACAAAGTTTCCAATACGCAAAGCGGCAAACTGGAGATAGGCATCAAAGAAAGCAATACACTCAGCGATTTCCTTACACTTAAAGTGATCAGGTTCCCGTTTGTGGGCGTATTATGGCTAGGCATTATTGTAATGGCTATAGGCTTTGTGCTGAGCATGTTTCAACGTGCTTCCAGGCGGTCAAATATTTAAAGCACATGCAGGAAGTACTCAATTTTTTAAAAGCACTGGCGCAAAACAACAACCGTGAATGGTTTGCGGCTAACAAAGATAAATATCAATCAGCGGCAGAAGCAATCAAAACGCTTACCGGTGATATTGCAAAAAAGCTGGCAGCAACCGATAACATTAGCGCTGTAAAAACATTCCGCATATACCGCGATGTACGTTTCTCTAAAAACAAAGCGCCCTATAAAACCAATTCCGGAACAGTATTTTACCGCGCAGAGCCTGCACTTAAAGGCGCCTATTACTTACACATAGAGCCGGGTAAAAGCTTTATCGGCGGCGGCTTCTGGCATCCGGACCCAAAAGATGTACAACGCATCCGGAAGGAGTTTGAGCTGAACCCCGCTGAAATAAGAACCATTGTTTCCATGCCTGCTTTTAAAAAGTTTTTCGGCAATATCACCGGTGATGAATTGAAAACCGCGCCCAAAGGTTTCGACAAGAACCTGGAAGCGATTGACCTGATCAGGAAAAAAGAATTTATTGTGATGCGGCCGCTGGCTGACAGGGAAGTTATAAATCCCGGACTTGTGGAAGATATACTTGATACTTACCTTGCTATGCGCCCCTTCCTGGATTATATGACAGATGTGCTCACTACCGATTTAAACGGTGAATCTGTTGTATAGTATTTTGCTATCTTTATTTTATAAAAACCACTAAGCTGGTTTGTTTTTGATAGTTGGCAATGATTAGCAAAGTAAAAATTTTTACGAATGAAACGGTATCTCAATGCCGGCAGGACAGACAGACCGGGCGTTTACAACATTAAAGATTGACAGATGAAATACTTATACATTGTGCGTCACGCAAAAAGCGACTGGCCCGCAGACACCAAAGATTTTGACAGGCCACTGTCCGCGCGCGGCATGCGCGATGCGCCCAAGATGGCGGCACACCTGCTTTCCATGGGCGTACGTATAGATAAATTTATCAGCAGCCCGGCAAAGAGGGCCATTGCCACTTGCAAATATTTTGCAGAGGCCTACCACAACAATGATATTGAAGCCGTGGATAAACTCTACATGGCAGCGCCAGAGGATTTTACAGACACCATATTGCAAATAGGAGACAGGCATGATCATGTTGCACTGTTTTCGCACAACAACGGCCTCACCTATTTTGTCAATGCACTTACCAGTGAAAATATAGGGCATGTACCTACCTGCGGAGTGGCCGCGTTCAGGGTACATACGGGCTCCTGGTCCGATTTTGTAAATGCCGAAAAAGAATTTTTATTCTTTTACTATCCTAAAATGCTTGCATAAAAAAACAGTTGAGATCGCGCCGCAGGCGCGATCTCAACTGTTTGCTATCTGTTAAAAAATATTCCGTTTAGTCTCCGAAAGCTATCCCCACACCTTTGGCGGTATGTATCATCTGGGAATCAGGCTCTACTAACTTTTGAGACCCGATAGCTTCTTCCAGCGGCACAGAGATCACCTCGAAATTGCGGTAAGCAACCATCTGGCCATATTGTTTTTCAAGCACCATTTCAAAAGCCTTTACGCCGAAAGATGTTGCCAGGTTCCTGTCGAAAGCGCAGGGAATACCGCCTCTTTGTATGTGGCCCAAAACCGTAGTACGGATATCCGCTGTAATGCCGGCAGCCTTCAACTCTCTCGCCAGCCTGTCTGCCGCACCGGACAATTTCAGGTTCTCGTTACCTATCTCTCCATACTCTTCAGCTAAAGCCGAACCGCCTAAAGGCTTTGCACCTTCAGCAATAACTATGTTGGCAAAACCTCTGCCGTCTTTATCATACCTTCTCCTGATCCTTTCTACTACTTTATTGATATCATAGGGTATTTCCGGAATAATGCAAACCTCTGCGCCGCCCGCAAGTGCTGAGTTTAAAGCTATCCAGCCGGCATCACGGCCCATTACCTCCAATATCAGTATCCTGTTGTGGCTGGCAGCAGTTGTATTCAGCTTATCTACCGCATCAGTGGCCACTTCCACGGCAGTCTGAAAACCAAATGTAAAATCTGTAGCCTTCAGGTCGTTATCAATTGTTTTAGGCACTCCTATAATGTTCATGCCTTTTTCGTACAGCTTCTGCGAAATGCGCTGCGAGCCGTCGCCGCCGATACTGATCACTGCTTCCACACCCAGTTCCTTCAGCTTATCCATCATGTAGTCGGAGCGGTCTTCAAATTCATAAGAGCCGTCTTCTTTTTTTACCGGCCATGCAAAAGGGCCGCCTTTGGTAGTAGTACCAATGATGGTTCCACCGCGATAATGTATACCTCTTACTGCATCTTTATCCAACACTTTCACTTCTGTTTCATCTTTCAAAATCCCGTCAAAGGACTGAATACTTCCCAAAACTTCCCAGTCTTTCTCTATTGAAGCCCTGTAAACGATCGCTCTGATTACAGCGTTCAGACCGGGGCAATCTCCACCGCCTGTAGCAACTAATACACGTTTCATTATTTATAATTATTTTTTCGAAGTAAATTTAATGTCACGCAAAAGTAGGAAAATAACGAACGTCCAAAATAAGATTTATATCATAAAATGCAGCCAGGTATTGATTATAATGATTATTTAACAGCAGCAGATAGTCAAATCATGATTTATAGGATGCCGCAATAACTTTAATACAACACCAAACCTTCAGACTGCCGGCATTGGAAACATCAATCAAGAAAAACCGATTAACTACCCCCCACAGATCGCAATCTTTGTGATTATTCCTGATTAATTATTTACATTTGCAACCTGCATTACAGCAGTAAAATTCCTGATATAAATGTCCATAAAAATTTTCGAATAAATTTTCAGCACACACGCTCATGCTAAGTTGCATGTAGCAGTCAGAAAAGTTAAAAATATACACATGACAGAAAAGATCATCATTCTTGATTTCGGCAGCCAATACACACAGCTTATTGCACGCGCGGCACGCGAAGCCAATGTTTACTGCGAAATTTTTCCTTACTACAAACAGTTAGACGTGCAGGATGCCAACATCAAAGGCGTTATCCTCAGCGGATCCCCGTTTAGTGTAAATGATGATAAAGCTCCCGAGCTGGACATACTTGCGCTGCAGCAAAAAGTGCCCGTGATGGGTGTTTGCTACGGCGCACAACTTGCAGCCAAAGTTTATGGCGGCAGGGTAGAGAAGTCGGATAAGCGTGAATACGGACGTGCAAGGCTTGATATAGTTCAGAGTGATGTATTGTTCAATGATGTACCTGATCAGTCGCAGGTATGGATGAGCCACAGCGATACCATCAAACAACTTCCGCCGCAGTTCGAGCTGTTAGCAGTCACAGAGAGTATACCTGTTGCAGCTTTCAGAAATACAACCGGAGCAAACCCGCTGTATGGCTTGCAATTTCACCCTGAAGTATATCATTCCACAGAAGGAAAAACGATCATCAGGAATTTTCTGGTAAAAATATGCGGCTGCGGGCAGGACTGGACACCTGCATCTTTTGTAGATGAGACCGTAGCTGCCTTAAAAGAAAAGATCGGAGACAAGCATGTGATCATGGCGCTGAGCGGAGGCGTAGACAGCACAGTAGCTGCAACCCTCATCAGCCGCGCTATAGGCGACAGGCTGCATGGTATTTTTGTTGATAACGGCGTGCTGAGAAAAGATGAATTTGAAAATGTGCTTGCCACCTACGACACGCTGGGACTGAATGTACAGGGCATTGATGCCAAAAAAATATTTTACGAGGAACTTGCCGGGGAATCTGACCCGGAGAAAAAAAGAAAGATCATCGGCAAACTGTTTATTGACGTGTTCCATGAAGAAGCGTTGAAAATAAAAGAAGCTTCTTTCCTGGGTCAGGGCACTATCTACCCCGATGTAATTGAAAGCGTGAGTGTGCACGGGCCTTCTGTTACTATCAAATCGCACCACAACGTGGGCGGCCTGCCGGATATTATGAACCTGGAGCTGGTGGAACCACTGCGCTATTTATTCAAAGATGAAGTACGCAAAGTAGGCCTGGAGCTGGGCATCCCGAAGGAAATGATCCTTCGCCACCCTTTCCCGGGTCCCGGGCTGGCCATACGTATCCTCGGCGACATCACCAAAGAGAAGGTAAAACTGTTGCAGGAAGCCGATTACCACTACATCCGGGCATTGAAAGACTATGGCCTTTACGACCAGGTGTGGCAGGCAGGCGCTATACTCTTACCTGTGAAAAGTGTGGGTGTGATGGGCGATGAACGTACCTATGAATATACACTTGCCCTACGCGCTGTGACTTCTGTTGACGGCATGACGGCAGACTGGGCACACCTCCCTTACGATTTCCTGGCATATGTTTCCAATGAGATCATTAATAATGTAAAAGGCATTAACCGCGTGGTGTACGACATCAGCAGCAAGCCGCCTGCAACTATTGAATGGGAATAGCAGTTCCGAAGCCATATAATTTTGGATCTATAATGTTTGATTTATGAATTTTCTGTGTACAACTTTGTGCCTCTTTGCGCGAGCCTTTGCGTGAAATAAAATTCTCTACGCTTTAGTCTACGACTTTCAAATCTCTCAGGATTACTCCACGCGAAGTGCGCACAGTTTGCGCCAGTTACAGAGCCTTTGCGGCCTTTGCGTGAAATAAAATTCTCTACGCTTTAGTCTACGACTCTCAAATCTCTCAGGATTACTCCACGCGAAGTGCGCAGAGTTTGCGCCAGTTACAGAAGATCGCATAGAAATTGAATCGTACGGTATGACACAAGCGGACGCTTGCGCCAGTTACAGAGCCTTGCGGCCTTTGCGTGAAATAAAATTCTCTACGCTTTAGTCTACGATTCTCAAATCTTTCAGGATTACTCCACGCGAAGTGCGCAGAGTTTCGCCAGTTACAGAATATCGCAGAGAAATTGAATCGTACGGTATGACACAAGCGGACGCTTGCGCCAGTTACAGAGCCTTGCGGCCTTTGCGAAAATAAAATTCTCTACGCTTTATTCTACGACTCTCAAATCTCTCAGGATTACTCCACGCGACCTGCGCAGAGTTGCGCCAGTTACAGAATATCGCAGAGAAATTGAATCGTACGGTATGACACAAGTGGACGCTTGCGCCAGTTACAGAGCCTTTGCGAGCTTTTGCGTGAAATAAAATTCTCTACGCTTTAGTCTACGACTTTCAAATCTCTCAGAATTACTCCACGCGAACTGCGCAGAGTTGCGCCAGTTACAGAAGATCGCATAGAAACTCAATCGTACGGTATGACACAAGCGGACGCTTGCGCCAGTACAGACTGGTAGTTTTATATAGAATTTGAAAATCTGCCCTGCCTTTTCCGATGGCCGCCATGTCTGGTGTTTTCACCTGACATCATAAACTTTTCGTTACGCTTGGCCTTTTTGCGCAAACACATTTAAAAGGTATATCCCGTCTAAGGCGCCTCCTCATTGGCCGCCGTGTCTGGTGTTTTCACCTGACATCATAAACTTTTCGTTACGCTTGGCCTTTTTGCGCAAACACATTTAAAAGGTATATCCCGCCTAAGGCGCCTCCTGATTGGCAAATCACTTATAGCGGGTTTAAAATCTGCATTTATCTACACTTCGCTAAGATGAGGAAGAACGGAAGAGTTCTGTTTCTTCTTCTCCTCGAGTAATAGGCCGGGATAAAGTGGCAAAAAAAAAAGCACCCTTACGGATGCTTCAAATTTTTTATTAAAGAGATTAAATCTCTACCGATTCATTCAGCTCATCATCAATTAAGATGCGGCCGCAGTTCTCGCACACCATTACTTTTTTGCGCTGGCGTATCTCACTTTGTTTTTGAGGAGGAATCGCGTTGAAGCACCCGCCGCAGGCGTCTCTTTCTACAGGCACTACAGACAAGCCGTTGCGGTAATTGTTGCGGATCCTGTCGAAAGAATAGAGCAACCGCTCATCCATTGATTTGCGTTGTGCTTCAATGCTTTCTGTCAGCGCTTTCTCTTCTTTGTCGGTTTCTGCAATGATCTTGTCCAGCTCAGATTTTTTCTCATTGTGCACCACTTCCTTGCCTGCTATTTTTTTCTTGAGTTCTTCCAGAGACCTTACTTTATCAGCGAGCTCATTGTTGGCATCGCGTATATGTTTTTCTGCCAGTTTGCCTTCCAGCTGCTGCATTTCTATTTCACTGTTGATGGCTTCAAACTCACGGTTGTTCTTGACATTCTCGCTTTGTGCCTCATATTTTTTTACCAGTTCAGCAGATTGGGTAATGATTGCTTTCTTCTGCTCAATAAAATCAGTCATGCCGTTTATCTCTTCTTCGATACGGGTTTTACGGTTGTTTAAACCGATCAGCTCATCTTCCAGGTCGCTTACTTCAATCGGCAGTTCACCTTTGAGTATTTGTATCTGGTCTAATTTACTGCTCAATTTCTGCAATTTTACCAGTGCAGATAATTTTTCTGATACTGAGAAGTCTTTTACGGTTGCCATATTTTTTATAAAAATATTATTTTGAGTAATGATTCAAACGTGCTGAAACCCTACAATATGCTCAATCAACTATAATAATGTATTGAATTGGTAGAGATTTCCGTTTTCAAGACGGCAAAGGTACTAAAATTTGATCGTAAAATATCAAATAAAAGTTCAATAGTATATTGTTCGCTCTCATAATGGCCAATGTCTGCAATCACAATTTTATTGTCTGCATCAAAGAATTCGTGGTATTTCACATCGGCGGTGATGTAAAAATCTGCCTGCAGCTTTTTTGCCTGGCTGATGAGGAAGGCGCCCGAACCTCCGCAGAGCGCAACTGTTTTTACCGGCCGGCCTCTGAGTTTTGTATGCCTGATGACTTGCAGGTTGAACTTTTGTTTTACATAAGCAAGAAAGTCTTCCTCGCTCATTTCCTGCCGCAGTTCACCAACCATGCCCGCCCCGGTATCCTGGCTCCTGTTGAGCAATGGTGTAATGTTGTGGGCAACCTCTTCGTAATAGCCAATATTTTTAAGGTCTTCCAGCAGCTTCTGAATGTTTACATGCTCGGGCAGCAGGCATTCAATCTTTGTTTCATGCACAGCTTCCCGCTTGCCGCCTGCTTCGCCTATCCTGGGATCCGCCTGCTCATTAGGTTTAAATGAGCCTGTACCATCATGCGAAAAGCTGCACTCTGAATAGTTGCCGATATTGCCGGCACCATTCTGAAATAAAACTTTCTTTACTTCTTCGGCGAACTTTACAGGTGCATAAGTGGAGAATTGCCTCAAAGCCCCATATTTTTCAGAAAGCACTTTAGTATTTTCAAGCCCTAAGACATCCGCCATTTTTTTACTCACGCCTTTTACCACATTATCCAGATTGGTATGTATGGCATAGATGGCAATATCATTTTTTAAAGCGGCTATTACCGTTCGTTCAACATAATTATTGCCGTTAAGTTTTTTCAAGCCCGAGAAGATTACCGGGTGATGCGATACGACCAGGTTGCAGCCTTTATGTTTAGCTTCCTCTACCGTGGCTTCAAGGGTGTCCAGCGTGCACAGTACGCCGGTGCATTCCCATTCCGGGCTTCCGGTAAGCAGGCCGCAATTGTCGTAGCTCTCCTGGTACACAGGCGCAGCAAAGCTTTCCAACACATGGACAATATCTTTTATCTGCATAGGTGCTTAATGTTTCAGGTAAAGGTCTTTGGCAAAAATATCGTCATAGCCTATAGAAAAGTCCTGGTGGTCTGTTTTATATACATCGAGCAGGCTCCTGACTGCGTCGCGTCCGGTTTTGCCAATCTTGAAAGAAAAAGAATTTACATAAAATAAAATATGCTCTTTTATCACATCTTCACTCATTTCCTGTGCATGCTGTTTTACATAGTCAGATAATTTCTCCCTGTCGTTTACATAGGCATGCTCCAGGCTGGATGTGATAAGGCTGTCTACTTTTTTCATTACATTCACAGGAATGTTCCTGCGGGCCACAATGCCGCCTAAGGGTATTGGCTGGTGTGTCTGCACTTCCCAGTAATCGCCAAGGTCCAGCACCCTGTGCAAGCCTTTATCGGCATAGGTAAAACGGCTCTCGTGGATAATAACGCCCAGCCCATTGCCCTGCAAAACAAAATCTTCAATCTCGTGAAATACTTTGTATACTTTGTTTTTAGCCTCCGGGAATGCTTTGGAAAACAGCAGGTTTGCTGTGGTGTTTTCGCCTGGGATAGCAATGGTATAGTTTTTTATGTCTTCTAATTCAATAGGCTCTTTAGATATCAGTAAGGGGCCAACTCCGTTACCTAATGCGCCGCCGCCGTTTAATACAACATAATGTTTCAACGCCTTAGGAAGTGCGCCATAGCTGATCTTAGAAAAGTCAAGCTTGCTCTCAAAGGCCCATTTATTCAGGGTTTCCACATCTTCAAGCACAGGCTCAAACTCAATACCTTCCGTTTCAATTTTACCGTTTACCAACGCATCAAAAATAAAAGTGTCGTTAGGGCAGGGGCTGAAACCAAGTGTGTATCTCATTCGTATATTTTTAGTTTTTAATTTTTTACCGATCGTTTTCCGCAAATTTCCTCTACAGGAAATTGTATGCTTCGCTTTCATCTACGTATTTAATTTCTAATACGGCCTTAGCATAGCTGGCAAATTTACGTGTTAATTTTATTTAAATAATCAATAATGATATTTGTCATATTCTCCAAAGTCTGTTGTATACGCCATTGAGACTTGTCACGTACACCTACTTGGTTTGATATGCCCCTGATCTGTAAAAAAGGAATTTTTCTTTGCAGGCATACGTAGTGAAACGGCGCTCCTTCCATAGATTCTATTGAGGCGTTGTATTTATTTTTCAAATGCATTATGCGGTCTTCCCGCGTAGTGATCTCATCTACGGTCAAAGCTTTTACGGTAGGGATGTTGGTAATATTGTACTGTTCGAGCCAGGGGTTGGGCAGTTTTTTTAGGGTAAAAGGAAAAGCGTCAGCATCGGCAAAGCCATTATCAAAAATATCTTTCCATTCGCCGTTCTCTTCCACGCCCAGCGAGCCCAGGCAATCACTTTCAGCCAGTACTACTTTACCGATAGCTGCCTGTGTGTCAAAAGTTCCTGCGATGCCGCACTGGATCAACAGGTCGGGTGTCTGCTCAAACAATAATTTTGCAAGTGAAAAAGCGCTCTGCAGTATACCAACGCCGGATGTATGATAGGTGACAGAAATATTGCGGTTGATCTCTGCTGTGCGTTGTACAAGCAGCTTTGATTCCAGAGCCGTTGCGGAAGTGATAATAATATTCATGCCCGTCAAAAATAATGAAAATCACAAACGCCGGCAAAGGTTTAAACTTTTATTTACCTTTGCAAAAATTTCAACACGGAAATGTTTTATTTAACGAGAAAGGAACAATTTAATTCAGCACATAAATTGTATAATCCTAATTGGAGCAGGGAAAAGAACGAGGAGGTTTTCGGGCCCTGTGCCAATGAAAACTGGCATGGCCACAACTTTGACCTTTTTATTACAGTTAAAGGCAAGCCTGACCCGGACACCGGTTTTGTAATGAATGCCAAAGACCTGGGTGCAATTATTAAAGATAAGATCATAGAAAAATTAGACCATAAGAACCTCAACCTGGAAGTAGATTTTCTCAAAGACAAATTGTGCAGCGTGGAAACAATCGCTTTCGGCATCTGGAATGAAATGGAAAAATGCCTTCCGGAAAACGTGCAAATGCATTGCGTGCGCCTGCATGAAACACAGAAGATCTATGTAGAGTATTTTGGTGAATAAAACAGTAGAAAATGAACAGAGTATCGGTTTACAGAGTAGAACATTTTAATGCCGCACACCAGTTGAACGTGAATAGCTGGCCGGTAGAAAAAAATAAAGAAATTTTCGGCAAATGCAACAATCCTTTATTTCACGGACATAACTATGAAGTGCATGCGCGCGTTACCGGCGAAGTAGACCCTGTAACGGGCTATGTAATAGACATGAAAATTCTGGGCGAAATCTTAAGTGATGTGCTTTTAGAGTTCGACCACAAAAACCTGAACCTGGACCTGGAAGAATTTAAAACACTGAACCCTACTGCAGAGAACATCATCATTGTATTGTATAACAAGCTGAAGAAACGTTTAGACCCTGCTTTAGACCTTCACCTCCGCCTATATGAAACCGACAATAACTTTGTAGAATACCCTGCATAAGATCTTTCTAAAACTTATAATTTTTAAAAAGTGGCTTACATAAAGAAAGAAGAATACGACGAGCAGATAACCGGCGAGATGGCCGTGGCATATAAAAATATTTTGAACCTGATAGGTGAAGACGCCGAGAGGGAAGGACTTCTTAAAACACCCGAAAGAGTAGCCAAAGCTATGCAATACCTTACCCAGGGCTACTCACAGAACGCAGTAGACATACTTAACTCTGCCAAGTTCCACGAAGACATCAGTGAAATGGTGATTGTAAAAGATATTGAACTCTACAGCCTATGCGAACATCATATGCTGCCATTCGTTGGAAAAGCGCATGTGGCCTACATTCCAAACGGCTGGATTACAGGGTTGAGCAAGATAGGGCGGGTGGTAGATGTGTATTCAAAACGCCTGCAGGTGCAGGAAAGGCTTACGGTACAGATACTGGACGCCATTAAAGAAGCGCTGAACCCCATAGGAGCAGCAGTGGTAATCGAAGCCAGGCACATGTGTATGATGATGCGTGGCGTAAGCAAACAAAATTCCATAACCACCACTTCTGCATTCTCAGGCGAGTTTCACAAAGACAGGACACGTAGCGAGTTTTTAAGGCTTATCCGTTCAAACCCGCTTCAGTAAAACTTTTGACGAAGCAATACATAATTATGTATCTTTCACACCAATACGGCTAAGTATCAGGCAAACATTAAAAAAGATATACGAATGAAACGCTCCTGATAATGTTTCCGCACAAAGGGGAATGTATAATCAGAGCGTCCACGAGACAAAAACATTAGCCGCAGAGCGGCGCACTTAAAATTATACCGAATGAAACGCTCCTGATAATGTTTC
Organism: Haoranjiania flava; assembly: GCF_025631005.1. Taxonomy (NCBI): domain Bacteria; kingdom Pseudomonadati; phylum Bacteroidota; class Chitinophagia; order Chitinophagales; family Chitinophagaceae; genus Haoranjiania; species Haoranjiania flava. The sequence continues at coordinate 216,658 of NZ_JAOTPL010000002.1, forward strand.
CGCACAAAGGGGAATGTATAATCAGAGCGTTCCACGAGACAAAAACATTAGCCGCAGAGCGGCGCACTTAAAATTATACCGAATGAAACACGCATATGTATTCCCCGGCCAGGGATCTCAATTCACCGGGATGGGAAAAGAATTGTATGAAAATAATGCTGAAGCAAAAGCTTTATTTGAAAAGGCAAATGAGATACTCGGATTTCGCATCAGCGATATTATGTTCAACGGTACGACAGATGAGCTGAAAGAAACAAAAGTAACCCAGCCTGCTATTTTTATACATTCGGTTGTTGCATTCAAATGCGCCGGAAATTTGCAGCCAGACATGGTTGCAGGTCATTCGCTCGGCGAATTTTCTGCCCTGGTAGCTAATGAAACGTTGTCTTTTGAAGATGCGCTGCGGCTTGTAAGCATTCGCGCGCAGGCTATGCAGAAAGCCTGTGAGCAAAACGCTTCTACTATGGCTGCCGTACTGGCTTTACCGGATGATAAAGTGGTGGAGATATGCAATAAAGTACAGAATGAAACAGGCGAAATAGTAGTAGCTGCTAATTTCAATTGCCCCGGTCAATTGGTTATCAGCGGATCGCAGAAGGGTATTGAAAAAGCCTGTGAGGAAATGAAGGCAGCAGGAGCAAAACGAGCATTGGTATTGCCTGTAAGCGGTGCGTTTCACTCGCCATTTATGGAGCCCGCCAGGGAGGAGCTCGCTAAAGCCATAAACGAAACCACTTTCAGAGAGCCTGTAGTACCTGTTTACCAAAATGTAGCTGCAATTCCGGTAACTAACCCGGATGAGATAAAGTCTAACCTCATTGCCCAGCTTACAGGCGCCGTAAAATGGACGCAGAGTGTAGAAGCTATGATAGCAGACGGCGCTGCACGCTTCACAGAAGCAGGGCCCGGCAAAGTTTTACAGGGGCTGATCAGCAAGATCAATAAAGAGGTTGCTGTTGACGGCATCGGAGGCTAATTTATTTGTAGCTGCAAGCCGTCGTACGCCAGGTGCATGTGAGGCGGCAGCTCATTTTCAACCGCTTCATGTAAGCCAAGCTGGTGGCTGATGTGTGTAAAATAAGCTTGTTTTACTTCAAGGGTCTCCGCCAGCGCTACAGCTTCGCTCAACGTAAAATGCGATATGTGCTTTTGTTTGCGCAAAGCCGTAACTACTAATGTTTCAGTACCTTTCAACAGTTCAAGCTGGTCATCTTCAATTTTATTTACATCGGTTAAGTACGCAAAGTTCCCTATCCGGAATGCTTTTACGGGTAAGAGATAGTGCCAGGCTTCTACAGGTAAGAATGCTATGTCGCCTGTAATAAAAGTTTTATTCTTTTCAATAGTATGCATCTCCAGTTCAGGTACGCCGGGATATTTATGATCGCTGAAAGCATAGTCAAACTCACGCTTCAGCCCATTTTGCGTTAAAGCATCTGCATACAATTGCATGGGTTTTTTCTGAAAGAAATTATAGGCACGCACATCATCCAGCCCGGCTATATGATCTTTATGGGCGTGTGTGTACACAACGGCATCTAATTTTTTATTATTAATGCGCAGCATCTGCTGCCGGAAATCCGGGGTGGTGTCAATTACAACAGTCGTAGTAGCAGACTCAATCAGGATGCTGCTGCGCAGCCGTTTGTCTTTGAGATTTTCAGAGCGGCATACCTCACAGTCGCAACAGATCATCGGCACGCCGCTGCTGGTGCCGGTGCCGAGAAAAGTTATTTGCATGCCGCTGGTATCCATCCTTTAAAATTACATTTTATTTCATAAAACCTTTACCCAATTTTCGAGCATTTGCTTACCGTTGGGGGTCATGTAAGATTCCGGGTGAAACTGCACGGCAGAAATCGGGTATTTTTTATGCCGTAGCGCCATCACCACACCTTCCGCAGTTTGGGAAGTGATCTCAAGACAATCCGGGAATTTATTTTTAGCTGCTGCCCAGGAGTGATAAAGCCCGGCCAGTACAGGCTGTTGTATATTTTTGAAAAGCACGTCTTCCGCTAATAAAAATATCGCTGACTGCTTTCCATGTTGCACGCTGTCAAGATTGTACAAAGCGCCACCGAAAAAATGTACAATATGCTGCAGGCCAAGGCATATGCCCAGTATAGGTTTCAGCGTGTAAAACTTTTTCAGCAGTTCATATACGGCAGGGTAATCCTGGGGCAGGCCCGGGCCGGGAGATAATACTATTGCATCATAGCTGCTGCACATATTCAAATCAAAGTTGCCAACATTTAGCACATTCACCTCCACATCCTGTATTTCTTCAAAAAGCTGAACAAGATTAAAAGTAAAAGAATCGTTATGGTCAATTATTAATATTTTTGTCTGCATAATATTATTCCTGCCTGATGACAAAGAAAATCATTTTTGATAAAATGAATGAATTGTACAATAAGAAAATCCCTTTTTTCTTTATTGTTGATTATGAAAAAACAGCAGGTGAAGTAATTCCGCTCAGCGAGCTTGCACAATACGGCATCTATTATTCAGCCCCGGGGCAAAGCAATATTGATTTCCAGGCCAGACATGCGGAAGCGCTGTTGTGGCGCGTGTTTCCGGTATCCAAACAAGATTACAGGCCACAGTTTAATAAGGTGATGCAGGAAATAAAAAGCGGCAACACTTACCTGCTAAACCTTACCTGCGCCGCAAAAGTGGAAACCAATTATACCTTGGAAGAATTATTTTATGCCGGAAACGCAAAATATAAATTATATTACAAAGATCATTTTATACATTTTTCTCCAGAGCCTTTTGTGGTAACAGCACAGGACAGGATTTGTTCCTATCCCATGAAAGGCACTATTGATGCGGCATTGGAGCATGCCGAAGAACACATCATCAATGATACGAAGGAATTGAATGAACAGTTTACCATTGTAGACCTTATCCGCAACGACCTGAGCATGGTAGCCGCAAATGTACGCGTAGACAAATTCCGGTACATAGAAAAAATTACTACCAACAACAAAACGCTGCTTTCTGTAAGTTCAAAGATCAGCGGAACACTACGCGAAGAATACCGCCACAAGCCCGGCGACCTGTTTGATAAATTGCTGCCCGCCGGATCTATTTGTGGTGCACCTAAGCAAAAAACAATTGAGATTATTGCGAATACCGAAACACACCGGCGCGGGTTCTATACAGGTGTCTGGGGAATATTTGATGGTGAAAAAATTGATAGTTGTGTAATCATTCGCTACCTTCAAAGAGAAAATAATAACCTTATTTTCAAGAGTGGCGGAGGCATCACCTGCAACAGCAGGTTACAGGCAGAATACCAGGAAATGATTGATAAAATTTATGTACCGGTTTATTGAATCCATCAGATACGGGCAAGGCCGCATGCCATTGCTTTCGCTGCACCAGCAACGTTTTGAGCTGACGCAACGAGCAGCTTTCGGCGCCGTACTTCATCCGCCTCTTGAACAAATCATCTGTAAGGAGGCAGCCAACATATCCTTTGCAGAAGATACTGTATATAAATGCCGCGTTGTTTATTCCCTTTCACAAATTGATATAACTTTTGAAAAGTATGCCCGCAAAGTGATTGAGCGCCTGCGCATAAAAATTGATGACACCATCGACTACAGTTATAAGTATGAAGACAGGAGTAAAATAAATAAGCACCTTACAAACGTAAAGGAAAACGAAGATATCCTCATCGTGAAAAAAAACCTGTTGACAGACAGCTCATTTGCCAACATAGCTTTGTACGACGGAGTGCGCTGGTTTACGCCGAAGTACGCACTGCTGGAAGGTGTGCAGCGCAGGCACTTATTGTCGACAGGCAAGATATTCACAAAAGATATTTACATGAAGGATTTACCTAAATTTGAAAAGATAAAATTGTTTAATGCTCTTGTGAACTGGGAAGAAGCCTGGCAGCTAAACATTAGTGACATTTTACTCTGAACCATAAAAAAACAAAATGGCCATAAGCAATGCATAAGATCATACGAAATAACCATACAGATCAAGAATCTATAGCAACCGGAAAAAGAATTGAATCTAAAAAGCTGGTTATTCTGTGTGACAATTAAAAGCAGCCGCAAAGCGGCGAACTAAAAAATACACACATTAAATCAACAGCATTGATGCGTGCATTTAAAAAAAATAAATACTAATGAAAAAAGAAAGGTACTATTCGCTGGACGTATTCCGCGGCATGACGGTAGCGCTGATGATCCTTGTAAACAACCCCGGCTCCTGGTCGCACATCTATGGGCCGCTGAAGCACGCGCCCTGGAACGGCTGGACGCCGACCGACCTGGTGTTCCCGTTTTTCCTGTTTGCTGTGGGCAATGCGCTGTCATTTGTGATGCCGCGCCTGCGCGCATCAGGTGAGAAGGCTTTCCTCAGGAAAGTTTTCAAACGTTTCCTGCTCATATTCATTATCGGCTTGCTGCTCAACTGGTACCCGTTTGTAAAATGGGATGGGGAAAGCCTGGTATTCAAAGCATGGGAAAATGTGCGCATCATGGGCGTGTTGCAACGAATTGCCATTGCTTACCTGTTCGCAGCGTTGATCATCTATTATTTTAAAAATAAGGGCGCCGCCATGATCAGTGTTGTTATACTGGCTGTGTATGCCATGATCTGTTATTACAACAATGCCGGTGTAAATGAATATATTTTCGGCGCAGATTTCGACAAAGCTATTTTGGGAGAATCGCACATGTACCGCGATGGCGGGAAATACTTTGACCCCGAAGGGCTGGCCAGCAGCCTTACACCCATTGTGCAGGTTATATTCGGCTATTTTGTTGGCTGGTACATTCAATGGAAAGGCAAAAATATGGCAATGGTCAGGAACCTTTTGCTGGCCGGGCTGTTCCTGGTGGGTGTGGCCTATTTGTGGGACATCGTTACACCCATCAACAAAAAAATATGGACCAGCAGCTATGTTTTGCTCACAACCGGCCTGGCTACTTCCCTGATCGCGATCATCATCTGGATGATCGAGTTCAGAAACTGGCGCGGCGCCTGGAGCAAATTCTTCAACGCATTTGGAAAAAATCCATTGTTTATTTTTGTGTTGAGCGGTTTGCTGCCCAAAACGCTCGCGCTGTTCCGCATTGCAGACGGCTTCAAAGACGACGGCACACAGAAATACCTGACCCCCCTGGGCTGGTTTTACAAGTACGTCTGTAAACCGCTTTTTGCCAATGAGAACAACGCATCACTGTTGTATGCCCTGGTATTCATTACCTTCATGTGGCTGATCGTCTGGTGGATGGATAAAAAGAAAATTTACATTAAAGTATAAGCACACTTACTTTAATATACGCACCACTTTCACAAAATGGTCTTTGTAATAGCCGCTAAAGTCACTGATGATCACGCCAATGTTGCGGCTTGTAGCAGCATGAATAAACTTTAAGCTATCTCGGTCATTCTCCGTTACAATGCCTATGTGGCCAATTTTACTGTGGTCCGAGCCGGTAAACAGGATCAGGTCGCCGGGCTTTGCATGCTTTAGGGAGACTTCTTTGCCTACGTTTTCGTATTCATAGGAAGAGCGCGGCGGGTTGATGTTAAACCTGGTAAGCACATGGTACACAAACCCTGAACAGTCAAAACCGTTCACCGGGTTGATGGAACCGTATTTGTAAGGGGTGCCGATAAAGGATTTTGCATAATCCAGCAGCTCTTTCCTATTGATATCCAGCGGCTCGGAAATAGTTTTTGCCGTAGAATAGGTTTTGGTTAGGGACTCTGCGGCTGCCCTGGAAGCTTTCCTGGAAGAGGAGCAGGAGCTTAAAAACAATAAAGCGCTGAAAGCAAAAAGCAGGTAGGTTCTCATAATCGCATGGCATTAAAACTTAAAGATAAAAAAATAGCAGCCATTTGTATGACTGCCGTATATCTTTTAGGTTAATCTTAATTTGGCCTGTACACGATCGGGTTGCGCCTGAAACTTTCTTCCAGAGAGATCAGCGTCTCTGTACGGTCAATCCCCTTAATGTTCTGAAGCTGCTCGTGCAATACATGTTTAAGTTGAATGATGTCTTTGCATACAATTTCTACAAACATGCTGTAGTTGCCCGTAGTGTAGTTAAGGCGGATAACTTCCGGTATCTGCTTAATGTCGTTGGCTACGGATTCATACAATGAACTTTTCTCCAGGTAGATACCTACAAAAGCTATCACATCGTAGCCGAGTGAGCGCATATCTACCGCCAGGCGTGTACCCTTTACAACTCCGAACTCCTGTAATTTTTTTATCCTTACGTGAATAGTACCGCCTGAAACCGATAAACGCTTGCCTAAATCTGCATAGGATATCTCCGCATTCTCCATCATTGATTGAATAATCTGCAAATCAAGATGGTCTAAATTTAATTTATGACTCATTTTGTTTAAGAAAAATTAATAGAATTGTATATATTTTTCAAAGGTAAAGATATTATTTTAAGATTATAATAATTTTTAGAAAAAAATATTGAATTATTTTTAATAACTTTTAAAGTATATGTTTTCAGCAAGTGCAATCATAATCCATGGTTATCAATTTTTTATTTGCCCGGCCAATGAATACAGGCAGTCATTACCAATAAAAAAAGCTGACAGGTACTGTCAACTTTTTTTATCTATTTCGGCTGGACAATGCCGTAGAAATTGATTGTTTCTTTCTGGTAGCTGATAATATTTAAAGTGGCATAGCCTGATGCAGATACCGTCAGGAACATTTGCTGCACTTCCCTGCTGTCCCGCGGGAGAAAGGTTAGTTCAGTATTCCCTTTCCTGTCTTTACCGGCTTTTATATCAAAATCGGTTGAAGTAAATTTAATACCGCCTTTTGTAGGATCCATCGGCGCCTGGTATGCTCTTCCGAAGAAGGGAAGGTGTACATCTAATGTATCCGGCCGGACTTTTACTTCGTAGCCCGCATTGAGATGATATATCTGTCCGGCATTGGGAAATAGCTGCGATATCCTGTAATCACGGGGCACAACCTGTTGGGCCTCGAAAGTAAATGTACGGTTGTTGAGTGCATTTTTTAATTCAGCAGATACCACTGCCGTATTCTTTGGTGTGGAACAGCATGAGAAAACAATTGCCAGCACCAGCGTTATGATCAGGTTTCGTTGCATCGGTATATTTTTTTAACAGGTCGAATAAAAATCTTTCCTCCCTTACCTGCGGTCTTTAATAATCCTTGTAGCTTGTCTCTGATAATTGCTGCAAAGCAGATGCCAATTGCTCATCGTTGGGCGCTACACCATGCCATTTATGCGTGCCTTCCATAAAGTCAACTCCTTTGCCCATATCTGTCTTCATCAGAATCACTACCGGCCTGCCATTGCCCAACAGGGTTTTGGCTTCGTTCAGCTTATTGATCACTTCCTGCAGGTCATTGCCATTTTCCAGGTTCAGCACCTGCCAGTTAAATGCGTGGAATTTTTCATTGAGATCACCGATATCCATTACTTTCTCAGTAGGCCCGTCTATCTGCTGGCCGTTCCAGTCAACAGTTAGTATCAGGTTATCTGCACGAAGGTTCGGTGCAGACATGATAGCTTCCCAATTCTGTCCTTCCTGCAATTCGCCATCGCCGCAGAGTACAAAAACGGTATGGTTGTCGTTATTGTATTTTTTAGCTAAAGCAGCGCCAATCGCTACACTCAGCCCTTGCCCGAGAGAGCCGCTCGCCACACGTATGCCGGGTAAGCCATCGTGTGTGGTGGGATGCCCCTGTAAGCGGGAATTGAGCTTACGGAAAGTTCCCAGTTCAGCCACATCAAAATAGCCGGCTCTTGCCAGTGTGGAATAAAATACCGGTGAGATATGCCCGTTGCTCAGGAAAAATATATCTTCTCCTACTCCGTTTATATCAAAACCTTCTTTTCTCTTCATCACCTCAAAATATAAAGCAACAAAGTACTCCACGCAACCCAGTGATCCGCCCGGATGGCCACTGTTAACCGCGTGTACCATTCTTACAATATCTCGCCTGATCTGTCTTGAAAGCTCCTGCAACTGTTGAATATCTGCCATAATTATGATTATAATCTTTTGCTCAAAGATAAAGTAAATGCATTGATTATTTAAAAAAGTTTAGATTGCCGCCTGCCAAAAACCAAGTTTTTTTAATTAGTTTTGTTACAATAAAAAATGAACTTATGTCTGAAGAAATAGCAAACGTTGTTGACCATTGTGAGTCTTCCATGAAAAAAGCAATCGTGCACCTGGAAAATGAACTGTTAAGAGTAAGGGCAGGCAAGGCTACGCCCGCCATGATCGACGGGGTGTCTGTAGAATATTACGGCAGCCCCACACCCATTGCACAGGTGGCAAACGTGAGTGTACTTGATGCGCGTACCATCAGTATTCAGCCCTGGGAAAAAAATATGCTTGGCGCTATTGAAAAAGCAATTATGGCTGCCAACATTGGCATCACGCCCCAGAACGATGGCGTGCAGATACGACTGTACCTGCCGCCGCTGACAGAAGAAAGAAGGAAGGAGCTTTTTAAAAAGGCAGCCCACGAAGGCGAGAATGCCAAGATCGCTATCAGAAACATTCGCAGAGATGCATTAGAACATATTAAAAAGCAGCAAAAAGAAGGACTCAGCGAAGACTTGGCTAAGAACATTGAAAAAGAAGTACAGGATATTACGGATAAATACACCCATCTGGTAGATAAAGAACTGCAGCGGAAAGAAAAAGAAATGATGGCTGTATAAATTTTCTGATCCTGCTTGAATAGCAGGATTTTTTTAATCATTTATTTCAATGTAATAGAATAGTTTTGAAATGAGCCTTAAGCAAAGTTGCTGCCAACTGAAATGATTATATGGTGAAACGAGCTAATTCCATGCAGCAAACAGAAAAAGTTACATATTAACACATGAATATTCATAAAGATTAAGAATCTATACCAACCGCGGATGAATAAAGGCTATTCCATGTTACCATTAAAAACAGCCGCAAAGCGGCGCACTAAATAAATACATATATGAAATAACCATAAAGATTAGGAATCTTTACCAACCGCGAATGAATATGGGATCTAAAAAAATGGTTATTCCATGTGGCAAACAGAAAAATGAAAAAACAAATAAATACACACATGAAAACATTTTTTGTACTGGCGTTTGTTGCCGTTGCCGGCTTCATGCTCTCTATAGGCTGTAAACCTCTATCAACAGCTACAAGCCGCGAAAACATTACGTTTGAGACACATATAGCTCCCGTGCTCACCAAATATTGCACGAAATGCCACTCAGAGTTTACAGGTAAAACAGTTGTGGCAGATAAACTGCCCGCTATGATACATGCAATAGAAAGCGGTATGATGCCTCCTGATGGCGATAAGCCAAACACGCAAGAGATCGCCTTGCTGAAAAACTGGGATAAGCGCAAATAAGCTGACTGTAAAAATAATATCATTTGTAGCATAAATATCGAAATAACTTACATTTGTAAAATAAAAAACCAAATCTAACTATGGAAAATGAAATCAGGGATACATTTCAGGAGATGAAAGCGGGCGCTCAGAATTTTGTTCAAAGCAAAGAAAATAAAAAAGTACTTGCCGGCATTCTCGGGATTCTTTTCGGCTCACTCGGAATTCACAAATTTGTACTGGGCTACACCAAAGAAGGGCTGATACTTTTAGGTGTCACGGTATTGGGTTGGGCAACCTCTATATTGCTCATCGGGCTTGCGTTTGTGTGGATACCCGGGCTTATCGGGCTGATTGAGGGCATTATCTACCTCACTAAATCAGATGAAGAATTTTACAACACTTACCAGGTGGGCAGAAAGCCGTGGTTTTAAATGAAATTCGCCGGAATACAGTAAGGCTTTTAAGCAGGAAGAGGTTATAATATTTACAGCTGTTTTAGTTTTTTGGTATGAAGTGAGCGCATAGCAGGAAATTTTTTACTGTAAATATGATTATTCAATGCCGTCTTTGCATCAACCCGGATTTTACAGAATTTTGTGGGTAATTTACCACCTAATATTTATTTGGCTGTATATGATTAGTTTTAATCCAGTTGCAGATTAAGAAATAGTAGCAGGCATCCTTCCTTGAATGCACAAGAACTCCAAAAGCACAACTGCCGGTCAATTTCATTTTTAGATTAGATAAAATTGTGTTTATTTTGCCGACAAAACCACAAAGTAATATGTTACCTCAATACAAGAGAGTCCTCCTTAAGCTATCCGGCGAATCTTTAAAATCTCCCAACAGTACAGAACCATTTGATCCTAAGATTATTGAGCAGTATGCATTTGATATAAAAGCCATAACGGATCTGGGTGTACAGGTAGCAGTGGTGATTGGCGCAGGTAACATTTACAGAGGCATGAACGAAGCTGAAAGCGGCATTGAGCGCGCGCATGGCGATTATATGGGCATGCTGGCTACGGTTATCAATGGCATGGCTATGCAGGCAATGCTTGAAAAAATCGGTGTATTCACCCGACTGCAAAGCGCATTGCAGATGGATCAGGTGGCAGAGCCATATATCCGCAGAAGAGCCATCAGGCACCTGGAAAAGCACAGGGTAGTGATCTTTGGCGCCGGTACGGGAAATCCTTATTTTACCACAGACACAGGCGCTTCGCTGAGAGCCATCGAAGTAAAAGCAGATGTGATCCTGAAGGGTACACGTGTTGACGGCGTTTATACAGCAGATCCTGAAAAAGACAAATCAGCTACCAAGTACAGTAAAATCTCCTATAAAGAATGCCTGGACAAAAATCTCAAAATAATGGATGCTACAGCATTTACCCTTTGTATGGAACATAAAATGCCTATCATTGTATTTAATATGAACAAGTCGGGCAACCTGTTGAGGGTAGTTGAAGGCAGGAACGTTGGTACGAAAGTATACTAAACGTCATTCAATTTTGCAGTTTAAAAATAGTGCTGTAACTTTGCACTCCATTATTTAAAATACACGGCAAAATCCGTGTTGCCTAAAAAATACAAAAATGAAAAAAGGTATCCATCCCGAGAACTACAGGCTTGTAGTTTTCAGAGACATGAGTAACGGGCATGAATTTTTATCACGCTCTACTGCCGCAACCAAAGAAACAACCGTTTTTGAAGGTGTTGAATATCCGGTAATCAAACTGGAGATATCTAACACTTCCCATCCTTTCTATACCGGTAAAAATGTGTTGGTTGACACTGCGGGACGTATTGATAAATTCAAAAAACGTTACGAGAAAAAGAAATAATTGCTAGGCAGTTATAACGTATTGAAGCCTTTCAAATGATATTTTGAAAGGCTTTTTTATGTAATTTTTAAAAAAAGGCTATTTTTGGCCTTCGGCTAATCCGGCTCAAGAAGTTAAAGAAGATTTGTATGGCATTATTCAACAATAAAAAAAGAAATAATACCTCCGCGCTGATTGAGCAGGCCATTCAGGATAAACTTGATCTGCAGATATTTGACTATACCACCGGCCTTGACCTGCTGGTAGATTTCTTTAAAATGATCAGGCCGCGCAGGGCAGCCGATATCAGGCGCGCAGAAGCATCTCTTTACGAAGCTGCGGCCATGCTTGATGAGCATCCTGCACTATCCAAAAATATCCATACCGCCATTTTATCACAACTGATCAATACAGACCTGGTGCCGGCGCTTACCGAAAGCGGCTCATTGCTCTCCAAGGGTTTTTCGCAGGAGTTTGCCAAGCGCATCAACCAGAAGTTCCTCCCCGCATTGCAGTCGCCGAAAGATTTCCTGTTTGTGATCAACAGGATCTTTTACCGGAAGAATGATTACCTGTGGGTAGAGAATATCAGCAATGAGGCCTGGGGTTTTTTGTTTAAAAGCATTGGTATTGAAGCAAGCCAGAACAATGTGGCGCTCCGGAAGCAGCTGCTGGCTGCTTTGGAAATATTGTCCTACCGCATGGTAAACCAGGGGCTCGACCCGGATATGATCCGCTACATGCCGGAAGAGTACAATGGCAGCAACCCGTTTGTGGATCAGAACCTGATACTGCTGAAATTAATTGACCTCTACAACACCAAGAACGATAATGAATACCTGCATGAACTGGCATTCCGCAGGCTGAAAGACGCCATGGCGCTTGCTTCCAAATGCCTGGAGGAAACCCGGGAACTGCAAAGAGTACATGGGGCAAGCCTTTCACTTACTTACAGTACGCTGGTGATAGAGTTTTGCCTCAAGCGTATGAAGATATTGATCGACGGTATAGATAATGATCAGCAGTTTCAGACTGCCCGCTTTGTGAATTTCTTTAAAGAGCTTGTGCACAGCGAAAAGCTCAAGAACAGCCTGCGCGCCTTATTCTCCCAAAGCTTTGGCTATGTAGCCTACCAGATTGCGGTACACAAGGGCTACAAGGGCGTAAAATATATTACCACCACGTGGAAAGAATATATGAAAATGATTGTGGCATCTATGTGGGGCGGACTGATCATTTGCTTTGTGGCCATATTCAAAAGTATTATGGGCTTTTTTCACATGCCGCCCTTTTTGCAGGGCATTGCCTACAGTATCAACTATGCCATAGGCTTTGTTGCCATTGAAGAAACTCATTCATCACTTGCTACCAAACAGCCTGCTTTTACCGCAAGCGCAGTAGCCAGTTCATTTGATACCAAAAAAAGCGGCGACCCCAACCTGTACCAGCTGGCTGTAACGGTGGGGAAGGTTTTTCGCAGCCAGGCGGCTTCTTTTTTTGGAAACCTGCTGGTGGTTTTCCCCGGTACTTATTTCTTGGCTTATTTGTATGATGTGATCACAGGCAATAAGCTGGTAAGCGGCTCGGCTGCCTATAAAATGCTTGAAGACCAGCACCCGCTGCACAGCCTGAGCCTGCTGTACGCTTGTAATACCGGCATTTTCCTGTTTCTGAGCGGCATCATTGCCGGCTATGTGCAAAACAGGATGCAATTCGGCCGTGTGGGCAAACGGATTGAACAGCACCCGTTGTTGCGGGCAAACTTCAAAACCGGAAGGCTGGCAAAATGGGGCAACTATGTGGAGCATCATTCCGGTGCGCTGATAGGTAACATCTGCCTGGGTTTTTTCCTGGGTATGAGTAATGTGGTCCCGAAAATTTTCGGTATCTATTTCGATATCCGCCACATTACTATCTCTTCGGCCAATGTATCCATCGGCGCTTATGGTTTGGGCCTTAAAAATATTCCGCCGGATTATCTGCTCGTAGTGATCTTAGGAGTGCTGGGCATTGGCTTCTTTAACTTCGCGGTAAGCTTTATCCTGGCATTTATTGTTGCTGTGCGTTCTCGTGGTGTGCAGCTCAAGGACTATCCCCAGTTTTTCAGGGTGCTCACAAGTTATTTCTTTATGAATCCGTTGAATTTTATTATTCCGCCGAGGAGCAAAAAAAGTGAAAGAATCCTGCAAAGGATTGCCAGGGAAAGAGATTCCTGACCATGTTCGCAGGTGAGGTAATTAGCCTTTATCAATTCATGTGCTCCCTGTTTTATGTGTGTATTCTTATGTTTTTAAGTTGCTGCATGGAGTAAACATCTTCTTGGATTCAATACTCTTTCCCGGTTGGTAGATGCTCAATCTTTATGTTTATTGCACGTTAATGATAGTACCAGAAGAACATCATGGAGCAGATGCCGGTAAGCATTACAGTTTTTACCAGCGAGCTGGCTTCGTGGAAATCTTTTGGTGAGCCGGCCCTGTTTACAGCTTTGTATGCCGATACAAGCGGTGCAATCACAAAAACAACGATGTAGGCCATGCCAAGCCACCACCTGAATTGCAGGATGTAAAATAATAATATCAGCAGCAGGCCTATTAATATAAACAGCCAGATATAGATAAATATTTTGCTGGCCGGTATGCCGAAAAGGATAGGAAAGGTACGGCAATTGTACCTTCTGTCGCCTTCCATATCTTCCATGTCTTTGATCATTTCCCTTACCAGTGAAATAATAAAGGCAAAGCTTACGTATAAGATGGTAACGCGGGTAATGGTAGCCACGTGTGCTTCCGAAAAGCCTGCTATCAATGTTTTTGTTTCGGCAAAAGTCACCACGCCTACGGTCCATGCAGTCAGCAGGGAAATAACAATGTTGCCCGATAGCGGTTTTCTTTTCAAGACAATGGAATACACAAACAACAAAACGGCACAGCCCAGGTTGGTAAGCCCGATAAAATAGGTATCAGCCTTACGGTCAAGGTAAAACCCGATTGCCACGCCCAGGATACTTAACACAATGTGGCTGGATATGGCCCAGTGCCTGTGGATGTATTTGCCAATGATTACTTTGCCGGGCTTATTGATCACATCAATGTTCAGGTCGAAATAATCGTTGATGATGTTGCCTGCCCCTGCGATAAATACAGAGGAGAGCATAAGTAAAGTAAGGTAAAGAAAGTTAAGGTTTGGGGTTACCTGCTGCCTTTCGTAAACAGGGTACAGCACTGCATAGAAAAAAAGGTATTGTGTAAGCGCTATGAACACCAGGTTGGGCCAACGTACCAATGCAAAAAACGCTTTTACTTTTTTCACTGTTGTTTTATTTTGAAGCAATATTTGTATGCAGTTCCCAATCGCCGCGCAGCTTTAATACTTTTTCAATCACGTCCCTTACGCATCCTTCGCCGCCTTTTGCGGGCGATATATAATCAGAAATAATTTTTATTTCTTCCACTGCATCAGAAGGGCAGGCTTTTATGCCGCAATGCAGCATCACATCCCTGTCGGGAATATCATCGCCCATGAAAAGTGCCTGCTGCAGATCTATATGTGCCGATTCAGCCAGCATTTTCAGGCATTTTTCCTTGTCTTTTACCCCCATGAAAATATGCTGAATGCCCAGTTGTACAAATCTTTTATTGGCTCCGGGATAAATCCCTCCTGAAATGATCACCAGGTTATATCCTTTTTGGGCTGCAAGCTGCAGCGCAAAGCCATCTTTGGTATTCATACTCCTCGCCATCACGTAATCTTCTTTTTCGCCGTGTTGAGGCACAATAAAGACTTTACCATCGGTGAGCACACCATCCATATCAAAAACAAAGGTATTCACAGTTTTAAGCGCTGCCAGGATATTCATGCGGCAAAGGTAGCCAGTAAAAAGAGATTGTCAAAAAGGAAGAATGATAAACCCGCTAATGCGTTGAGGTCACTTCATCAAAAAGCCTGCGATTTTTGTCTTTACCTTTGTAAACGTTTATCAATTTTACGATCCATATATAAGTGATCGGTATCAATGAGAGAGAATTAGCGAGAATAAGCGGGAAATCGTTGAGCATTATACCATAAACCAGCCATAGTGTTATAGCTACCTCAACAATACAATACATGGCTAGCGAGATACTGTGTGTATCGCCTGTTTTAAAAACCTTGTATGCTTGAGGGAATTGATTAAGCGTAGATAGTATGGCAGCTGATGTGCCTACAATATTTAATGCGTTTAATTCCATGTTAGCTTGTTTTATGAATAATATGTTTATCGTAGATTTTTTTGTCAAAAGCATAGAATTTTGCAGGCTTGTGCGCTACACCTTTCTGTTTTTCTGAAAGCTCTTTTACATAAGGCATTGCCAGTAATACTTTCCTGCGAAAATTTCTCCTGTCAAGTTTTTTTTCGAGTAAAAGTTCATAAATATTATGAAGCTGAGCCAGTGTGAACTTAGCAGGAAGTAATTCAAATACCAACGGTTGATGCTCAATATCTTTTTTTATTTGTTCCCGTGCTTTTTGCAGTATTTCTTCATGATCAAAGATAAGGTTCTGTACATCATGGATGTTTACCCACGTAGCCTCGGGTATGAGGTGCTGATTCTCCATTACGCCTTTCTTTACAAAAGAATAAAATCCCACTGTAATAACTCTTTCCGATATAAGCCCCCTGTTTTTTATCCATGCAAAGTCTACTTCATTACGTTTTAGCCTGTCAAGACTGCTGAATACCCAAAATTGTTTCATGAAAATGTCGCGGGCTCCCGTTTGCTCAAACAATATTCTCTCAGCAGTATTTTCTATGATCTCATTCATGAAAGGATGGTCTCCCGGTAATTTATATTTGTTATAAGTTTTTCCGTTGAGGAGAATCTTTTCTTGTCTTAATAATATTTTTATCTGGTTCCCGTCAAAACTGAAAAGCGCACAGTCTACAGAAAGATTAGGAATAACTTCTCGGTTCATGATAAAATTTCACAACGTTAATATTACACAAACATACAAATAACTTATTTGAGAGTAGCAAATAATAACTGTTAAATAGATAGTAGCCTTACCTAAAAGCATCTTAAATAAAAGTTATCATTGTTTTAAAAAAAGTTAACAAAAATTTGGAGATGTGAATTTTTTTTCTTCACTTTGTGTAGTAAATGTCAAAACGACGCAAAGTACTTTTTTAAAATGATGAAAAAACTATATCGTTTCTTAGATCTGGCCTTTATTGCAATAATCAGCTTATGTTCAGCAGAAGTGCAGGCACAAAAAGAAAGTGTACAGACCTCTATAGAAAAGACACTGGCTGCAATGACTTTGGAGGAGAAGGTTGGACAAATGGCTCAAATTACGCTCGATGTGATAGCCGAGGGTGGTAACAGATATGCAAGTTCAGAGCCGCTAAGATTGAATAAAAAAGAGCTTGAGAAGGCATTACTTAAATATCACGTAGGTTCTATATTAAATACTACGAACAACCGGGCAAGAACTCCGGAAGTTTGGAATAAAATAATTGCTGAGATACAGGATATAGCTATAAATAAAAGCAGAATGAAAATTCCGGTAATTTATGGTATAGACGCTATTCATGGTGCTACCTATTCCGTAGGTGCTACTATGTTTCCACAACAAATAGCACTGGCTGCTACTTTTAATCCACAACATGCTTTTGAAACTGCAAGAGTCACAGCCTATGAAACGCGTGCCTGCGGTATAGCATGGAATTTCTCTCCTGTGCTTGATATTGGTGCCGATCAGCGTTTTTCAAGACTATTTGAGAATTTTGGAGAAGATCCATATCTGTCTTCCGTAATGGGCGAGCAGATGGTTAAAGGTTACGAAGGGGGCAACATAGCAGATCCTCACCATGTGGCATCTTGCATTAAACATTTTTTAGGCTATAGTGTGCCGCGTTCCGGAAAAGATCGTACGCCTGCATACATTCCTTATCACCAACTGTTAGAATATCATGTACCTCCTTTTCGTAAGGCGATTGATGCAGGTGCAAAAACTGTTATGATAAATTCGGGACTCATCAATGATATTCCAGTACATTCAGATAAGGCAGTTGTTACAGGGTTACTGCAGCAAAAGTTAGGTTTCAGCGGGCTGATAGTCTCTGACTGGAACGACATTGAAAATCTTATGCGCCGCGATCATGTAGCTGCCAATATGAAAGAAGCAATTGCTCTGGCAGTAAATGCAGGAATTGATATGTCCATGATACCTTATCAGTATGAAGAGTTCTGCGATAATCTTGTAGCGTTGGTAAAAGAAGGTAAAGTAAAACAGGAGCGGATTGATGACGCTGTAAGAAAAATCGTTAAATTGAAATATGAGCTCAATTTGTTTCAACAACCTATAACATACATAAAGGATTATCCTGATTATGGGTCTGCTAAATTTGCCCGGCTGTCTTATAACGCCGCGGCAGAAGCAATTACCTTACTAAAAAACGAGAAACAAATTTTGCCTTTAAAGAAAGGAGCTAAAATTTTAGTTACGGGTCCTAATGCAAACAGTATGCGGCCTATAAACGGTGGATGGAGTTATTCCTGGCAGGGAGAGAAAACAGATGAGTTTGCCAAAGATTATAATACTTTCTTCGAAGCCATTGCTAATGAATTTGGCACGCAGCACGTACAGTATATTCCCGGAGTTTCTTATAGTAAAGAAATTGAATATTACAAGCAATATAAGGACCAGTTCAATTTGATAGCAAATGCTGTTCGTAGCTCAGACGTAGTGATCGTTTGTATTGGAGAAAACTCTTATACGGAAAAGCCAGGCGATCTAAGCGATTTATCATTAAGTGACCTGCAGGTAGAGTTAGTGAAAGAAGTGGCTAAAGGCGGAAAGCCTGTTATTTTGATTCTGAACGAAGGGCGGCCGCGTGTGATCTCAAAAATCGAGCACCTTGCAGATGTTATTATACAAACATATTTACCCGGAAATTATGGTGGTGATGCTTTAGCAGACATATTGAGCGGAAAGATAAACCCGTCTGGAAAATTGCCATATACTTATCCAGGAGCGCCCAGTTCACTTATCAATTATTATCATAAACCTTCTGAAGCCCAAGAGAAAATGGAAGGCGCCTATAACTATCAGAGTACGCCTGAATCGCAATATCCTTTTGGGTTCGGATTAAGTTACACTACATTTAAGTACGACAATCTAACGGTGGATAAAAATGTTTTTTCTATTAACGATGAAATTAACATAACGGTAGATGTCAGCAACATTGGTAAAAATGCCGGTAAAGAGGTGGTCATGCTATTCTCTTCAGATATGGTGGCTTCTCTTACCCCAGATATAAAACGGTTAAGGAGATTCGAGAAAATTGAGCTTGACAAAGGAGAAAAGAAAACAGTGCATTTTAAAATAAAAGCTGCTGAGTTAGGCTTCATTGGTACAGATGGCTTACTTAAGCTAGAGCCCGGAGAATTTAATTTACAGATAGAAAAGCTGTCCAGGAAAATCAGGCTAAAGTAAAGGTGCGATGTGATGGTTCAATAATAGCATAGGATGCGTTTATGTGACTGCTGCAATGCAATATTTTTAGTTATTTCAAAAGATAAAAAAATGAAACAAAGCTTGATACTATTTGCTCGTACCGATAGATACCGGGAGGAAATGTATAAGCCGGGTTCAATTACCTCCATTAAAACATTAAAAAATATACGGATGAAAAAAAATAAAAATGCTTTTAGCAAAAGCTTGGGCTTATTGCTTATGTGCAGTTTCTGTATGGTACTTACCACTGCTATGGCGCAAAGAATCAGGGTGGCCGGCACTGTTACAGATACGCGCAATGTGCCATTAATCAGCGCTAACATTGTAATTAAAGGCACCAACACTGGCGCTATTACAAATAGCGAAGGCGCTTACACTTTAATGGCAGGAACGTCTGATATATTGGTATTTTCTTATCAGGGAATGAAATCGCAGGAAATAGCGATAGACGGCCGAACAACTATAAATGTGCAAATGGAAGAAGAAGATGCTTCGCTTGAAGACGTGGTAGTTATTGGTTACGGAACCGTAAGAAGGAAAGACGTAACGACAGCAGTTTCTACCGTTTCTCTCAAAGATTTGGAAGAACGTCCGATAACTTCAGCAGCACAAGCTATACAAGGAAAAGCTCCAGGTGTGCAGGTATTACAACCTAATGGGCAGCCAGGCGCCGGCATCGTAGTTCGTGTACGTGGCAATACTTCAATCACTGCCAGTAATGATCCGCTTTATGTGGTGGATGGGGTGCCCACAAACGATATCGACTTTCTTGCGCCAGGAGACATTGCCTCTATGCAAATACTTAAAGATGCATCTTCTGCTGCTATTTACGGTTCGCGTGCTTCAAACGGTGTAGTGCTTATTACTACGAAAGAAGGTAAAAAAGGTGCTGCAAAAGTAGGATTGAATACGTATGTTGGAAATTCCCATGTTATCAAACAATTAAAATCGTTGAATGTATCGCAATATAAAGAGCTGATGGATGAAATGGGAACCATTCACTTACCTGACGGGCTAATGGACAGAACCGATTGGTTCAGAGAAACATTTCGCCCGGGCCTTAATCAGAATTATCAGTTAAATCTTTCAAGTGGAAACGATAAAATGCGTTACTTTTTATCCGGTGGATATACAGATGAAAAAGGCGTCATCAACGTGGCTTATTACAAACGCTATAACTTGCGTGCCAATCTTGAAAACAATATAAAAAGCTGGTTAAAAATCAATACCAATATTGCTTATTCTGATTATTCCGGCAATGGTATTATCACCGGTACCGGCGCAGCGCGGGCAGGAGTAATATTATCTGTGATCAATACACCAACATATGCTCCTATTTGGGATAGCGTGCACCAGGGACAGTATTACAATAATTTTTACGGAGCTAATATTACACATCCCGTGGAAAATATATCCAGAACTTCAGATAATAAATCCAATCACAATCGCTTATTGGGCTCTGTGGTTGCAGAGGTTTCACTTTTGCCTTCACTGAACTTTAAAACAAGTAATACGATAGATCGTGTATACTATCATGCTACTACATTTCTTGATCCTCTAAAAACAGGATATGGAAGGTCGGAAGGAGGAAGAGCAACAGATTCACGATCATTAAGTACTATTCTTACCTTTGATAATATTCTTACCTTCGATAAAAGTTTCGGTTTGCATTCATTGAATTTGATGGGTGGCACTTCGTATACCGCTTCAACATGGCAGAATGCATATATGTTAGGTTCTTTTTACAGAACAGGATATTCTCCCAAAACCCTCGATGCTGCCAATAAAATAGACCCATATGCTACTGGGACAAATGCATCTGAATGGGCATTGATGTCATATATCGGCAGAATTTCTTACAATTACAACAGTAAATACCTGGCTACTATTAATTTACGTTCAGACGGATCATCAAAATTATCTCCTGAACACCGTTATGGGTTTTTCCCTTCCGTGTCTGCGGCATGGCGCATATCTGCAGAAGATTTTATGTCTGAAGTAAAATGGATAAATGATATGAAGCTACGGGGAGGTTGGGGCAAAACCGGAAATCAGTCCGGCATAGGAGATTATGCCTATTTGGAAATGTACAATATACAACGTATAGCCTGGTGGTTAAAGGGAAATGAAAGAGCAGTTGTAAATATAAGCCCTGCAAACATGCGCAACCGCGATCTTACCTGGGAAACAACCACACAAAGCAATGTTGGTATAGATATGTCGGTCTTAAACAACAAGCTCTCATTTACCGCAGATGCTTATTATAAATATACTACTAATCTGTTGATGAATGTGCCTTTGCCAAGCGGGTTAGATTTCGGCAGTATCTATCGTAATGAAGGCGAAATGGAAAACAAAGGCTTGGAATTTGGTATCCGGTCTACTAACATTTCTAAAAATGAGTTTGTGTGGAATACAGAATTTAATATGTCATTCAACAGGAATAAAGTCACCAAACTGTCACTGCAAAAAATATACTATTATGCCAGCACATCCGAAGCAACCAGTGAAAATGTTGTTCGCATGACCGTAGGTCAGCCTTTGGGTATGTTCTGGGGCTATATAAGCGAAGGTGTGGATCCTGAAACAGGAGATCTTCGTTTCAAAGACCTTGATGGAAACGGGCGCATTACCACAGGCGATAAAACCTATATAGGTAACCCCAATCCGGACTTCACCTGGGGTATGACTCACACGTTTTCATACAAAGGGCTGAACTTGAATATATTCTTCCAGGGTTCGCAGGGTAACGATATTTACAATGCATCGCGCTATGAGACAGAAGGCATGTATAATGCCAATAATCAATCCACGGAAGTTCTGCGCCGTTGGCGTATTCCGGGGCAGATAACAGATATACCGCGAGCTTCAACGGGTACAGACAACCTGCGCGCTTCTACGCGTTTTGTAGAAGACGGCAGCTATGCAAGATTAAAGTCCCTTACACTTTCTTATGATATTAAAGCACGTATTTTAGAGAAATGGAAAATTACCCGTTTACAGCCTTACGTTACTGCACAGAATCTCTTTACCATTACAAATTATAAAGGCTTTGATCCGGAAGTAAATCAATATGGTGGAAGTGCCACCGTACAGGGAATCGACTGGGGTACCTATCCACAGGTTAAGACTTTTATTGTAGGTGTAAATATTGATTTGTAAAAATAAAAATAGCAAAAAATGAAGAAAAATCACATATTTCTAACTATAGTTTTAATGGCATTATTGTCTTCTTGCTCTTTAAAAAAAGATCCCATAGGTTTCAGTGAGATCACTGTACCCAGAGACACTACGGATAATACGGTAGAATTTGCCACCCGCGAACAAATGAATGCGCAAAGAAACGCTTTATATTCTACTATCCGGGATGCACAGGAAGCTTGGTACCTGGATTATCTTGTGTTTTCTGAAGTGCATGCAGATAATGCATACCGTGGTACTTCAGGTAATGAACTCTCTTCCTTGGAAGCCCAGTCTCAAGACGGTATTAATAAAAATATAGCCCGCGACTGGAATGCTATGCTTAACTATGTAAGCAATGCCAACAGGATTATCTTGAATATTGACTTTGTGCCTGATCCTTCGCTTACACAAGCAGAAAGAAAACAATGGAAAGCAGAAGCGCTCATTTTCAGAGCGTGGATATGGTTCGATATGGTGCGTTTATGGGGAGACATACCTTTGGTTCTGCAAAAAACACCAGATGTTACTTCTGATAATATAGAAGAAGTATATCCTTTGCTTTTCCCGTCAAGGGATTCTGTACAAAAAGTATATTCCCAGGTTGTGAAAGATTTGCAGCAGGCCGCACAGGATGCGCCTGATGTAACGCCAGGAGATAAATTTTTACTGAGCAAAGGTGTAGCAAATGCTTTGCTGGCAAAGGTATATGCAGAAAAACCTGTGAGAGATTATGCAAAAGTGATAGATTATTGCCAGAAAGTACAGGATGCAGGCTTTGCACTCGAAAGCAATTACGGAGATCTTTTTGACTTTAATACAAATACAAAAGACGCTAAACTGCGAAACAGCTCAGAGTCTATTTTTGAAGTCACCTATATGTCCGGAAGCGGAAGCTGGGTTACCTGGATGTTCGGTATAGACCTGGCAAATGTCAATAGCCGCTATGATTGGGCAAAATGGATAACACCTTCGCGCGACCTGATCGCTGCTTTTGAAAGTGAAGGAGATAATATCAGGAAAAATGCTTCTATTGTTTGGGGTAAGCCGGATTGGAGTAATCATTACCCCAGCAACAATTACCCGTTCATGTATAAAACCAGATCAGCCTATAACAGTATTATTAAGCTTCGCCTTGCAGATATATTGCTATTAAAAGCCGAAGCATTGGTGCAGCAGAACAGGCTGGATGAAGCAAAAAATATTGTAAATCAAGTTCGTAGCCGTGTACAATTAAGCAGTTTGCCGGCATCTGTAACCGGGTCTAAAACAGCTATGGAAGATGCTGTATTAAAAGAGCGCCGTCTTGAATTGGCTTTTGAAGGGCAGCGTTGGTTTGATCTTGTGCGTAACGGAAAGGCTATAAGTGTCCTTAATACATTGAACCAGCGGGATGTCGGACGAATAAAAATGCTGCCGCTTACAGAAGAAACCATATTGTTGCCTATTCCGCAAAGCGCAATAGATATGAATGCGGAGCTGAAGCAAAATCCTGGGTATTAAAACATATTATATAGAATAGCCATAGGCATGCTTCATACAAAACCGGGTATGGACTTGGCGTATTCTCCCGATAATTATCCTGAATATCAAAACATAAAGAATACATGCAAAATATAGCAAAAATGACAATGTCTGTTTTAGCCATTTCTCTTTCGTTTCTTTACTCTTTTTGTTCGCCCGGCAGCAAGCAGGGAATAGACAAACCCGATACTTCAAAACCTGATCCTGTACAGCCTGTAGAGGTATATGTAACTACAGCAACCCAGTCAATGCTGTTCAAAAAAATTAATTTGGAATTCAATAAGAAAGACAATCTTTCTCCTTACACCGTTACTTTAGACCCCACACAACAGTATCAGCAGATTGATGGTTTTGGTGCTGCGTTTACAGGTTCTACGTGTTATAATCTGCTGAAGATGAATGCAGCAAACAGAAAGGCTTTACTTACCGAGGTTTTTGATACCCGCGAAGGTATGGGATATAGTTTCATTCGTATTGCTTTAGGATGTTCCGATTTTTCATTATCTGAATATAGCTATTGCGATAAGCCGGGTATGGAGAACTTTGCGCTGCACGAAGAAGATACAAAGTATGTGATACCTGTACTGAAAGAGATTCTTGCCATTAATCCCAAGGTAAAGATAATGGCATCTCCATGGACTCCGCCTTTATGGATGAAAGTAAACAATCTTAAAGAATTAAAGCCACATAATAAATGGAACGATGGACAATTAAATCCTTCCAATTATCAGGACTATGCCAGCTACTTTGTAAAATACATCAATGCCATGAAAAATAATGGTATAGATATTTATGCAGTAACTGTACAGAATGAGCCGCTAAACCGGGGTAACTCTGCATCTTTGTATATGACATGGCAGGAACAGCGCGATTTTATAAAGACAGCGCTTGGCCCGGCATTTAAAACTGCAGGTATAAATACCCGCATCATAAGTTACGATCACAATTATGACTATGATAGCCATAAACCGGAAAATGCTGATCAGATACATTATCCTGCAAAAATTTACGAAGATCCGGATGCCGCGAAATATATAGACGGAGCAGCGTACCATGCTTATGGCGGTTCTGAAACAGAAATGGATTATATCCACAATGCATTTCCTGATAAGAATCTTTATTTCACTGAAATATCTATAGGCTTATGGGGGTACACTTTTGCCGAAGATCTGATGTGGAACCTTGAGCATGTAGGTATTGGCACGCTTAACCGGCACTGTAAAGCCGTAATTGTCTGGAACTTTATGTTAGATGAGCAACATGGGCCTAATCGCCCTGGCGGATGTACAAATTGTCTCGGAGTTATAGATATTAACAAAGCAGATTATACAACTCTTACGCGTAACAGTCATTATTACGATCTGGCGCACCTTTCCAAAGTGATACAAGGTGGTGCAAAAAGAATTAAAACCTCAGGATTCACCACATCAGGACTACATTACACAGCAGTATTGAACCCGGATAATACTGTAGGAGTAGTGGTACTTAATACTAAGGATGAGCCACAGTCAATTACATTAGCTATGGATGGCAGGTCGCTAAGTTACAGCCTTCCCGCAAAATCCGTAGCATCTTTCAAATGGAAGAAATAAAAACCGTTTAAATTTAAAATTACAGCTATGCAAAAAATATTTTTATTGGTTATACCGGCATTATTATGCTTTTTTACAAATTGTAAGAAAGATAACAATGATTTTCCTGGAACGCCCGGCAATCCACAGATAACATCATCGCAAGTACCTGAGCAGGCTTTTTTTGGCGATAGCATCTCTTTTTCGGCAAATGTGTCTGATCCGTTAGTGCCACTTTCTACACTAAAGGCACAGCTTTTCTTTGGAGAAGATATGGTTTCGCAAACTACTATCAGAACTAAAGCAGATGGCCACTATGCAGGTAAAGTATTTGTTCCTTTTTTAAAGAATATACCTAATGGAAAAGCAACTTTAAAGCTGGTTCTCCAAGACATACATTTTACAAAAAAAGAAGAAGAACATCAAGTAACCCTCTCTCGCCCGCAATATAGCTATCTATATCTTGTTACTGAAAACGGTGATAGTTTAAAGATGTTGCGTTCAGAGGAAAACACATATCTGTTCCGTACAGCAACATCCGCTCCACAAATAATCAAAGGTTATATCGTTGCGCCTGCCTTCGGAAATAATGGTAATAATATTAACTTCGGCTGGGGAGGAGGCACTATAAAAGAAAATATAAAAAATCCTATTACTTTTCTGAGTCTGCAAAGCAGTCCCTATAACATACAATTTAATACGTTTACATACGAACGTAGCCCTTTCGCCTCCTATAAGCTAAATGACAAGGAAATGAGCTTTACTGCAGATGGACATTTCTTTATAGATCTGAACCTTAATACCGGCGATGAATTAAAGGCCGAAGGTGTTCAGGATTTTGATCAATACTGGATAGATCCCGACTTTCTAAAAAAGGATGCTTCTGGGAAAATTACATTCTCTGCAATAAGTGGTAAATATCGTATAGTGGCGGACAGGGATAAGAAATATTTGAATGTATTAACGCTAAATGCTTCCGGTGAGAAAGCTACCTTACAGCCCGATGGGTCAGGAGCTATATGGATTGCCGGATGGGGAATTGCCAAACCTGGAATGAATAACGGCCAACCTGGCTGGAGTCCCGGTAAGATGCTTTGCATGGCCCCTGTAAAACCTAAAGTATATCAAATGACTATAACAGCCAGTACGGAAAAAGGTAATGGACAGATCAGAACAGATTATTTCGATTTTAAGTTTTTCTTCCAAGACGGCTGGGGAGGTGAATACAGAGGTCCTGACTACGCAGAAACAAAAGGTATAATTCCGGAAATAGTTACTGTACAAGAATCCGGAAACCTGGGACTGTCTTCCGGAAAACAACTGACAGAAGGAAAAGTATATATAATTAGTATAGATTGTACTGAAGGCAGAGAGAAGCCTAAGCTTGAAATAAAAGAAAAAATATAATTATTGCCAGAAATGAAACAGAAAAGAGGCTTCAAATTTGAAGCCTCTTTTTTAGTGATTACATAATTTTTCCCTAACTTTGAGTATACATTTCACCATCATTCATTTTCACCATATGCCTTCATTTGATATTGCCTGCAAGGTAGACCTGCAAACACTGGACAATGCGGTAAACACCGTAACCAAGGAAATAGCCAACCGTTTTGATTTCAAGAATTCGCCGGTGCATATTGAGCTGGATAAGAAGAATTACATCGTAAAGCTCGAAGCCGAAAGTGATATGAAGATGAAGCAGGTCATTGATGTACTCATCAGCCGTGCCATGAAGCAGGGCATTGACCCGTCTGCATTTGATTTTGAGAAAGATGCTTATCCCAGCGGCAAGCTGGTAAAAAAAGAAGTTGCAGTGCAGAACGGGCTGAAACAGGAAGATGCTAAAAAGATCACTAAACGCATTAAAGACAGCGGCCTCAAAGTGCAAACCCAGATCATGGATGATACCGTGCGCGTGATCGCTAAAAAAATTGATGATCTGCAGGCTGTGATTGCTGACCTGAAGGGCAACATTCAGCTGCCGCTCACCTTCACCAATATGAAGAATTAGTGCGTTCTTGTTAAAAAAATCAACGATTACTATGCTTTATATTTAAGGTTTTAGAATGCTATGCATGGGTTTAGGTGAAATCGGTATGCCTGTATAAGAAAAAACCGGGAAACTTATTGCACACTGCGAATAACTTTTCATTACTTTTGCATTCTTAATATACTTATGGAATATAACACAGCTCGTCCTCACTTGAGCATGAAGGAATATGGAAGACATATTCAGAGAATGGTAGACTACATTCTTACAATTGAAGACAAAAATAAAAGACAGGAACAGGCAGAGGTTTTAATAGAACTCATGGGCTTCCTGAATCCGCATTTGAAAAATGTGGAAGATTTCCGACATAAATTATGGGATCATCTTTTCTATATCAGTGATTTTAAGTTACAGGTAGAGAGCCCTTATCCTATACCCAACAAAGAAACTTACAAAGAAAAGCCTCAGCCATTGCCTTATCCGGAGCGCTATCCTAAATATGCACACCTGGGCAAAAACCTGGAATTGGTGATTGATAAGGCTTTGCAGGAAACTGACAAGGAAAAACAGGATGGCTTCGCCAACGCCATAGCCTATTATATGAAGCTCACTTACAGCAACTGGCATAAGGAAGCCGTGCAGGATGCTTCCATACAGACCGAGCTGAGCTCTATCAGCGGTGGCAAACTTCATTTTGACAATGCGCCGGCGGTACATGTGAAGGAAGATACCAGGCAGGTAAATGGCAACACCAACAGGGTTTACACACAGAATAAAAATAAAAACCGCCAGGGTTTTACTCAAAGAAATAACCAAAACTCCCAGAAACGCCAGGGGCAGGGTGGCATGGTCAGTAACAAACCTGGCTTTGGCAACCGCACGGGCGGCAATAATAATAACCGCAATTTCAAGAAGAAATATTAATCCAGCAGCAGCTCGCTGAACAGCAGGCTGTCGCCGTAAAAAACATTCATGTCTACCGGCACATTGATGCCGCTCACACGTGCTGTTTCACTGTGTTGCCAAAACTGCCAGTCGCGGTTCAGAGCAGGGCGTTTGTTTTGCAGTTTATAATGTGCTATCCACAAAGGATTGTCGGGAAACACATCCTGCAGGTAGTCCTTGTAGAAGCTTGAAAACGTATAGATGATGGGCTTTACGCCGTAGTGCGCTTTGGTAAGTGTGATAAACTCCAGCAGCTCCTTACGCATAATTGCGGGAAGAGTGCCATTCAGTTTTTCAATGTCTACTACCGGCGGCAAATCTCCGGGGAGGAGCTCCGGCACCTGGCTGATAAAGTTTTTTGCCTGCAAAGTGCCGTCGCGGTCCGGCAGGAAAAAATGATAAGCCCCGCGTGGTATGCCCACACGTCTGGCTTCTCTCCAGTTTTCAGCAAATTGAGGATCTTTGCTTTCCAGCCCTTCGGTAGCTTTTATAAATGCAAAGCCTATTTGAATGCTGTCTATATTCATCTCCTTTACCATTTCCCAGTTTATAAGCCCCTGGTAACGGCTCACGTCAATGCCGTGGATGATAAAATCAGCAGGTATGGGAATGCCGAATCCGGTATAGGTTTTAAAAACGTGATGAGGTTTTTTAGACCTTACCAGCAGGAATATCAGCAGGGCGGCTACCACGCAAACAGTAATAATCCAGGCCCATTTCCGGGCAATAGGCGGTGATTGCTTTTTCTTGTTCCTGCGCAGTTTTTTCCTGTGATTTGTTTTTGCCATTGCCACACAAAAATAGCGTAAAATTTAAGTTGCCTTGGTTTCTTTCAAAGCTGCACGACCCGCTCAATATGTGCCTGCTCTAAAAACCAGGCATCGTGAGAAACGATAATCAACGCGCCTTGATATTCGTTAATAGCCAAAGTCAGCATTTCAATATTCTGTATATCCAGGTTGTTAGTAGGTTCATCTAAAATAATGATGTCCGGGGAGTCCCTGCTGATAGTGAGGCAGCACAAGGTCAGGCGCATCCTTTCACCTCCGCTCAAAACACTACAACGCTTGTCCCAGTCCTGCTTGGTAAACAAAAACCTGTTGAGCCTTGTTTTTATCTCATGTTCCGGCAAGCCGGCATTGTTAAATTCTTGTGCTTGTTCATACACGCTCAGCTGCTCCTTCAGCAGCGAATAATCCTGGTCTATGTAAATGCTCTTATTGCTGGCTCTGTAAACTTGCCCCGTTTGGGGTTGTAAATCACCTAAAATCAATTTTATGAGGGTAGTTTTTCCGGAACCGTTCGCACCTTGCAGCGCAATTCTTTCTCCACTGAATATTTGAAAATGTACGTTTTCTTTCCACACCGGGAGAATGTTAAAGCTGATATTGATGCCCGTGGCCCTGAACAATATTTTACCTTTGTGTAATGATGAGTTGTTAAAACCGAATTTCATTTTATCAGCCTGCGGTAAAGCAGCGCGCAACTCCTGCAGCTCCTGGGCTATCCCGCCTATCTTTTCAGCATGCATGCCTTTTATTTTCGAAGTACTGTTTTCGGCTTTGTTGCGCATAGTATTCATCATTATGCGTGCAACACCGGATTTTTCCTGCTTGTTTTTTCCACGCGCATCCAGCTTTTGCTTTCGTTCCATGATTTCGCGCTCCTTTTCTTTAGCTTTCCGCAATGCTTTTTCTTTAGTTTGAATATCCTGATTTAAAGCATTGTACTCTGTCAGTTTTTGTTGCATATAAAAATCATAGTTACCCCCGCAAATGGAAATACTACCATTGCTCAGTTCATACACCATATCCAAAAGCCTCAGTAATTCCCTGTCGTGGCTCACAATGATCATGGTGTTTTTTGCTGAGCGGATAAAGTTGTACAAAAGCGTTCTGCCGGAAAAATCTAAATGATTGCTCGGCTCATCCAGAAGAATTAATTCAGGTTGATGGATGCTGATGCCTGCAAGGAAAACTTTTGTTTTTTGCCCGCCGCTCAACGTTTCCATTTTTTGAGACATATCAAGTTCTGTCAACTGCCAGTATTGCAGCGCTTCATCGCATCGTTGTTCTATTGTCCAGTCGTCATTGAGCATCGCATACATTTCTTCTGTTACATTGCCATTCAATATGCTTTTAAGTGCGTGCAGTTTTTGCTCTACCTGCAAAGCTTGGGCTACCGTGAGTTGATTGTATTGCCCGAAGACCTGGGGAATATAGTAAGGGGCAGCAGTTGTAGTTATTTGCCCTTTCGCAGGCGCTGTTTTGCCTGCAATAATGTTCAGCAATGTAGATTTGCCTGTGCCATTGTTGCCAACCAGCGCTATTTTATGATACCGGTTTACAGTAAAATTAATATTGCTGAATAGTAAATTTTTGTTGGGATGTATATAGGAGACATTTTGTAGAATAAGCATAATTTCTTTCTTTAAAGATGAACAAAGAGGTGCGCCGTTTTCCGGCCTGCAACTTTAATGGTCCGAAAGAAATTATATTTTCATTTTTATCTTTATATATTTTGAGACGGCAAATATACAATTTTATGCTGTATAAGTGCTCTTTGAAACAATCTTTGCCCGGATTTGTTAAATACTTGTTGCTACATCAATAGTACTGGTTAAAATACTATTTTTGTTGTTATGTACTTTAATTGGAATGACAGTATAAATCTTGCTGGTAAAATTACGCCGAGACGTTTTTGGAATGCTGCAAAAGTATGGCTCAGCTACCAGGTAAGCAAATGGCGCAAAAAGCCGGTGCAGTGGGGTTATCCTGTCTCCATATCGTTTGAGCCTACCACCTCGTGTAACCTGCGCTGCCCCGAATGCCCCAGCGGATTGCGCGCATTTACCAGGCCGAAAGGAATGCTTGAAAAAAATTTTTTTAAAGACACCATTGACGATATTCACCAAGAGCTTTTATACCTGATCTTTTATTTCCAGGGAGAACCCTACCTGAACCCCAATTTCCTGGAGATGGTGAAGTACGCCGCAGACAAGGGCATTTATACGGCTACTTCTTCCAATGCGCATTATTTAAACGATGAAAATGCACGCAAGACGGTGGAGAGCGGCTTAGACAGGCTTATCATTTCCATAGACGGCACTACCCAGGATGTATACCAGCAATACCGCGTGGGCGGCAACCTGGAAAAAGTGATAGAAGGTGCAAAGAACATTGTTAAATGGAAAAAAGCGTTAAACAGCAAAAAACCGTTTGTCTTTTTCCAGTTTTTAGTGGTAAAGCCCAATGAGCACCAGATAGAAGATGTGAAGCGGCTGGCCAAGGAAGTGGGCGTAGACCAGGTACGCTATAAAACAGCGCAGGTATATGATTATGAGAATGATCCTAACCAGCTCATTCCCACCATCAACAAATACAGCCGCTACAGGAAAGATGCCGGCGGTGCCACACAGCCTAAGAATGGTTTGCAAAACCATTGCTGGAAATTATGGAGCGCCAATGTGATTACCTGGGACGGCCTGGTAGTGCCCTGTTGCTTTGATAAGGATGCCATGCACCGCCTGGGCAATCTGAAAAACCAGCCGTTTAAGGAAATATGGAAAAACGATAATTACAAACAATTCAGATCTGAGCTTATGACCAGCCGCAAAAACATTGATATTTGCGCCAATTGTAGCGAGGGATTATCTGTATGGGAAGAATAAATTAAGAATGCTATGTCACAGTTTGAAGCAAAATTTGAAAACCTGAATGCCATACCGCGAAGAAAATGTAACAACTATGCGCAAAAAGTAATGCTGGAAGTGCTGTACACTTCTAATTGGCTTTCAGAAAGATTAAGATTTTTATTAGAGCCTGAGAACATTACCATGCAGCAGTTTAATATACTCCGCATTCTGCGTTGCAGTAAAGAACCTCTTAGCCTGATACAGATACGCGAAAGGCTGCTGGATAAAATGAGCGATACCAGCAGGATCATCGACAGGCTTATCATCAAAGGCCTGGTGGAGAAAACGTCGAGCCGTACCGACAAGCGCCTGCTGGAAATAACCATTACAGAAGGAGGGCGCAGGGTATTGGAAAATATTGACGAGAAAGACCCCGAATTCGATGCCATCGTCAGCAACATTACAGAAGAAGAAGCAAAGGCCGTATGTACTATTTTAGATAAAATGCGCGGCGTGCTTGTGTAACCCCGAAAACATTATCAATCAACATGAACAAAAACTTTTCAGCCGGTTTTATTTTTATTTTTTTGAGTTTATTTACACAGCCCGTATCTGCACAATATTACGTTGCGGATAATGGCTATTCTCCTAAGTATGAAATGCGCTCTGCATGGGTGGCTTCTGTGGGCAATATAGACTGGCCAAGCAGGAAAGGATTAAGCGCAGAACAGCAGAAGGCTGAGTACATACGCATTGTAGAGCATGCAAAGCGCACCGGGCTCAATGCATTGTTTGTGCAGGTACGCCCGGCAACGGACGCATTCTACCCTTCTCAATACGATCCGTGGAGCGAATATATCACCGGCACGCAAGGCCAGCACCCGGGCTATGACCCTTTGTTGTTCATGATTGAAGAAACCCATAAAAGAGGACTGGAGTTCCATGCATGGCTCAATCCTTACCGTGCCGTGGTAGATATTAACCGCTCGTCTGTTTCACCCAACCATATTACCAGGCGCCGACCGGAAATGTTTTTCACTTACGGCAAACTCAAGATATTCAATCCGGGCCTGCCGGAGACCAGGCAGTATTTTGTGGGTGTGGTAAAAGACATTATTAACCGCTATGATGTGGATGGCATACACCTCGACGATTATTTTTATCCTTATCCAGAAAAAAACGATTACCCCGACGATGCGGCTTACAGGAAGTACGGCAACGGCATGAGTAAAGCCGACTGGCGGAGAGAAAATGTAGACCTCATTATTAAAGAAATTCATGATGCCATCACTCAGAGCAAACCGATGGTGAAATTCGGCGTGAGCCCTTTTGGTATTTATAAAAACAAATCGCAGGATCCTATAGGCAGCGATACGCGCGGCCTTACGAATTACTATACCTTGTATGCAGATATTTTAAAATGGCTGAAGAATGGCTGGGTAGATTACATTGCACCGCAATTGTACTGGCCTATTGGCAAAGACGGGCAGGACTACCGTATACTGCTGAAATGGTGGTCTGAACACACTTACGGCAAACAGCTCTACATAGGCCAGGGACCTTTCAATGCTAACACCTCCGCACTGTGGAGAAACCGGAATGAAATACCTAACCAGATCAAACTGCTGAGAGACAATCCCAACGTGCACGGCAGCGTGTATTTCAGCTATAAAAGTTTACTCAACAACCTCAATGGATGGACAGACTCGTTGCAAAATAATTATTATAAAAAACCTGCCATTGTACCACCCATGGCGTGGATAGACCGCACACCGCCCATGGCTCCGGAAATATGGCCGCCGGAAGTAAACATATCCGGCAACCAGATCAACATCAGCGGCGCTCTCAACGAGGTATCTACGCGCGATAAGGTGAAATCTTTTGTGCTGTACTTTACGGATGACTTTACAGAACTGGGAAATGCACCGGAGAAGATATTGGTGGCCAATGGTAATAATCGATTTAATTTTGCCTTGCCGCTATATGAACTGCCGGCTTATTGGTCTAAGTTTTATGCTGTAGTGACCAGCGTAGACAAAGAGAACAATGAGAGCCCGCTAAGCAACATCATCCGCTTTGAAAAACGCAACGGCAGGTGGACGGCATTTAACGGCAACAGATAATAATGTACCAGAATAATTTATGATGATGAACAGAGTTTTATTGTATACCACTGTATTGCTTTTTGCAGCATTGAACGCGCATGCGCAGACAGACAGGTGGCAGCAGAAAATAAAATACAGCATTGACGTAAACCTTGATGTAAAAACCAATATCATGAAGGGGAAAGAAGTGGTCACTTACTGGAACAATTCTCCCGACTCTCTGGATAAAATTTTTGTACACCTGTTCTGGAACGCCTTCCAGCCGGGCAGCATGATGGATGAAAGAAGCAACTATGCCGGAAGGGTGATCCTGGGCAGAGACAATAAAGGAAACATTATCCGCGACTGGGACAAGCGCGTAGCTGACCGCATTAGTAAGCTTGCCCCGGACGAAACGGGGTATCAGCGTATACAAACCGTAAGGGTCAACGGGCAGGTGATCACTCCGGAGATCACGCAAACCATCATGAAAATCCCTTTGCAGCAATATATCCTCCCCGGCAGATCTGCGGTAATTGAGATTGTGTTTGAAGCACAGGTGCCCCTACAGATAAGAAGGGCAGGCCGAGACAATGCAGAAGGCGTACGCTACAGCATGGCACAATGGTATCCTAAGATTGCAGCATATGATCATGAAGGATGGCACCCGAATCAATACATAGCCCGGGAATTTTATGCTCCCTTCGGCGAGTTTAATGTAAACATTACGCTTGACAAGCATTATATGGTAGCCGGGTCAGGAACTATTATAAATCCCAATGAAGTTGGCTACAACTACGGCGTGGTAAAAGGTATGCCAAGAACAAATGCAGAAACACTTACCTGGAAGTTCAAGGCTAATAATATTCACGACTTTGTATGGAGTGCAGACCCTGACTATACCATGATCAGGAGAAAAGTAGAGAGAGGGCCGCTGTTGTATTTTGTTTATAAAAAAACAAATGAAGAATATGATGATAAATGGAAGAAGCTGGCTGATACTATAGAATTGGTGTATCCTTTTATTGAAAAGACTTTTGGCCCTTACCGCTACCCGAATTATTCTTTCATACAAGGCGCTGACGGCGGCATGGAATACCCGATGGCTACACTTATCAAGGGCCCGGGTGTTGGTACAGCTTTACATGAACTGGGGCACAACTGGTACCAGGGCACCATAGCCAGCAATGAAGGTGCATATGCATGGATGGATGAAGGCGGTGCAACTTATTTTGAACAGAGAATAAGAGGCTGGATCAACAGAGATTCGATGTGGTACCTAAACAGCTACGACAGCTACTACAACCTGGTAAAAAGCAAGCTGGAAGAGCCCATGTCTACACATGCAGACCATTTTAATACCAACTATGCCTATTCTCAGGCGGCTTACGGTAAGGGCATGGTTTTTTATGCGCAGCTTGCATATATCATAGGCAATAAAAAGATGGACGAGTTCCTGCTGGAATATGAAAGGCAGTGGAAATTTAAGCATCCTACACCAGCCGATATGGTGCGCGTAGCTGAGCATGTCAGCGGCTTACAGTTGAAATGGTACAAAGATTATTGGGTAAATACCACGCGCACAATTGACTATGCCATTGGTGATGTGGTTGCCGGCAATAACGATACCACATTGGTAGAGCTGAGAAGAGAAGGCGGCATGCCTATGCCGGTTGACATCCTGGTTACCTACAAAAACAAAGCCCGCGAATTGGTGAGCATTGCTACAGATCTTATGTTTGGCCACAAAGAGCCGGAAAATAATTATTACCGCTGGAGTTTCCCGCCCGCCTGGAACTGGACAAACCAGACCTATGTTTTAAAGCTGCCAACCAACAGGGCAAATATTGTAAGCATAGAAATAGATCCTTCCAAACGCCTGGCAGATGTAGAACAGAAGAATAATGTATGGGAAAATAAGCGGTAGGGTAAATTCCTGATCCTAATCATGAAATAGTCACAAGCAAAGTTGCATACTAACCGCGAATGAATACAGGCTATTCCATGTGACCATTAAGAACAGCCGCAAAGCGGCGAACTAAGAATTATACGCATGAAATAGCCATAAGCAAAGTTGCATATCAACCGTGAATGAATAAAGGCTATTCCATGTGACCATTAAGAACAGCCGCAAAGCGGCGAACTAAGAATTATACGCATGAAAATAAAATACCTCTTGCTCATTGCATCAATCTTTTTTTCGTTTGTATCGCAAGCGCAAACGGTAGATTACATCTATAAAAAATATCATGTCGAAGGCAGTATCGTTGTCTTTGATGTAAACCGGAATAAATGGTTTTTTTCTGACAGGAATGATGCATATAAAGGCACATTGCCAGCTTCTACTTTTAAGATAGTAAATTCCTGTATTGCACTACAGACGCGGGTTGTGGACAATGAACATGAACTGCTTCCGTGGGATAAAAAGATAAGGATATTTAATGGAGCACCCGTTGCCGCATGGAATCAGGATACAGATATGCAGGATGCTTTCAGGAATTCAACGGTATGGTTTTATGTTGAAATGGCAAAAAGAGTTGGCAGGGAAAAGTATAGGGAAATATTACATGAGATCAGTTACGGCAATAATGACTTTTCTGAAAAAGGAATTGATTTCTGGAACTATGGCAATTTTAAAGTCACGCCTGTACAGCAGATTTTTTTCTTAAAAAACCTGTACTACAATAAGCTTGCTTTTGATACAGCGGTTATGCATACGGTGAAAAACATTATGCTATCTGACAGCACAGAAACATATACTATCCGCAGCAAGAGCGGGTGGACGCAGTCTGAAGGCAAAGATATTGGCTGGTATGTGGGCTGGCTCACTGTTAGAGATAATGTGTATCTCTTTGCCAACAGGCTCACCAAGCCGGAGCAGGAAAAAAATGATGGCTTCAGCGCCACGAGGAAGAATATTGTACTTGATATATTCAGGGATTGGGGAATGATTTAAATTATTAGAATAATCTTGCAGGACAATAACCTTTGCTTTAAAAAAAATACCATGAGAGACAAGACCTCTTTTATGTTTTTCTGAAAGATTATATTGAATTTCAGAAATGAGGTTTTTGTGCTTTAATACATATATATCAGTATTAAATATTTCTTCTTCTGTATGTTTATCTTTAGGTTGCAATTGTTCAGCTAAAAATAGAGTATTAGTAGCTAAAGCCTGCGCCTTACTTAAGAATTTTGGATAAAGTCCAGCATAACTAACCATAACGCTATCATCGTTTGATACATTAAATTCAATATAACCATTCATATCCCCGATAATTCCTTTCAAAGATGTAATTCCTTTTAAGGTGGCAGCCGGCAATATTGTTTGATCTTTTTCAGATTTAATTACAAAACGACAAATTTGCTATTTCATGCTTCAATACTGATATTAAAATAATCTTTTCTCAGTAAGAAATATATAGTAAATAAAGGTGCGAAATATATGATATATATTATAGCAAATGCTACAAAAGGTATTTTGTCTAATATGACTAATGCCGCAGCAAGAACACCAACAGGTATACCTATAGCATAAAATCCGCCAGGCATTTTCTGACGTATTTTAAGAACATCACCATCTTTTAAAGGTATTTGTTTTGAAGACGAACAATTATCCATTTTTATAACCACCCGGGTATACTCTGTGGTAGTTTCAACTTTGATTTTCTTTGTTTCGTTTATTCTTAATTTATGAGAAGTTCCGTTTATAGTAACAGTAATTGTTCTGAATAAAAAATCAAAATTTCTTTTTAATATAATTTTCATATGCTGTAATTGCCTTGATGTATATCGCATTCAATCATAGAAAATGCAAAAGCTGTCATTCTATTTCTTTAATAAAATAGATTGATAAACCCATTACTGGAGAAAACTATTGAAAATGCGCTGAAGGACAACAAATCCCTTATCAACAATAGTTTTGCCAGCATGATGATGTAAATATACAGTAGCTTTTTTCTTTGTCACTTACCTGATGTTTTTAATGCCGTTCAGGCATGTGCGTATAAACAGTACGAACCGTATAAGGAATCTTAGTTTCTGCATCTTTCTTTCCCATGTTATAGGCAAAGAGCAATGCAATAAAAAACAGTATTCCTAATATTATTTTCCAGAATAAGCTGAATGCTTTGTGTTCTTTTAGCATGATTAGGTTTTTAACGTTCTAAAATTTATTCACCTGAATGTACTTGAGAAAAACTTTGTTATTTCTTTATTCAGTTTCTCCTCTACGATGCCTGTTAGTTGCATCTTTGCCATGTATATAGGATATATAGAAAACCAGCAAAGCAGAAATTATAATGTAAAGTATTCAAAACAATAGATAGAATTAGAAAATACTTAATATGCTGAAGTTATAAAATAAGATTGATACAATCATGCTATGGTTATAGATCTACAACAGTTTTTTATATAGATATCCTAATAGTTCTGATATTTCTCCTGCTAAAACTACACTAAATAATAATGCCATAATTTTAATAGTAAGACTATCAGTATATTGTTCTTTGTTCATGGTATTAAATATTTTTAAAAATTAAATAAGTGCACTCTTCTTACTTCTCTTAAACAAAATTTAAAAAAATAAATAGATTTTAATCATAATGTAATGTTAAAATTAATCTAAGTATGTTAATAAGATATTACAAATGAGCAATAGTTGTTATTCAAATTCCTGGTAATTGAGTAAAACAATTGCCCGCCATTCCCTGATAAAAATTGTACTTTTACCGTCTATTGGAAACAACGATTATGGAGAAAAAACTTTTTCTGCTTGATGCTATGGCGTTGATATACCGTGCCTATTACGCACTTATACGCAACCCCCGCATCACCTCACAGGGCAAAAATACAAACGCACAATTCGGATTTACAAATACACTGATTGAACTCATCAATAAATACAAGCCTACGCACATGGCGGTGTGCTTCGATGCATTCGCGCCAACTGAACGGCACACCAGCTTTGAGATGTACAAGGCCAACCGGCAGGAAGCGCCTGAAGACCTGCTCTCTTCTTTGCCTGAAATAAAAAGGATCATTGAAGCCTTCAATATACCGGTGCTTGAGCGTGAAGGCTATGAGGCAGATGATGTAATAGGCACGCTTGCGTGGCAGGCAGCAGATATGGGTTATGAAGTTTTTATGGTTACCCCGGACAAGGATTTCGGGCAGTTGCTTACCAAAGAAAACGTGTTTATTTTCAAGCCCGCGTACATGGGCAGCAAGGAAGAAATTCTTACAGCGGAAAAGATTTGCGAGAAATGGGATATAGAAAATGTTTGCCAGGTGATTGACATCCTCGGACTTATGGGCGATGCAGTAGACAATATCCCGGGCATTGCAGGCGTGGGCGCCAAAACAGCAGCCAAGCTCTTGAAAGAATATAAAACACTGGAAAATGTACTGGAAAATGCCGATGGTATTCCTGGTGCACTGGGTGAAAAAATAAGGGCCGGGAAAGAAAATGCCATCTTATCTAAAATGCTGGCTACCATCATCACCGACGTACCTATAGAATTTCACGAAGAAGACTTTGAACTAAAGCCCTGGAATACAGAGGCTTTGACCCAGGTGTTTGCGGAGCTTGAGTTTCGTGCGCTGGGCAAAAGATTGCTGGGTGAAACCTTTACGGTGTCTGTATCTGAAAACGTGCAGAGAGATCTTTTTGGAAATGTTGTGGAAGCTGATATGCAGGTTGCCATCACGGAAGATATTCAGACAGTGAAGGAAATGCGCAACATCAGCAATACCGAACACAAATACCATCTTATTGATACAAACCCGGACATTCACCGGCTTATTCAAAAATTATTTACCTATAAAGAAATCTCTTTTGATACAGAAACCACGAGTCCTGATGCAAACCGCGCTGAGCTGGTAGGGCTGAGTTTCTGTGTAGAAAAAGGAGAAGCTTTCTATGTACCCCTGCCTGCCGACAGGCAGGAGACGCTGAAAAGGCTGGATCTGTTTGATGAACTGTTTCGCAGAAGTGATGTTTTATGGATCGGGCAGAATATAAAATATGATCTGCTGGTTTTGAAATGGTACGGTAAGGAGCTCACAGGCGAAGTGTTTGATACAATGGTAGCGCATTACGTAATTGAGCCGGAAGGCAGGCGTGGCATGGATTTGCTTAGCGAGCAATACCTGGGTTATACGCCCATAGCCATCACTGAAATGATTGGTAAAAAAGGTAAGAACCAGGGAACCATGCGCGACGTAGAGGTTGGCAAAGTGGTGGAATACGCCGGCGAAGATGCAGATGTAACGCTGCAATTGAAAGATGTCTTCGCACCTATGATCCATACAAAAAACGTACATACCATTTTTGCGCAGGTTGATAATCCTTTGGTAAAAGTACTGATGGATATGGAGTTTGAAGGTGTAAAGATCGATGAAGGTTTTTTGCTGGACTACTCCAAAGGACTGGAAAAAGAAGCCGCTGAATATGAAGAAAATGTTTACCGCGAAGCAGGCGTAAGGTTTAACCTGGCATCGCCTAAACAGTTAGGAGAAGTGCTTTTTGAAAAATTGCAGTTAGACCCCAGGGCCAGGAAAACCAGGACAGGCCAATATGCTACGGGCGAAGATGTATTGCTGAAATTATCGCATCAGCATAAAATTGCAGAGGACATCCTAAGTTTCAGGGAACTCACCAAGCTGCGCAATACCTATGTGGATACTTTACCGCAGATAGTGAATCCGAGAAGCGGAAGGGTACACACCTCTTTTAACCAGACAATCGCTGTCACCGGGCGTTTGAGCAGTAACAATCCTAACCTCCAGAATATACCTATCAGAACAGAGCGGGGAAGGGAAATAAGAAGAGCATTTATCGCGCGCGATGAGAATCATATTTTATTAAGCGCCGATTATTCTCAAATAGAACTGCGCATTGTAGCAGCTATCAGTGGCGATAAAAATATGTGCGAAGCGTTTAAAAATGGTACGGACATTCATACAGCAACGGCTGCAAAAGTCTATGGCGTAGATCCTGTTGATGTTACCAAGGAGCAGCGCTATAAAGCCAAAAGTGTAAACTTCGGCATTATTTACGGACAGGGCGCTTTTGGATTGGCTAACAATCTCAACATCAGCAGATCAGAAGCGCGGGAGATCATTGAAAACTACAAAAAAGAATTTTCGGGGATTGATAATTATATGACTGAGGCAATTGCTTCCGCCCAGCGAAAAGGCTATGCAGAAACCATCCTTGGCAGAAAGAACTGGCTGAAAGATATCAATTCATCCAATGCTGTGGTGCGCGGCTATGCAGAAAGAAATGCCATCAACTCTCCCATACAAGGAACGGCAGCAGATATGATCAAGCTTGCCATGATCAATATTCATAAGGCTTTCAAAGAACAAGGCATACGTTCAAAAATGATTTTGCAGGTACATGATGAACTGGTGTTTGATGTACTGCAAAGCGAAATAGAACTGGTCAGGGAGATTGTGATAAACAAGATGCGCACTGCACTGCCGCTGCCAAATGATGTGCCTGTGGAAGCAGAGGCAGGCATTGGTACAAATTGGCTGGAAGCGCATTAAATCGTAATATTGCAGCGTATGCACCTTAAAATACAGGCGATAAAAAACCAACATACACCACACCGTCTTTTTCTTGAAGTGGGAGACGATTATGTAGCAGCCTGCACAACTTCTTCAGAGAATATTATTGCAGCATTTCATTTATACAGCTATAAAAACATGGATGACTTTGCTGAAATACTGTATGCAGTTAAAGAAGGCTTTGCGCAGGCTAACAATGAATTGCCGGTAAATGTTGTGTGCCAGAATGCTTATGCCACCTGCATTCCAAAGGAATTTTTGCAGGAGAGTAATGATGCAGGTTTTTTGAATAAAATACTCAATGTTCCGGCCGGATATGAAATGTTTTGGTCTTCACTCAATGATATAGAGATCGCTTATTTTGTAGATAGCAAAAAATTGCAAACTCTGAAAAAAGCATTTCCTGGCATTAAGATCACGCATAAATATTCAACAATAATTCACCGCATTGTGAATACTATTAAGGCAGATGGTAAATTATTGTATGCAATTTTTTATGACCATACCATGGTCCTCGCTGCCTTCAGCAACCGCGATTTACAACT
The DNA here is from genome assembly GCF_025631005.1 of Haoranjiania flava. Taxonomy (NCBI): domain Bacteria; kingdom Pseudomonadati; phylum Bacteroidota; class Chitinophagia; order Chitinophagales; family Chitinophagaceae; genus Haoranjiania; species Haoranjiania flava. The sequence continues at coordinate 258,402 of NZ_JAOTPL010000002.1, forward strand.
GATCAACACTTACAGTTTTTCTGGTGAAGCAGATGTTGTGTATCACCTGCTAAATGCAATAAAGCAATTGGGCTTCGACATAAATGACACCAGGCTGATGTTGTCAGGAAGTATAGACGGCGACTCTGCTTTGTATAAACAGATCTATAATTTTATACCGCATATTGAGGGGGATACGATCGATGAAAATCTATTTTCAAAAGAGCAGACAGGCGCATATCCATTACACTATTTTATACCCTATTTTTTAAACACCGATTATTTTACATGAGAATAATAACCGGAAAATATCGTGGAAGAAGAATAAACCCGCCGGCTAAAATGCCCAATACCAGGCCTACTACAGACATTGCCAAGGAAGGCTTGTTCAATATTTTGCAAAACAGGGTAGATTTTGATGATATAAAAACGCTGGATCTTTTTGGCGGCACAGGAAGCATCTCTTATGAGCTTGCCTCACGCGGTGCCGGCGATCTCACCATTGTGGAGAAGGACACACAGATGTATAATTTCATTCAGCAAAATATAAAATTACTGGACATAGAAAATGCCAAAGTGCTGAAGATGGATGTGTTCCAGTACCTTGAAAGTTGCAGGGACGCCTATGACTTTATTTTTGCCGGCCCTCCTTATTCTTTGGGAGCTATTGATGAATTGCCCAAACTGGTTGTTGAAAAGAAATTAATTGCGCAGGGCGGCTATTTTGTGCTGGAACATACGCCACGCAACGATTACAAAGATTACGCCGGCTATAGCTTTCAACGTAATTACGGCACTACCATTTTTACTTTTTTTGAAAGTACTCACGATGAATAAGAATGAACTGCGCAAAGCATATCTTGCAAAAAGAAGAGCTATAGAGCCGCATCAGCGATTAAAGTTTGATGATCTTTTGCTCATCAATTTGCAAAAAATCACTTTTGACGATGAGGTAAATTGCCTGTTCACTTATTTCCCGATTGAAAAATTCGGTGAACCGAATACGTTTATCTTTACCAGGTACATGCAGTTTGTTTTTCCTGAATTGCAGGTAGCTTACCCCAAAACAGATTGGCAAAACCACCAGATGCACGCATTGATCATAGAGGAAGAATCTTCTTACGAAAAAAATCCCCAGGGATTGTACGAGCCCGTATCTGAGGTAATTGTTGATCCGCGGGATATTGATGTGGTTTTTGTGCCACTGCTTGCTTTCGATACAAACGGCTACCGCGTTGGCTTTGGAAAAGGTTACTATGATAAGTTTTTAACCACGTGCCGCGAAGATGTATTAAAAATCGGTTTCAGTTATTTTCCCCCGGTCGATGAAATAGAGGATGTATCTGATCATGATATTGCTTTAGATTATTGTATCACCTGCGATGCTGTTTATGCGTTCTGATGCCATCATAAAAGTTATCAGGTACTTATTATTTCCCGTATCAGTGATATACGGGCTGGTGGTATTGCTGAGAAATTTCCTTTACAACAAAAAGATTCTTCGGTCTGCAACATTCAACCTGCCGGTGATCTGCGTAGGCAACCTGTCTGTAGGCGGTACAGGCAAAACGCCGATGACGGAATACCTTATACGCTTATTAAAAAAAGATTACCTTGTGGCCACACTTAGCCGCGGCTATAAAAGAAAAACCAAAGGCTACCTGCTTGCCGGCAAAAATACTACCGCCCGTGATATCGGTGATGAGCCTATGCAGTTTCATACTTCATTTCCTGAAATACGCGTAGCTGTTGGCGAGCAGCGTGCGGAAGCCATCCCGGCGTTGTTGCTCGATGCGCCTGAAACGGAAATAATCATTCTTGACGATGCTTTCCAGCACAGGCCTGTAAACGCAGGCCTGAATATATTGCTCACTGAGTTTGGAAATTTGTATGTGGATGATTTCTTTCTCCCTGCCGGCAACCTGCGTGATGCAAAAACATCCGCGCAGCGGGCGCATATAATTATTGTCACCAAGTGCCCGCCGGATCTTTCTGTACGGCAAAAAGAAAAGATCACTGAACGGTTAAATCCATTGCCTGGCCAACAGGTATTTTTCTCACACATTGCATACAATGAGCCCTGTCATTTATTTGCCCGGGATGAAAAGAAAAAGTTATCGGGAAGCCATGTATTGTTGATCACCGGCATAGCCAATACCGGTAAACTTATCTCTTATATTCAAGCCCATGCCGGTCATGTGGAGCTGCTGAGATACAGTGACCATCACGATTTCACACACAATGATGTGCTTGCTTTAATCAATAGATTTTCTTCCGTTGCTGCAACTGATAAAATTATTGTTACCACAGAAAAAGATGCGGTCAAGCTCAGCAATTTTAAAGATATACTTATGGGTGTGCCTGTATATGTGCTGCCCATTCATCATGCATTTCTGTTTGATGAGCAACCAGAGTTTGATGCAACAATATTAAATTTTATAAAAGAGTTTTCTGCAAAAGAGGTTAATTAAGCAGCTGCTGATTATCTTCTATTTTCCAGTCTTTAGATTTAATTACTTCTGTCAGCAAGGTTCTTAGCTGGTCTTTTGCTATCCGCGGCATTTCACTTTCCATAGCAGCTTTTTCCACTTGTTTCCTGGCATTTTCCTGTATTTTTCTGAAATCATCATTGCTGAATTTGTAGAAAATTTCATCGTCCAGGCTGTAGTAATTATAATCAGTTTCTATGGATAGCAGTTCAGGCTCAGGCACAGAGATCAGTCGCACCTTTTTATTTTCTTCATCCATTTCCCAACGGCATTTTTCAATATCGAAGCCTATCATCACTTTGGCTTTAACTATCACCAGCGCACTTTTTTGCGCGGGAATGAAAGCCAGCAGTTTTTTAGATTGTTTATAATTATATACTTCTGAAATAAATCCTTCGGCACAAACAATTTTAAATACTCTTTTCATGCTTTCCACAATAGTGTGCGAATGCTCTGAAACGATGGCAGATGCTTTGTTTGCGGACTTTTGAATGCGCCATAAAAGAATGATAAATATAGCGCCGATCCCCAATCCTATCAACAGCATTGTCACGTTGCTATTGTTTTGCGGTGTGCCCAAAGGCCTGCCAAACATGGAGTATAGCGAAGCTGCAATAAAAAGAATAAGCAGCCCTAAACCTATCCACATAATCCGTTTTCCGTATCTTTGAAACATAGCGCTTAAAATTTAATGCTAAAATAATCATTTTTTCCCGCACAACTTTTTAAATATCTCTTACCATTGTGTTTACAAATGAACGAATAACCTTATAGCAATTCGACCAATTAAAGAGATAAAAAATATATATGGATGAAATAAAAGCATGATTTTTGCTAATATGTAGGAAGTAAATTTAACAATGAAGAAAAATATAAATAAAAGACCAACAGGAAAAAACCATACTGTGGCAATGAAGCCTTTAACCGGTGTGCTGGATATGACGCGTTCAGGCGTGGGCTATGTAATAATCAGTGAAGAACAGGAAGATATTTTTATAAACAGAAATGACCTCGGAACAGCGCTGGATGGCGATACCGTAGTAGTAAAAGTGACAAGGAAAAGTTCAGTCAGCGGCAAGCTGGAAGGCAGGATCATTGATGTGCTAAAAAGAAACCAGACAGATTTCATGGGCGTGTTGAATGCTTCCGAAGGCTTTGGTTTTGTCAATATCATTTCAGAAAAACCACTGCCCGATTTTTATGTTTCTGCTATCAGGATGAAAAACATACCGGACGGATCAAGGGTTTTAGTAAAATTTTTGAAATGGGATTCGCCGGATAAAAAACCCGAAGCTGAAATAATCAAAGTGATACAGCCTGAAGATGAAAATAATTTTGCCATGCAGAATATTCTCACTGAAAATGGCTTCACTATTGGCTTTGACGATGCAGTAAAAAAAGAATCAGAAGCCTTGCCTGACACTTTGCCGCAGCAAGAAATAAATCGAAGGAAGGATTTTCGCGATGTGCTTACCTTCACCGTAGATCCGCTGGATGCCAAAGATTTTGATGACGCCATTTCATTTAAAAAAATTGATGAACACTGGTTTGAAATAGGTGTACACATTGCAGACGTAAGCTATTATGTACGACCGGGCACTGCTTTGGACGATGAAGCTTATAAGCGCGCTACTTCGGTTTATTTGCCCGATAGGGTAAACCCGATGCTGCCCGAACATATTTCAAATGTGCTGTGCTCACTGCGCCCGGATGAAGATAAATTTACTTTCTCTGCAGTCTTTACCATGAATAAAAACGGCGCTATCCGCGATACCTGGTTTGGAAGGACGGTCATCAGGTCTAACCGCAGGTTTACTTACGAGGAAGCACAGGATATTATTGACGGTGGCGCAGGAGACCACAGCGATGTGATACTGACCATACATGAGATTGCACAAAACATACGCCGGCAGCGTTTTGAGAAAGGAGCTATCAATTTCTCATCTACAGAAGTGAGGTTTGTGCTTGATGATAAGGGCAAGCCTATCGGCATTGTAGTGAAGGAAAGCAAGCCTTCCCACCAGTTGATTGAAGAATTTATGCTGATTGCCAACAAAGCAGTTGCAGAGCAGGTTTCTAAAGTAAAGATCAAAGGGCAGCCACTACCTTTTCCTTACCGCGTTCACGATAAACCAGACGAAGAAAAGCTTCAGGCATTTTTGCCGATAGCCATGAAATTTGGTTTTAAGTTTGATCTGAACACGCCTAAAACTATTGCAGAGAGTTTCAACAACATGTTGCAGCAGATACAAGGTAAACCCGAAATGCATGTATTGGAACAGTTGGGCGTACGCACTATGGCAAAGGCTGTATACACTACAGAGAATGTTGGCCACTACGGCTTAGGCTTTGAAAACTATTGCCATTTTACTTCCCCTATCCGCCGCTATCCGGATGTGATGGTACATCGTGTGCTGGATGCTGTTTTAAACAATAGCGCCAAACCTGATAAGGAGATGGAAGAAAAGTGCATACACTGCAGTGAGCGTGAGCGTGCAGCTATGGATGCAGAGCGGGATGGCGACAAGTATAAACAGATAGAATATATGCGGGAGCATCTGGGCGAAGATTTTGACGGTGTTATCAGCGGAGTTTCTTCATTTGGCTTCTGGGTAGAGACTATCAATGAAAAATGCGAAGGCATGGTAAGCCTTATGAGCCTTTCGTATATGGATACTTTTGAGCATATTGAAGGTGAGTTTATGTTGCGTGGCATTAGAACAGGTAAGACTTTCAGAATGGGCGACAGGATAAGGATCAAAGTAATTGCTGCTGATCTGGATAAGCGTCAGATGGATTATGAGTGGATTCCCAAGCCCGGCGGTGAACCTCAAAAAGATAAACCAACATCAAAGCCTGCAAAGAAACCTAAAAGAAATGCAGTGGGGCAGAAGAAAGAAAAATAAGTTTATTGTGGAAGGTTGCTATGTGGGAACGTGCCTCAAGGCGCTTCCCACAGAATGCTGGCTCAACATGGCAAATGATGTGATATTTTACTAATTTTTAAAATCAATACAGGATTTACTATTGTGTGAACTTACTATTGTAGGAACTTGTCTATTGTGAACTTGCTATTGTGGAATTGCTGTGTGGGAACGCGCCTCGAGGCGCGCCCCTGCTGTAATATTTAGATTGCTAAATCAGATTATACCTTCCTTCTACAATTATAATAAGGATAAGAGATTTTCATTGTAAAGAACGCGCCTCAAGGCGCATTCCCACAGAATGCTGGCAGAACATTGCAAATGATGTGATATTTTACTAATTTTTAAAATCAGTACAGGATTTAATATTGTGGAATTGCTATGTTGAATTGCTATGTGGGAACGCGCCTCGAGGCGCGTCCCTGCTGTAATATTTAGATTGCTAAATCAGATTATACCTTCCTGTCTACAATTATAATAAGGAAAAAAGATTTTCATTGTAAAGAACGCGCCTCAAGGCGCATTCCCACAGAATGCTGGCACAACATGGCAAATGATGTGATATTTTTCTAATTTTTAAAATCAGTACAGGATTTGCTATTGTGTGAACTTGTCTATTGTGAACTTGCTATTGTCGAATTGCTATTGTCGAATTGCTATTGTGGAATTGCTATGTGGGAACGCGCCTCGAGGCGCGCGCCAGAAACATCAATTATTCCAAAAATATAAGATGCATTTTTTTATCAAACTTGCTCATCATCCTCATGTTTTTCTTTTAATTTCTCATCAATCTTTTTATCAAGGTCATCAATCCTTTCCTGCAGGGTGACAGTATTTTTTCCTTTGATATCAATCACATCCTCATCCTCATTTTTTTCAGAAAAATCTTCTTTTATTTTTTCATTCAGGTCGGTGGTTTTGTTTTCAATATCTTTCCCGTTTACTTCGGTTTTATTCACCGCTTCCAGCGGCTTGTCTTCATGTTCCACTTCAACAATCTTAGTGGTAACAGCATATTCCGCAGGATAGATATTGGATCCATATTCCATAGCCCACGATTTGGTAAATTCCGCACCGAAATATAAAATGATAGCCGAATAATAGATCCATACTAGCATGATCACGAATGAAGCTGCAGCGCCAAAGGTTGAATCAATATTACTGTTTTTGATGTAAATACCAATGAGAAAACGGCCCAGCATAAACAGCACAGTGGTGGTTGCGGCGCCTACCATTACATCTTTCCACTTAATCTTAGCGTCTGGCAGAAACTTAAATACAGCGCCGAATATAACACTAATCACTAGGAATGAGAGGAGGATATTTACTGCGTAAATGATTATCACCGTAATATCCGGATACCACAGCCTCAACCTGTCGCTAAAGGCGTCGACCACAGCGTTTACTCCAAAGAATACCAACAATAAAAAACCAAGGCTTATGATCATGGAGAAAGATAATAACCTGTTCAATATCATTTTAAGCCAGCTTTTTTTGGGCTTGGGTTTAATGCCCCAGATAGTATTGATGGATTGCTGTATCTGCGCAAACACCGTGGTAGCAGCAAAAATAAGCGTACCGATACCAATGATTGCGGCTATTTTACTCTTACCCGAGACCGCTGCTTTTTCTATAATATTTTCCAGGAAGCCTGCTGCACTTGCACCCAGGTACTGGCGTAATGTTTCAAAAATCTCGCCCTGAACCGCTTCTTTTCCCAGGAACCATCCGAGTAGACCCAGCAATACTATAAAGAAGGGAGCTAATGAAAATATAGTTGCATAGGCAAGAGATCCGCTGAGGTTGGTAACGTTATCGTCTGAAAATCCGGTAAAGGAATTTTTCAGTACTGTCCAGACGCCTTTCCATGTTATTTTTTTTCCATTAAACTTCATCAGTATTTGTTTTTTTTGTCCGCTGTCATGCAGCATTATTCACAGGGTTGCATATCCTAAGTGGGCGATTGTTGTAATCCCTCACTTACACTAAACATCATATATTGTACCAAAACCTACAGCCTCTTCTTCCTGCTTATTTTTTGCAGCATTTTTACAACCAGCCAGATGCCGATTGCTACAAATAACAGCCACCATAACCTGGTAAGGATCAGTACAAATTCCAGGAATAGATACCAGCCGGTTTTTAAGGCATCTATAAACCTTAAGCCAAAATCAGGCTTATAAGTATTGATGCTTTTTACAAAAGGCACCGTGGTCTTAAATTCTTTTTTATCTTGGAAAATGTGCAGGTGCACGGTGCTGTAATTGACCTTATCATCCAGTTGGATTTTGTTCAAAAGTGCTTCGTCTGCAGATAGCTGCCTGTTGTAACGCGCGTTTTCGGCTGATACATTGTCACTGAGATCACCCCTTTTACCCCGCTGCAGGCTATCAATCCTGTTTTGAGAGCGCGATGCTCTTTTTTGTCTAAGCTCTTCTGCAAAATATTTCAGCGTGGCGTCTTCAGCCGTGAGGTTTCTGCTTTCTAAAAAATCTATATGGTTGCTGATCTGCTTCAGCAAAGTATCCAGGTTATACTGAGGTACACGCAGGGTTACATTGCTCTGCAATACATAGTGAATGATCTGTAATGCAGAGTCTCTGGTGGTTTGCACCAACTTCTCATCTTGTTGAGTTTTTGATATTTCAGAAGATTCTACAAATCCGCCGTTGGCTCTCACCAGGTCTTCTATGTTGTAGGTAGTTTTTACAGCGTCTTTTGATTTGAACTTTAAATCAGCAGTTTTAATGATCTTCTTGGTACTGTCTGTGCCTGCTTTAGCGATGTATGAAGACACGATGGAAGCATTGTCGGCTGTAACGTCTTCTGCCGTTTCAGGTGTGGCAGCAGCGCTTTCAGCACGATCGGCAGACTGGTGGTCAACGTTTGAATTGCCGCAGGAATTCAGGAGCAAGGCGATAAGGATAAGCAGGCATGCGATAGTTTTGGTATGCATAGCATTTGTTTTATTGGTGGAATAATGAAGACCTGATGCTATTTATACCTGCCGGTATAATTTGTAACCTAGCTGAATATTAAAATAAAATTTAAATTTATTGCATGGTGCCCCCTTTTGCTGTAAATACCGTTTTTAACTGTTCGAACCGGTTGCTGTCAATAGCTCTGGTGGCATTCTCAATAATAGCGGTAGCAAAGCCAAGTTCTAAAGAATCCATAGCGGTAAAGTACACACAATAATCGGCCGCAAGCCCGCAAACGTCCACGCTGTTTACATTGCGCCCTTTCAGGTAATCTGCAAGGCCGGTAGACTTTAGCTTACCATTATCATAAAAACCGCTGTAGCTGTCTATATGCCTGTCCATCCCTTTACGGAAGATGGCTTCAATTTTACTTGTATTTAGTGTATCGGCAAATGCAGCTCCCGTCGTTTCCTGTACACAATGGTCGGGCCATAATGTTTGTTGCAGGCCGTGCAGATCAATTATTTCAAATACATTTTTTCCCGGATGTTGGGAAGCGAAGCTCAGGTGTCCGGCCGGGTGCCAGTCTTGTGTGGCCACTACCAGCTCATAATTGTTTTGTAGCTGGTTGATGGTTGGGATAATTTTATCGCCGTCATTCACAGCCAGTGATCCTCCTGGTAAAAAATCGTTTTGTATATCTACTATTATCAGAGCCTTCATTTGTTTTTTATCAAATATAAACAAAACTGCCGCACTTGCAGGAGCGGCAGCTTAAGATACATACAGGTATATGGAAATTATGGATGCATGATCCTGCCCATAAACAAGATGGTATTGGAGGTTTTTTCGCTGATAATGATACCAAAAGGCCGGTTGCAATTAAAAATTACCGTCTTTAGCTGCGGTGCGGAGGTTGAAAGCATCCCGGTAGTTGTAACTGCTGCGGCTTCCGTACCTTCTTCATTTACTTCTACAAAGGTATTTTGTTTTACAAACCCTATAAATAAAGGTTTTACTTTGCTCATGGTGGAGAAATCAGCTAAACTTTCATTAAAAGCCTTCGTCATACCCATCTTCTTTAAAGTATTATTCAAAACCGTGTCTTTTTCAAGTTTAAACTTTGGCAGGCTTACTATGGTATTTGTTCCCCGCATTTTTTGCTGCAGCTCGTCCCAGCCGGATAAACTAAGGCTGTTGTATATACTTTTTATACTTTTTCCCGGCTTTGGCAACAGGATGGTAGCCCGGAATTGCTGATTGCCATACGGAAGGTTGATCACCTGGTAATCTTCATTTTCAGTATAATCAAATACGCCTTCCTGCTTCATCATTTTTACCGTTTTCCTGGCGCCATTCTCACCGGTAAATTGCTCATCTTTGGTGTCTTTTTTATCGAATTTTCTGGTCCAATCGCCCTTGAAATACAAAGCATTCATCAGTATCATCACCAGGTGCGGATCCAATGCTTGCAATACTTTGGGTATTTTTCCGTTGGTATTGTCATTGGCCCATTTATTAATAATAGCTACATCCGAAGGTACAAACGGCAGACCTGTAACCTGTGCATTAAAATCATTTTTCATCTGGTTGAGATATACGGTTTCAAACGGGAATGAAGTTTTGTGGAAAATAGCATTGGCCAATGTCATTTTTACTTTAGGATCGGCTGCTGGCAGTTCTTGCAGCAGCTTGCTATACGCAACATTCAGGTCTTTGATGTTGATATTTTCTGCGTGCAATGCTTTTAAAATCTCAGATTTTGTGTCATTGCCGGCGCCGTTCACCACCATGCCTAAAGCCATGTGCAGGCTTAACGGCGATAAAAAAATATTATCATCTGCCACATATTCTGTTTGTACTGTCTTAAAAAAATCAAATGCAAATGAAGACGTTGCATTGGCAACCTCCTGTTTTATTTCAATTGGTTTTGCCTGGCTGTCCGCATCAGGCTTTGCACCTCCATCTGTACTTTTTGTACAGCCGGTAAAGGTTAGTGCGCTTATCAGAATGGTTGTTAAATGTAGTTTCATACAATCCTTTTTTTAAATATAACTCTTATAGATACGTTAAAGATGGCAGAAACGTTACACCTGGAATGGCTTATTTTTATAAAAAAATCCCGCAACATTTGTTACGGGATCGGGTATTTAATTTTCGGCAAAATTTTTCCGGATAATGTTTAGTGCTGCACCGGCTTTGAACCATTCTATCTGCTGTGCATTGTAGGTATGGTTCACAGGAAACTGTTCTGTGGTGCCGTCTTTGTGATGCAGTACCAGCGTTAACGGTTTTACCGGGGTAAAATCTGTGAGCCCCACGATGTCGATCACGTCGTCTTCCAGTATTTTATCGTAATCATCCTTGTTGGCAAAAGTCAGTGCGAGCATACCCTGTTTCTTCAGGTTGGTTTCGTGGATGCGTGCGAATGATTTTACCAGCACCGCTTTTACGCCTAAATGGCGCGGCTCCATGGCAGCATGCTCACGGCTGGATCCTTCACCGTAGTTTTCATCGCCCACTACAATTGTTCCTATGCCGGCTGCCTTGTAAGCCCGCTGTGTTTCAGGCACTGGGCCGTAGGTTCCGGTAAGCTGGTTTTTAACCAGGTCAGTTTGCTCGTTAAAATAATTCAGTGCGCCAATCAGCAGGTTGTTGGAAATATTATCCAGGTGGCCGCGGTACTTCAGCCAGGGGCCTGCCATAGAGATATGGTCTGTTGTGCACTTTCCTTTAGCTTTTATCAGCAGGCGTAAACCGGTCATATCTTTGCCGTTCCAGGCAGGGAATGGTTCCAGCAGTTGCAGCCTGTTGCTCTCAGGCGATACGCTTACGGTAATATTGCTGCCGTCTTCAGCCGGAGCCTGGTAGCCCGGGTCTTCTACTTCAAAACCTTTGGTTGGCAATTCATCGCCGGAAGGAGGGTCTAATTTTACTTGCGCACCGGCCTGGTTGGTGAGGGTATCTGTCAGCGGGTTAAAGCCAAGGTCGCCGGCAATGGCCAGCGCCGTAACGATTTCCGGAGAAGCTACGAATGCAAAGGTATTGGGGTTGCCATCGTTGCGTTTGGCAAAGTTGCGGTTGAAGGAGTGTACAATGGTGTTTCTCTCCTTTTTCTCGGCGCCCATCCTGTCCCACATGCCTATGCAGGGGCCGCAGGCATTGGTGTAAATAGTTGCGCCTACTTTTTTGTAGGTATCAATAATGCCGTCTCTTTCCACCGTATACCTGATCTGTTCAGAGCCGGGGTTGATGCCGAATTCTGCTTTGGCTGCCAGGTTTTTCTCGCCTACCTGCCTGGCTATGGATACAGCGCGCGAAAGGTCTTCGTAAGAAGAGTTGGTGCAGGACCCGATAAGGCCTACCTCCACCTTCAGCGGCCAGTCGTTGGCCAGGGCTGCTTCCTTCATTTTAGAAATAGGTGTAGCCAGGTCGGGGGTGAACGGGCCGTTTACATGCGGCTCCAGTTCAGAAAGATTTATTTCATAAACTTCATCAAAATATTTTTCAGGATCGGCATACACTTCGGCATCGCCGGTGAGGTGTTCCCTGATCTCGTTTGCCATATCTGCCACTTCGCTTCTGCCGGTTGCACGCAGGTAGCGCTCCATGGAATCGTCGTACCCGAAAGTAGAGGTTGTAGCGCCAATTTCAGCGCCCATATTGCAGATAGTACCTTTACCGGTACAGCTCATGGAAACAGCGCCTTCGCCGAAATATTCTACAATAGCGCCGGTGCCGCCCTTAACGGTCAGCAACCCGGAAACTTTCAGTATTACATCTTTGGGAGCAGTCCAGCCGTTGAGCTTTCCGGTAAGTTTTATACCGATCAGTTTGGGAAACTTCAGCTCCCAGGGGAGGCCTGCCATTACATCACAGGCATCGGCGCCGCCTACGCCGATAGCGATCATGCCCAATCCGCCTGCGTTTACGGTATGTGAATCGGTACCGATCATCATGCCGCCGGGAAATGCATAGTTTTCCAGTACTACCTGGTGAATAATGCCGGCGCCGGGCTTCCAGAAACCAATTCCGTATTTATTGGATACCGAACTCAGGAAATCAAAAACTTCCTTACTGTCCTGGTTGGCGAGGGCAAGGTCTTTTTCTGCTCCTTCTTTGGCTATGATCAGGTGATCACAATGCACGGTAGAGGGTACTGCTACTTTTGGCCTGCCTGCCTGCATAAACTGCAACAGCGCCATTTGTGCGGTAGCATCCTGCATGGCTACGCGGTCGGGAGAAAAGTTTACATAATCTGTAGCGCGCTCAAATGCTTTCAGGTGCTGATCCTCGTGCAGGTGTGCATACAATATTTTTTCAGACAGCGTCAAAGGTTTTCCAACCAATGCCCTTGCCTTTTTTATTTTTTCGGGCAAATGCTGGTACACCTTGCGGATCATGTCAATATCAAAAGCCATAAACAATTGGTTTTTATAAAAATTAAAGGTTATCTCTTATGCGTAGCGAATATAACTAAAAAAGAAAACATTGCTTTTTTTAGTGTGTATATTTTAGGAATAAATTTTGTTGCTATAGAAAAAAATATATTATTTTGAATATAGAAAATTTAACTTTATATCAATTTCTCCCTCTAAAAAGTAATTGTTATGGAAAAAATTAGAGAATTCATAGAATGGGGCGCATTTGGTGTATGTTCCAAACTGGGCGAAAAGTTGGGCATAGCTTCCTCTCGCATCAGGCTTTGGTTTATCTATATTTCCTTCCTGACTTTGGGATCGCCAATTATTGTTTACATGGCCATGCTGTTTACCTTAAACATCAGAAAGTATGTTTTCTTTGCCAAGAGGAACCCGGTGGAGGCCAATTAAAAAAACGACCACATTAAATGATCAGCATACACAAATTGTTAGTGGCAGCAGTAATCTTCTTTACCGCAGCAAGTATATACTCATGCAAAAAAAATATCGATGATATTCCTGATGACGGAGGTGTTAAGTTAGACACTGCTAATTCCACCTGGGCAGACAGGCTCTACGATTCGGTGTTTTTTTATGCTAAGGAAATTTATTACTGGCATGATAAGCTCCCTGCGTATAAAGAATTTCTGCCACGTCAATACAAAACTTCCGATACTTTGATGGGCTTGCAAAAGGAGGTTTTCCAGCTTACACGTTATGCTAAAGATGGTGTAGGAAGGTCGTACGAGCAGGCTATAGATTATGATAAGTATGGACAAAGAATAGATGACAACAGCCATGCGAAATTTTCTTATGTTGCTTATACAAAAAGTACCATGAATGGAGGCGCTGTTTCTAATGCATTGCTAAATAACGATTACTCTAAAAATCTAAAAATGACTTTAGATGGCAAGGAAAATAATTTTGGCTTTGTGTTAGGGTTTATCCCAGCAAAGTATTCGTATGGTACTGCCGATAGTATTGATGCTGCAAAAGTTGACTCCAACAGTTATGTAAGCTTTGTAAGGTTCATTACTAAGGAGTCGCCCGCTTACTATGCTGGAATAAGAAGGGGAGACTACGTTACTAAATTGAATGGAATAATTGTAAATGACGATAATATTAATGCTGTTGAAAGGGCCTTAAACGGCGATCATCTTAATATAACTACTTATAAGCCATCTACTAAAGTTGAAAAAAATTTTTCGCTGAATAAATCTACCTATAGATTTGATCCTTTCTTCAAAGATACCGTATTGACAATCACTAGTCCCAACAATGGAGTGAGTAAGAAAATAGGGTATGCAGCCTATAAATCGTTTACGGAATTTGACAGCAGTTCCAAGGAACCGCTTGAGCGTGTGATCCAGAGATTTACCTCTCAGGGAATCCAGGACCTGGTAATTGATTTGCGATATAATGGCGGTGGTTGGGTTAATACAGCCGACAACTTTGTAGACTACCTGGCGCCTTCATCTGCGCATGGAAAAGTAAAGATGGTAAACTATTATAACACGCTCATGCAGCAGAAAAAAGCAATAATTTTAAAACAGCTGCCTCAGCGCGATGAAAATGATAAGATCAAGCCTGGTTTAACCTATTTTGATTACGATTACTCAATAGAAAGTAATACCAAAAAAATTGCTAAAAAAGGCTCGATAGACCTGCCGCGCATTTTCTTTATTGTGAGCAGCAGTTCTGCCTCCGCAAGCGAAATGATGATCAATTGCCTGAAGCCTCATATGAATGTAACATTGGTAGGGGCTTCTTTCTCAGATGATGGTAAAAAAACCTATGGTAAACCTATCGGCTTCTTCGAAGTACGCATGGGTCCGGAAAATAACAGTTTCAGCATGTGGGTATCTAATTTTGAAACTAAAAACGCTTTGGGTGAAGGGGGTTATTATGCCGGTATGAGTACAGATTACCAGGCTTTTGATGATATTCGTTATGACTTAGGCGATCCAAGGGAAAGATGCTTTAGGGAAGCCATCAGGCTAATCCTGGGAGATAATAAATATACACCTCCTGTAACTATGTCCAGGTATGGCGGTGCTATTCGTTCTGCTGCAACTACGGATCAGGGAAGTATGAAAGATGTGAGAGGTATTTCTTTAGGCCCTGTTACAAACATCTATGATATGGTCATTGACCCTTCCAAATAAATTTATCCTATTCCAACTGCCGGCATTTCAACGGCAGTTTTTTATCCATGGCTATATTAAGTTGAGATTGTAATATTGATTGTGCGATTCACAGCAGGCGCAAGCGTCCGCTTGTGCTATGAGTTGCAAGGTGTTTTTTATTTATTTGCACGCCAAGCTTTTACCCCAAGCTCGCAAAGAATTTAGGAGGTAAGTGGTGAATGAGATTGCTTTCGCTCCGTCCGAAGACTCCGGAACCGTCAGAGTAGCTCGCTCGAATGACATTTTTGAAGTGTATGCGTAATGCGATAAACCGTAGTGTAACGAAGGTTAGAAGCAATCTTCTTCCCATGTGAGGTAATGTTAACTACCATCTTGCTTAGCCGCAGGCACAAGCGGACGTTTGTGCTATGAGTGTGGAATATAAAGTAGGTGTATCGCATTAAGAAATTCACGTTGATCTCAACTTCGTCATGCACTTCGCTAACGTAACGAAGAATACTGTTGTTACATCATCAGGCTTCTACTCCCTCTCTTCCGCCGATTCTTCGGAGTAGGCAGGGAGGGCCGGGGTGAGGCGCTAATACCCTCCAAAATTCCTTGTACGGTTAATGCGCAGGTCTCTGAGGATGCCTGCCTTAGGATTCAGTACAATGCTGAACGATTTCCACGGGCCCACCGGTGTTACATTAATGCTAAGCTGCCAGCAGTGCATTTCGCGGCTGATGAACAAGGTAAGCATATTCATCTGCAGCGTTTTGAGGTCAAAATAGGTAGAGCCGCCCGCCTTCCATTTGGGAGTAATGCTGAAATCGCCGCTAAGGTTAAGGCTTGCATTAAAAATATTCTGCACACCGCGGTAGTTGGCCATTTGCTGGCGGTAGTAGTTGACCGCAACAGAGGCAGATAAATTCCAGGGGATATTAAAATCTACAAACTCGGATGCGTTTTGGCGAACATACTCTATCTGCCGCTGTTGCTCATCCATAGTAAGGCTCGGGTCTATGGGCACTCTTTCCTTGTCTTTACGCTCATCTTTCTTTTTACTGGAAAAAGAAGTGGAAAGCGCCAGGCTGGCATTGGTAAGATTTCCTAAATGCCCTCTTGACCATAGCAGCTGGCTTGTCCGGATACCGGTTTCCGGGTTCACGGCGTACTGGTCTATGGTAGCGTTGCTGGTTACAGAAAGTTTATTGTCAAACAAAGAGGTACGCATGGAAATAGAGATGGGCTGCCATTGCATGGAATCGGCCAGGAAGTTGTAGCCGGAATTGATGCTTAGCCCGTCTATCAGCCTGATCTTTTTGGTCAGGTTTTCATCGAGGCCCGTGGTGTCATTGTCATTGCGCATTTTCATTTCCAGCAGGTTGTCAATGCCGAAATTCAAGCCGCCGAAAGCCATGTTGCTAAAACCTCCGAAAAGATTGCCATCGTATTGGGAAACCATCATTTTATTGCCTCTCTTATCTATCTGCAATTCTTCGTAGTAGCTTCTGGCCATGTTGGGAGAGTAGCTGGCGCTTATCGTGGGCCTGATCTCGTGGCGCAAGGCCAGTATTTTACCCTTCCTGAAATTAAACGTACCGAATATCCTGGTGTTCGCAGACAGGCCAAAGCTCATTTGACGGGCAATGTAGAGTCCTTTTTTATTAATAGTATCCACCTTTTCTTCAGAAGCATTCCATTTACGGTATATTTTCCGGCTCATCCAGTTTTCAGAGTACGATACCGAGGGAGAGATCATCAGCGGGCCCAGGGCAGGCAATGCAAGTGTAATGGGAATGTTATGCTGAGCTCCCCATTGGGTAGTATCTAATAAATGTTTGAAGCTAAAAGCCGTATCATAAAAAGAAAACTGGTTCAGCAAGGTGCCGTTGTAGCCAATACCGAAATTCTCATACCATTTGGGCGTACCTGCAGACTCTTTGTTCTGAAAGGGGTTAAAGGTAGTAGTAGAAAAGCTAAGCGTAGGCAGCTGCACATTGATCAGCTTTGTCATGTTGTTCTGGTTGTGGTTGGCTTGCATGGAAAGATTGTATTTACCGTCCTGCCATGACTTTGAGTAAGCAATACTCGAGCTCATCTGGTTCTGGAAGTTCTTATACGGGTTGTTGGGTATATTCCTGTTAAAGCCGGAACTGCCCGCATTTACGCTGGCAGAGAAGCTTACCCCGGGACGCGCCTTGCTGTCCATGGAGTGGCTCCAGTTTACCTGGAAACTTTTATTGCTGATAAATTCGTCGGGAATAATGGTTGACTCATTCAGCGTCCGGGTGTTCTGGTAGTTAAAAGAAAACCTGCCCCTGTAGCGGTAACGTTTGTAGTACTGCGGGCTTACATTCACAGTATAGCCGAAATAAGAATAAAGGTTTCCGCGGAAAGTGACATCCCAGTAGTCATTGATCACTTTATAATATCCCAATCCTTCGAGCCCCAGCCCCATGGAAGAGTTCTGGGTAAATTGTGGCGGAATTACACCTGAATGCCGTCCGCGCTGCATGGGGTAGATGCCGAAAGGTATAGCTACAGGCATGGGCACACTTTCAAACTCGGGGATAGCCGGGCCTGATACAGCCAGTTTATTGGTGATGAGTTTTAATTTTCTCGCCCGCAGTGCAAAGTGAGGCTCATCCAGGTTACAGGTAGTGAACCGTCCGTTGTAGGCAAATGCCACATCTTTATCTACTTTTTTTACAATTTCCGCATTTACAAAAATCTCGCCTTCATTGTAATACGTATTTTTAAAAATACCCTTCTGTGTTTTCAGGTTAAAGGAGATCGTATCCATGATAGACTTGGACTCGCCCTGTATTATGGTCGGCAGGTTCAAAGCTTTTTTGGCAGTATCGGTACCGCCCCAGGCGCGTACAATATTGGTGGCATTGTCGTAAAAAATAGTATTGGCCGTAATGTCCACACTTTCGGCTGAAGTGGCGCCCTCTGTTTTTGCGTTGGCATTGCCGTGCAGGTAGAGTTGTTTCTGAGGTACCAGGAATACAAAGGAATCTTTGGCGTGGTAAGCTATGGGTGCAGTGAGTGAATCTTTGGAAAGCGTAAGTGTATCAGTAGTATTTCTTAAAGTATCTTTTACAACTGCAACCGTAGTGTCCAGGGTGCGTATGGTTGCAGAATCTATAACAGGAACAATCGTATCCGTGCGGTAAAAGTAAGCAGGCCATGTTTTTGCTAAGAAAAAGTTATAGTTTGGATAGGAAAAAGTTTGCTGGTGTGAAATAAGCAATGCTACAATACTAAAGGCAACTTTAAGTACGTTTTTTAATCTAACTTTACATTTACAAAGTTTATTCATATCAGACTATAGGCGCCGTTCCTGATTAATACGCAATATTAATAAGAAGGATTACATAAAAGATAAAAACAGGTAGTTAATTATTCTTCAAAGATTATTAAGATGCAAAAGTAACTCTTCTGGTTTATTTCAATCAATAAAAAAGAAATAGTTTCTTCGCTGCCTGTTTGCCGCGCCGGTATGAATAAACGTAAGGGACAAAATATTGCTCTAAAAGCTGGAGACAGTACACCGCAGGACCTTTACTTTATATTTAACTGAACAATGAAATAGCCATCCCGCCTCAGGCGCGACAAACCGGGATGATTATTTGGCTAAAACGAAGTTCACTGGAAGTAATTCTTCAGATAGCCATCGGTAAAAAATAAAAAAAGCCGCGAAGCGGCGCACTAAAAAATACACACATGCAACTGAAATTTTCAATACAAATTTTGTGTTTAACCTTGTTGCTGGCCCAAAATGCTTCATGGAAGGTTTATGCGCATGACGATAAGAGAAACAGTAAAAACAAAGCAGGCATAAAAACAATTATTGTAGACGCCGGACACGGCATGCCAGATCCCGGCGCGCAGGGCAGCTTCAGCAATGAAGCAGATATAAACCTTGGCATTGCCATGAAGTTGGGGGAAAAGTTAAAAAAAGCATTGCCTGACTGTAAAATTCTTTACACCAGGACCAGCAGGAACCTGCCCAATGGATTGCAAAACAAGGATGCGGCCAACCGCTGGCGTGCGCAATTCGCCAACGACAACAAAGGCGATCTGTACATTTCCATACACGTCAATGATGTAGCGGCCAGGTATGGCAGAAGAGTGATCGGCACACGTGAGGAAAACTATACCACTTATACCGGGAAAGGTAAAAAGAGGAAAAAGATCACCGGGACCAGAACAGTAAATGTATATGAATCTTACCGCCTGCCATGTGCCACCAGGGGCACACAGACCTATGTATGGTCTGCTGCCAAAAACGATGAAAAGAAAGGCTACATCAACCAGGAAATGAGCCGTGAATACGATATGGATACAACGTTTTCAATGGATGAGCAGGAAGCTAAAATACTGGCATCTATTTACCTGAAAAAATACATGAACCGCAGCCGAGCGCTGGCAGAGCTGGTAGAAGAAGAGTTCAGGGCAAAAGGCCTGCCCAGCGCAGGGGGCGCCATGCAGTTCAATCGCGGTATAAAAGTGCTGGGTGCAACTGCGATGCCCAGCATTCTGGTGGAAACAGGCTATATCTGCAACCCCGCGGATGAACAATATCTGAACAGTACTTCCGGCCAGGATACCATAGCCGATGCTATCATGAACGCAGTTGTGATCTACAAGAAAAATGTAGAGGCAGGCATTATTACAGAAGGCTTACAGGGTGCAGATTAAAAATAATAGTGTTATTTTGCGCACTGAACCCAAAAACAATGCTGAAAACATCAAATAGCTGTTGGCCTTACAAGGTAATTGATAATAGAAAAAATATACGGATGAAACATTTGCAAGTAATTTTAAATCCATACTTTTTAGCAATTTTTTTAACAATTATTACTTTCCCGTTTACTTCATCAGCCCAGCAAAAGAATGATAAATTTACTATTGTAGTAGATCCCGGGCATGGCGGCTCTGATGTAGGAGCTGTAGGTGCATTTTCAAAAGAAAAAGATATAGCGCTGGCTGTAGGGCTTAAGTTTCGGGATGCGCTTGTCAGGGCATTCCCGCATGTAAATACCATTATGACGCGCAGCAGCGACATTACCCAGAACGTAAAAGCCAAGGCAGATATTGCCAATAATGCAGGCGGCAGCCTGTTCATCTCTATTCATTGCAACGCAGCGCCGAAGATCAACCGTAGCGAAATCACAGGATACAAAACGGAAACATACTATACGGGCAAAGGGAAAAAAAGGAAAAAGCATACAAGGGAAGTGCCTGTATACCGCAGGTGGTCAGAGCCAAACCCTGCCAAAGGCACGGAAACATTTATATGGTCTATTGATAAGGTTGACAGCAAGACCAATGCGCTGAGAAATAATGAAGAACTTTATATAGATGATGAGATGCGGAAAGAGCTTGCCAACTTCGATCCTGATTCTCCTGAAAAAAATATTATTTACACACTGCGTTCCAAGCAGTATTTTAACCGGAGCGCCACACTTGCCAAAAATATTGAACAGGAGTTCATCAAAACAGGCAGGGAAAGCCGCATGGCCAAGCAAAGAAACAAGGGTATATGGGTCTTGCAGGCTACAGCCATGCCCAGCGTGCTGGTAGAGATCGGCTTTATCTCCAATCCTGAAGAAGAAAGATATCTAAACAGCCACGAAGGCCAAATGGAGATTGTAAACGCTATGGTAAACGCGGTGAAAACATATCTGAGTACTTCAGTTTCGCTGTAAAAATTTTTCACGGCTTTATTGATTTATTGTTTGTGCATTGATTGCGCTTTTCACCCAAGGCGGAAAAATAGTACAAAGTTCAATCGAAGAACCAAGTTGTGCCTTGCAAAATGTCAAATCATAGTCTTAGCGCTGCTTTGCCTATACAGGATGATGGCAGTTTTTTATGCGCAGTCCGGTTTCTTGTTCTCTGGCCTAAAAGGATGTGTTTATTCCTTCATATCTTTTCCAAGTACAGGTTTTTTTCATATTGTAATAAAGGCAAAAGGTTTCATGTGTATATAGTTATTTGTTTTTCAGTTGTCACATGGAATAGCCTTTATTCATTGACGTTGGTATGCCACTTTGCTTATGGCTATTTCATGTGTGTATATTTATTTGTTTTTTCAGTTGACACATGGAATAACCATTTTTTTAGGTTCAATACTCATTCCAGGTTGGTATAGATTCCTAATCTTTATGGTTATTTCATAATATTTGTTCGATTGCAATTCCGACCATTCTTCAAAAGTATAATTCCAAATAAATGCTATTGTGAATGCACTAACGAAAACTGAATTGTTAATGGCAGTTTTATCCGAATAGTAATTGTAATGTTTTGGTAGCTATAAACATTTTTTTGCTGTCGGGGAGTTTTATAAAATCATATTTTGTGTAAAACCTTTCAGCTTCTTCATCTATCGGGTGTACAACAACTGCGAATGAACCAATTTCTTTTGATATTTCATAACTTCTTTTTAGTGCATCAATAAGTAATATTTTTCCTATTCCCTGACCTTGATATTTTTTGTCGATTGCTAATCTCCCAAGTAAGGTAGTGGGAATTGCATTGTATGATTTTGGAAGTTTCTTTCTAATATGTTCTGGAAAACTATTTAAAGGAATGCTATTATTTGAAAGAGTATAATATCCTTGAATGTTTGCATCATTTTGAGATAAAACAAAACATGCAGACAGCTTTCTCTTAATGTCTTGCCCTGCTTGAGTTTTCAAATAATTATTTAAAGGCTCTTTTCCACAATCAAAATTTTCTCGATTGTGTTTTGTGTCTAAAAGTTCAATCATTTCTTTGAATTTGATACAAAAACTTTGTAGTCTTCCAAAGCATTTTTTAAATTTTTAGAAGGTTGCTTTGAGTTTGTTATTGCATCAAAGAAGATCTGGCTGTCTCTTTCAGAAGCTATTACCTGTTCTTTTTCCTGTACAATTTCTTTTGCTTTGTCTTGTACAGTTGAAATGACAAAATCAGTTAAACTTCTATACCCGCCTAAATATGCAGCTTTCTCAAAAAACTGTTTTTGCTGTTTAGGAAGTCTTGCATCAAATCTTGCATGTTCTTTAATTGTCGTACTCATAATTGAAATGTTTTTTCAAATGTACGTAAAAAATCCGTAAATAAATTATTTGTACGGTAAATTCCTGTACGATTGCTTGATTAATGTTGCGGTACAACGTAAAGGAATGTTTTATGGTAACAGGGGGAGTTGTATAAGCGGAGTTCTATCCCATAAAAATTAGCAGGTTAGCGGGCGAACAAAAAAAATACGGATGAATTAAAAATGAATACTTGAAATTAGTATCTTGCACGGGAGAAATGTAAAGTGGTGATTGTTAGAGCATGCTTGTAGCATTAGCAGGCATACTGCCCGTGAAAAGGGACGGTAATCAATACTGTTGGCCAAAAAAAATAAAAATATACGAATGAAACTTTCAAACGAGTTCAAAATAGGAGCGCTTACGATTTTTGCGGTATTATTTCTTTTTCTTGGATTTAATTTTTTGAAAGGAAAGAATATCTTCAAAAACGGATTTTTTCTTTATGCAAAATTCTCCGAGGCAAAAGGCCTGCAAAACTCAAACCCGGTAAGTATTAACGGTTTCCAGGCCGGAAGCGTGTACTCTATAAAGGCTTCCAAAGACCTGAAAGAAATCCTGGTAGAGATAAAGCTCAACCAGGATTTTGAAATTCCCTCTACCTCACTGGCAGCTATAAACAGCAATCCTATTGGTACATCGAGCGTAGAAATCACTTTAGGTGATGATAAGAAAATGCTGAATTCCGGCGATACCTTGCGGTCTACTTACACCGCCGGCCTGCTGGGACAGGTAAGTTCGCAGATTATTCCGCTGGCAGACCAGGCAAAGATGGCGCTTACTTCTGCAGATTCGCTGATTAAAAATTTCAACAGCATTGTAGACCTGCAAACCAGGACCAACATGCAGCAATCCATTGCCAACCTTTCGCGCGTTACTGCTGGGTTAACCGTTACCATTAATTCTATTCAAAGGCTGCTCGACGCACAGTCAGGTGTAATAGCTGCTACGCTGGGAAATGTAAACAGCTTTACGGGCAACCTTGCCGGCAATAACGCCAGGCTTAATTCTTCCATGATGAATTTGGAAACCACCACCAGGAAACTTTCTGAACTGGAGTTGCAGCATACGCTCAACAGGCTGGATTCCACTATTACTACGCTCAACGTGGCAGTAGCCCAGTTAAATACTACCAACGGTACTGTTGGTGCGCTTATCAACGACCGCCAGGTGTATGACCAGCTTAGCGAAACTGCCCGCAGCCTCAACATCCTGATGGATGACCTGCGTGTGAATCCCAAACGATATGTACACTTCTCGCTGTTCGGCAGAAGGAATGATAACAATTACCTTACAAAACCATTGCAGCCGACCACCGGCTACACACCGCTGAAAAAAGATTCGTTGAATAAATAAGCTGATGATGCTTGCTGACACGTGACGCTCAACAGTACTTTAAAAATTGATTTTGCAGACTAATACAATAAGGAAATTTCTGTTGCCGCTGCTGGCCGGCATCTGCATGCTGCTGGTATCTTACGGGGGAGCACATGCCCAGCAACCTCTTGTAAGCTTTCAATCGCCCGGCTTTAAAGTAATAGATATTGTGCGTGCGGGCAGGTTAGGCAAGAACAACGATTACCAGTATGCTGCCGGCAATGTGATCATGCGGCAGGCAGGCACTTATTTTTACTGCGACAGCGTATCTTTAAACACCGTTACCGGTATCATGGAAGCCTTTGGCAGGGTACATATCAATGACCAGGATAGCATACACACTTATTCCAATTACCTCAGGTACAAAGGTAAAGAGCGCACTGCCTACCTGCAAGGCAACGTAAAACTTACGGATGGCACCGGAACACTTACCACAGACCAGTTGGATTACGATATGAATACCAGTATAGGCGTCTATAAAAGCGGCGGTAAACTGGTGAACGGAAAAACAATGCTTACCAGCCGTGAAGGAATATATTACGGCGATACGCGCGACATTACTTTCGCTAAAAAAGTATTGCTGGTAGACCCGCAATACCGCATTACTACAGATTCGCTTTTGTACAACACTACTACTAGAATAGCCACCTTTGTAGTTCCTACGGAGATCAACAGCGGCAACAACCGCAAAATCATTACCAGCGACGGCACTTACAACATGGACACGCGGCAGGCTTATTTCGGCAGCCGTCCTACTATTGTTGACAGTACAACCCACCTGGTTGCCGATGAAGTGGCTTACGACGACCGCAGCGGCTTTGGTGAGGCCAGAGGCAATGCCATTCTCAAAGATACGGCACAGGGCATAGTAGTGATTGCCAACAACATTAAAACCAATAAAAATGAATCATCATTCCTGGCTACTGTAAATCCATTGGCAATAATGGCTCAGGAGGGAGACTCCACCTACGTTTCAGGAGATACCATTTATTCCGCCAGGCTTACAGACAGGATTGCAGGCATCAATTACAAAAATCTTACTTTACAAAAAGAAGAAAGGGCAGTTGTTGATTCTGTGGACTATAACATCCAGGACGATGTAGACCCCGAAGTAAAGCCGCATTTAGATAAAGAGGTTCTGCCGGAAAATAAAAGTATTCCGCTTAAAAAAACACCAACTCAGGGAACGCAGAAAAAAGCAGTAAAAAAAGAAGCAACCGCAGATATGGCCTCGTTGCTGGGCATAGAACGTACAGATACATTGCAAAAACAACTTGCCCGCACCGATACAATTGTTGATCCCGGCAAGACTACGCCATCAGCCATTGACAAAACTTTGGCTGCAAGAGCAGACACCACACTGAAAAGAAATGACAGGCCCGGTTTTGGCTTCCCTTCAACAGCTTTGCCGGCAGATAGCGCGTCGGGTAAAAACGATGATGATAAAGACCGCTTCATTGAAGTGTATTACAACGTAAAAATATACAACGATTCTTTGCAGTCAGTCTGCGACAGTATGTTTTATTCTTCACAGGATTCTGTATTTCGCCTTTTCAGGGAACCAATTGTGTGGACAAGCAGCAACAACCAGTTTACACAAATGGTAGGCGATACGATCTATGTTTTTACGCAAAACAGGAAACCAAAACGCATCAACGTGTGGAAGAATGCAATGATGCTTAGCCAGCCTTACCGGAACAGCGGCCAGGCCTTGAATGAATTTTACAACCAGCTCTCGGGCACCTACCTGTACGCGTACTTTACCAATGGCCAAGTAGACAGTATGCAGGCGAAAGGTAATGCCCGCAGTATATATTATTTGTTAGACGATGGCGAAAAATACCTCGGGGTAAACCAGCAGGAAAGCGATATACTTGATTTTTATTTTAAGGATAAGCAGTTGCTGAAAATCGTAGGCCGGCAGGATGTAAAAGGCACCACCTATCCCATGCGGCAGGTAGATCACAATGCTATCAGGCTGCGCGGCTACAGGCTTTACAACGAACGCCGCCCTAAATCCAAGTACGATCTTATTGCGCCTGCAGTTGAAGTTATTGAATCTTCTTCCGCAACTCCTGAGGATGAACAAACGGAAAACACCGCACCGGCTAACAGGGAACCTTAGCGCTTCGGCAAAAATATTTCTCAGGATAATTATTCAGGAGTTGCCATTTGCTGGCATAGCCTAATAAAGTTTAGAGATTTCGCGAATACAATACCTTATTATTAAAAAACATCATTATTATTATGATTACAGAAAGAAAAGCAATAAAATCAAAATATATATTCACCGGACTGGAGATGCTGACAGAAAAAGCAATCATCTTTATCAATGAACGTATTGAAGCCATTGTGGATAATGATCAGGTGCCTGAAAATATTATGTTGTACGATTTCCAGGACAGCATTATTGCTCCCGGGTTAATTGATTTGCAAATTTATGGCGGCGGGGGATATCTTTTTTCTCAGGAGCTTACTGCACAGTCGCTGCATGCTATTGCTGATTATTTAGTAAGTACCGGCACTACAGGATTTGTGATCACTCTTGCTACTAATTCCATGGAGGTGTTCAGGCAAGCCGCCAGCATCGTAAGATCAAATCCACATCCCGCTGTTCTTGGGCTTCATTTTGAAGGGCCTTTTATCAATCCTGGAAAGAAAGGAGCACACTTGGAACAGTTTATTAAAAGTCCTTCTAAAAAAGAAATAGAAGAGCTTGTACATGATACGGGAGATGTTTTGAAGATTGTTACTTTAGCGCCTGAATGCGTTGATCCTGGCTACATACAATTGTTTACAGATGCGGGAATTATTGTTTCTGCAGGACATAGCGATTCAACTTATACACAAGCAAAAGCAGGCTTTGAAAATGGTATTCGACTGGCTACACATTTATTCAATGCTATGTCTTCAATGCATCATCGGGATGTAGGAATGCCGGGCGCTGTGTTCCTGGACAAACAAGTACAAGCCAGTATTATTGCAGACGGAATACATGTCGACTATGCCACCGTTGCAATTAGCAAACAAATCTTAGGTGACCGGTTATTCCTGATTACTGACGCAGTTGAAGAGGTTAAAGAAGGAAGTTACGTTCACCATAAGCAGGCAGACAGGTACACACTGCCGGATGGTACACTATCCGGAAGCAGACTGACCTTACTGAAAGCAGTAAAAAATTGTGTACACCACGCCGGCATTACAACATCAGAAGCTCTGCGCATGGCATCTGCCTATCCGGCAAAGATTCTCAGCATGAATGATAGAGGCATTATCAGAAAAGATAATTATGCAGACTTTATAGTTTTTGACGGGGATTATGAGTTAGTAGCCTCTTTCCTGCGCGGCAAGTCCCTACACATGTAATGCTACTATTTCACAATAAGATTAGTCGGCAAGATGCTTTGTTATGTTTTTATTGTTCAAAGCTCTTAGCTATTGGTGGTTCCAACGTTGAGACGTAACAATGAGTATTTGAAATAGCAGGCGCTGCGCAATTATTGATGACCCTGGCATAGAAACGATAAAAATATATGAGTTTAACAGGCCTTTCAGGCAAACTTGCTTATTAAAAACAACTCAAATCTTTAGGATTTGTTATTTTTGTTCATTCATCAATAATCGTATTTTTTAAGTGAATCAATAAGCAAGCGTACTGAAAAGAGCATTTAATATATTTTATAAGTTCCTACTGGCTGTGCTGGCAATTATCTTGCTGGTATGGCTGCTTATTCAGACCGATCTGGTTCAAAACTATTTATCCGGCCGCATTACAGCCAAACTTTCCAGGGAATTAAAAACCGAGGTAAGCATCAAGCATGTAAGTATCGGCCTGTTCGACAGGATGAATCTTAATGGCATCCTGGTGAGGGACAGGAGCAAAGATACCTTACTGTATGCAGGCTCTTTGAAGGTGCGTGTAACAGACTGGTTTTTTTTGAAAGACAATATTGAACTGAAATATATCGGGCTGGAAGATGCCGTAGTAAAGATGGACCGCTCTGATTCAGTGTGGAACTACCAGTTTGTGATCGATTACTTTACACCGGAAACACCAAGGGAAAAGCGCAAACGCGCCATACAGCTGAGTCCCAGAAAGATTGATTTTAAAAATGTTTACTTCCAGCAGCGCGATCTCTGGGAAGGCCGTATACTGAATGCGCGTGTGGGCATGCTTTTCCTGGATGCCAGGCGCATGGACTTCATGAAGAACATTTTTAAAATTCAAAACATACAGATTTACGATCCTGTAGTGCTGGTAGCGCAGATGAAAGCTTTAAATCCGCAACAACGCAAGAGAAGCCTTGAGGAAAACGGCTTGTATTTTAATGCAAAAGACATGCTGCTGGAGCTGGATACCATCAATGTCCGCGGTGGCAGATTTACCTTTCACAACGGCGATGCACACCTCCGGTCAACACGCGGTGTGTTTGACCCTAAGCATATTGCAGTACATGATGTGAATCTTTCAGCAGGAAATTATACTTTCATCAAAGACACCATGAGAGGAAATGTGGTAATCTCATTGAGAGAAAGAAGCGGCTTCGATTTGAGGGAATTCAATGCCGGCGTAGTGTTGACACCTCAAAGGATGCAGTTAAATAAATTATTTATACGCACTCCGGAAAGCAGGGTGGGCAATTATCTTTCCTTTCATTACACAGATTTAAAAAACGATTTAAAGAATTTCGTATCAGATATTTTGATGCGCGGCAACCTGGTAAACACCCGTGTTGCCACCAACGACATCGCTTATTTTGCACCCGAACTTAAAGAATGGAAAAAAGTATACAGCATTGATGGCACGCTGGCAGGCACAGTAGATAATTTTGCCATCAACGATCTTATGCTGAAGAGCAGTAATGACATGTATGCCAGCGGCGATCTCACAGTAAAAGGGCTGCCGGACGTTGATAACACCCTCATCAATTTCACAGACCTCAATTTGCTTGCCACCATCAATGAGCTGGCTGTATTTGCACCAAAATTGCGGCAGGTAAAGAAGCCCGATCTGCAGGCTTTAGGCAGGATCAGTTACCGCGGGAACTTTACAGGCACGGTGCATGACTTTATTACCAACGGACGGTTTACAACTGCTTTGGGCGATGTAACGGCTAAGCTGAACATGAAGTTGCCAAAGAATGCAGAACCTACATACAGCGGCACCATTGCTACGGACAGGTTTAATTTTGGAAGATTCCTGTCTGCGAAAGATGTAGGCAATATCAGCTTCAACGGCACCGTAGCTGGGCGCAGCTTTGATATTGACCACGCGCGTGCAGACTTGCGGGGCCATTTTAATTACCTTGTTTTTAAAGACTATACCTACCGGAATATTGATGTGAATGGTACGGTACAAAACAAATCTTTTACCGGTGAACTAAATGTTGCTGACAGCAATGCCCGCCTTGTGGGAAATATAGAAGTAGACTTCACCGGCAGCAGTCCGAAATTTAATGTAGTAGGCGACCTTGCAAAATTGGATATGTTTGCAACAAAGCTGCTCAACAAAAAAGTAAATATTGCAGCGCTGTTTGACCTGAATTTTGAAGGGAAAAATATTGATGACTTTATAGGTTCCGCCAAGATGCTGAATGCCATTGTAACGGTAGACTCTACCACCATTAACTTCGACTCTTTAAACCTGTATGCATTTGTAGATGAACAGAATAATAAAGTACTTACCCTCGGAAGTAATGAATTTGATGCAGAAGTATATGGTAAATATTCCATCATAGACCTGCCGGCTACTGTTCAGTTGTTCCTGAATAATTATTATCCATCCATAATAGATAAACCAAAACGCATACCACGCGACCAGCAGATAAGTTTCAAAATAAATACGTATGATTTTTCTAAATACGCCCAATTGATCAACCGCCACTTAAGCGGCTTGAACAATGCAAAGATCACAGGCGACATCAATACGTTTGGTGAAGGAAAATTTTATGTGAATGCTACTTTTCCGTATGCAGAATATAAACGCTACCGTTTTGAAAATCTATCCCTCAGCGGTAACGGCAACTACACACGGCTGGATCTTAACGGCAATATTGAAAAGATACATGTTACCGACAGCACCATTTTTCCCAATACTACACTAACTGTATTTTCAGAGAAAGATCATTCGCATGTAAAAATATTTACAGGCTCACAGACTTCTATCAACGAAGTAAACCTGGATGCAGATGTATACACGCTGCAAGACGGTGTACGCATAAATTTCCGGCCATCGTATTTTGTATTGAATGACAAGCACTGGAACCTGCAGGAGCGTGGTGAGATATTTATAGGCAGAAGAACAGCCTCGGCCAGGAACGTAAAATTCTCGCAGGGTTTCCAGGAGCTCACCGTTGAATCGGAGACCATCGGCGGTTCATCCAACAACCTGGTGGTAAAATTAAAAGATGTAAACCTCGGCGACATCCTGCCGCTGGTTGTAGCCTCTCCGCGCATGGAAGGCAATGCAAACGGCACCGTGCGTCTGATGAACTTTTACGGCCCGTTTAAAATGGAAGCTAAATTAAAGGCAGATCATTTCCGCTTGGAAAATGATTCGGTTGGCGTTGTAAATATAGATGCCGATTTCCTGGGGTCTAATAAAACAATCTCTTATTATATTTCTTCCGATAATGAAACCTACGATGTAGACATACAGGGCAGGTACAGGCTCATGGATACAACCGGTATGCCATTGCTGGCCAATTTTATTTTTGACGGCACAAAAGCCACCATACTCAACAAATTTCTCGGTACCGTATTGTCAGATATTGAAGGCAATGCTTATGGCAATCTATCGGTGAATGGCACTTTCCAACGCCCTTACCTGATTGGTGATGTGTTGCTGAAGGATGCTGCTATGACGGTTAATTTTACAAAAGTCCGGTACCGTTCAGATTCTATAAATGTACGCATGACCGGTGAATACATCGACCTGGGTAATCTTCTCCTGAAAGATGAAAAAAACAATACCGGTATTTTCAGCGGCAGGATCTATCACAACCGGCTGCGCGATATGGATTTTGACCTGCATGCTGCTTCAGACAAAATGCTTGTGCTGAACACAAAGCCTGAAGACAACAGTTCTTTTTACGGGAGAGCAATAGGTAAGGTAAACTTTGATCTCACAGGCCCGCAGACCAATATGCGCATGAACATTACAGGCGAAGTGGCCGATTCTTCGCAGCTGTTTATCCCTACTGGCGACCGCAAAGAGGCAGCAAGCGCAGATTTCATGGCATTTAAGAAATATGGAAAAGAAGTAGAAACAAAAACTGCCGCCACTTCCAACTTATCTGTAAACATGGACCTTACGGTCAATAAGATGGCAGACATGCAGTTGATACTTGATCCTTTAACGGGCGATATAATCAAGGCGAAAGGAAACGGCAGGCTGCGCATTTCTATACCGGCAGAAGGTGACATTACCATGCGTGGCAGGTACAATATTGAATCTGGGAGGTATGATTTTAATTTCCAGTCGTTTGTGCCTAAACCATTTGAGTTTAAGGAAGGCACCAACAATTATATAGAATGGAACGGCGACATTACCAAAGCCAACCTGCATATAGATGCACAGTATACTGCACAAAACATTACCGTGCGCGACCTGCTGAGCAACAACGCCTCTGCTCAATTATTTTCCAACAGCAATGTGGGTTCTTACCGTGGTGATGTGTACGTGATAGTACAGTTGCGCGGCGACCTGGTGAAACCCGACATCAGCTTCCGCCTGGATTTCCCTACGGGGAGCGTTATCAAATCCGATCCTGATTTTGGCGCATTCCTCAACCGTTTGGCTACCGACGATAACGAAATGCTTAAGCAGGTAACTTATCTGATCGTGTTCAATACATTCGCGCCTTACGGCCAGGGGTCTAATGTAAATTTTGCATCTGCCGGTGTAAATACGATTTCGCAACTGATCACCTCCGAGCTTAATAAATCCTTATCAGATGCACTGTTCCGCATCACGGGCGACAGGAGCCTGCGGGTAGATATCAGTGGCTCTACCTATAGCAGCGCCAGTTTATTCGGCGACGTAAATGCCGGGAGGCTCGACAGGCAGATTATCAATGCAAGAGTGAGCAAGAGCATCCTCGACGGCCGTGTGATCGTAACTTTCGGTAACAATTTTGATTTTAATATTAACGCGGCATCAGCATTAGCCAACAACAATTTTCAATGGTTGCCCGATATCTCTGTACAGATTATCTTAAGTAAAGACGGCAGGCTGCGCATGCTGATCTTTAACAGAACAAGCCTCGGCCTTGCTGGTACGGCCGGAAATATAGGACGGCAAAACAGGCAGGGCATAAGCGTAAGCTATTCCAAAGATTTTGATAAATTGCTCTACCGCAGAAGGGCTAAAGACTCACTTAAGGCTGAAGACAGTTTAATGAGATTTAAACCGTAGGTCATATCGAATGACGTCCCCACCCGGAAATGCTGCAAGCTGAATTTAACTAAATATAAAAAAGCTGTTCCCCAATTTGGAAACAGCCTTTGTTGATGTGGGTACGCGCCTCGAGGCGCGTACCTTTCCATATTTTCTATAACATAAATTAACAAAACCTGGATTAGAATGTTGTGGTATTTAATAGTGAACGCGCCTCGAGGCGCGTTCCTACAATAACCTATTCCTACAATAACCTATTCCTACAATAACCTATTCCTACAATAACCTATTCCTACAATAACTTATTCCTGCAATAACTTATTCCTGCAACTATGCTAAAGCATTGATGATAGCTGCAAATTCTTCAGCATTTAAAGATGCTCCCCCAACCAGGCCACCGTCGATATCGGGCTGGGAGAATAATTCTTTGGCATTGTTTGCCTTTACACTGCCACCATATAAAATAGATACTGCATCTGCAGTAGCAGCATCGTATTTGTTAGCAATCAATTGGCGTATAAACTGCTGTATCTCTTGTGCCTGCTCACTTGTAGCTGTTTTGCCCGTGCCGATAGCCCAGATGGGTTCATAAGCTATCACAACTTTTTGAATGTCTGTAGAAGAAAGGTGAAAGAGGCTTTCTTCAATTTGTTTGGCCACGAATTGATTTTGCTTGTTCTGCTCTCTCACTTCCAGCGCTTCGCCGCAACAGAAGATAGGGGTGATATGGTTTTCAAGGCATATGTCAACTTTCTCTTTCAGGAATTCGTTGCTTTCATTAAAATAATCCCTTCTCTCGGAGTGTCCGATAATAGTATGTTCTATGCCCATTGATTGCAGCATTTCCACTGATATTTCGCCTGTGTAAGCTCCTGATTTTTTGGTATATATATTTTGAGCAGAAATAAAAACCTGGTTTTTGCCTTGTGTTTTTTCTTTGGCAAGATGCAGGTATGGTGCAGGCACGGCAATTACCACCTGCTGGTTTTCAGACAAACTATATTTTTTAGAAAAAAGATTATCCAAAAGCTCATTTGCCTGGGCATAAGTAAGATTCATTTTCCAGTTGGCTGCTGCAATTTTTTTACGCATAATTTCAATATTTTGATTTGATTAATAGGTTGCAAAGATAGTACGTAGTTGTGATCTTATGAAGTTGTGTAAACATGTTATTGCATAACTTCTAAATTATTATCACTTAAAGCTGCCCTAATCGGTAAGCGCTTGCGCTAATTTTGGGCAAAAATAATACTGCTAATATTGTTAATATTTTGGAATACTTTGTTTTTTAATAGATACCTCATTTTCCTTATACAGCCATTCCAGGATCTTGCGGTCTTTTTCCGAAAGTGCTTCATCCTTAAACTGCATCCAGTTGTAGATATGTTTTATAGCTTCTTCCACACGATAGCTGTTTGGTTCTGTACTGCCCCAGGAAAAATTTGGTACAATACCGGAAAAAGTTTTATGACTGTGCAGGCTGCAACACATGCCTATACTACTTCCTGAATTTATGGATGTGTTGATCGCGGTGCGCACATAATCTCCTGTGATGACACCGAACTTTAATCCGGCATTTATTGTAGAAGAATTTTTGTGATGCATAATTTTTACATCGCCCCCGGTGTTCTTAACATTGCTGCAGGACGTGCCGGCCCCAAAATTGCACCAGCTGCCGATCACAGCATCTCCCAGGTAGCCGTCATGCGCTTTATTGCTATAGTCATGCAAGATGATGTTTTTTATCTCACCGCCCACCGTACACTTTTTACCGATAGTAGTGGCGCCATAAATCTTAGTACCCATCTTTACCACTGAGCCTTCGCCCAGGAAGAGCGGGCCGCGGATAAGGCTTCCTTCCATGATAGTACAATCTTTTGAAATGTACACCGGCCCATCATTTGCGTTAATGATGCAGCCTTCCATAGTGCAGCCGTCTCCCATGTATATATTTTCCTGCTTGATTAACAGGTTGGTTGATGAAATGCCAGCACGGCTTTGGCTGTTTGCCAAAAGGCCTGTTTGCAATTCAAAAAATTTTTTATTCCATTGCACAAGTTCGAAGGGGTACTGCATAAGCTGCACATCAATCTTGGCCACGGTTTCGAACTTCTGCGGCAGTTGCGTTGCATTGGCGTAAAGTTCCCTGCTTTTAAATGCCACGGGTATATCGTTTACCACTAATGCTTCGTTGTAATCCAGTGCCAGTGCAGCTTTCAGAATATTTGTATCAGGGATAGCAGTTGCATTGATGTACATAAATTCATTATCATTTGCACATGCCTCATACTTTTCCTGCAGATAAGCTTGTGTAAGTATATAGATTTTCTCTTCGGCAAGGCGTTGCCACCATTGTTTCAGGGTAAACGAGCCGACGTATAGATCTGCAATTGCACGTGTATAAGTAAGCGGTAAAAAAAAATCTCTTTCCCTGGGATCAAATAACAGGATGCGCATAGATAGTAGCTTTGAGACAAAATTAACGAAATACTTACAAATGAAATTTATGCATCAATTTTTTAATAGGCCAATTCAAGTACATTTGTCCTTTTAATTGTTAAGCGTGAAGTATAAATTTTTAGTAGCAGGCGTTCTGTTTTTTGCTGTAGCTTTTGCCTGTAAAGATGGGAATCAAAGTAAACAAACAAAGCACAAAAAAAAATGGAGCATTGCCCAGCAGAATGATTCATTCCGGTTTGCACCGCTATCTGAATCTCAAAAAAATAGTTATACAAATGCCATACAATCCAAGTTTGATTCTCTTTTCCCGGGAGAAAGATTTAACGGGCAGATACTCATAGCCAAAAACGGGGTTATTCTTTTTGAAAAATACCAGGGTTACCACGACTTTAGAAGTAAAACACCTATAACACCGCACACACCTTTACACCTGGCTTCTATTTCCAAAACGTTTACCGGCGTGGCATTGCTGCGTTTGTTTGAGCAGGGGCGGGTATCACTGGATGATACTATCCAGAAGTTTTTTCCCATGTTGCCCTATCATGGCGTTACAGTGCGGGATCTGCTGTCGCACCGCAGTGGTATACCCAATTATTTGTATGTGATGGATAAGGGTTGGGATAAGAAAAAGCTGGCATCAAACATGGATATTATTAATTTCATGGTAGATAATAAAGTTCCCAAAGCGGCTAATCCAAACAGGGTATTTCAATACTGCAACACCAATTATATTATCCTGGCCAGCATTATTGAGCAAATAACCAAACAGAATTTTCCTGATTATATGCGCGACAGTATTTTTCTGCCGCTGGGTATGAAAGATACGTATGTGTTCTCTAAGAAAGACTCGGCAAATTATGTTGAAACTTATTCTACAACGCGCGGCTTCCCTATGGATCCGTATGATGCCAGCTATGGCGATAAAAATGTGTATTCTACCGTGCAGGATCTGTTGAAGTGGGATAAGAGTTTTTATTCAGCTGTTTTGCTGCGCCCGGAAACCATCAGGATGTCTTACATGCCTTTAAGTAATGAAAGGCCATCTGTGCATAATTACGGCCTCGGCTGGCGTATGCTCAACAATCCTACAGGCGATACTGTCATCTATCACAATGGCATGTGGCACGGCACCAACAGCGTGTTTACAAGGCTGGTGCAGGATAGCGCTGTTATTATTATCATTGGCAACAAGACCAATAAGAATATTTACAAAGGAAAAGAGTTTGCCAGGATATTTTCCAAAAGCCACAACTATGATATCTTAAATCCTTTGGAATAATTTTCAAAGTCCTATGCTCTTCGGGATTTGCAATTCCGAAGTATTATCGGCCGATTTGTAATCGGCATACCAAAGCATTAAAAGAAATAATACAATTCTACGCTGAAAATTGGTAGTCATTAATCACTCTTCGGAATTTGCAATTCCGCAGCACTATCGGCCGATTTGTAATCGGCATACCAATCAGGCAAAATGCCTTAATATTCCTGTCCGATCCACACTGCGCCGCCAATGCTGGACCTCGAAGCGCCGGTGATTTCGTGCATCACCGTATTTTCCTCGCGCCAGCGCAGCGTAGCCAGCAAAGCCATCACGATCGCTTCTTTATACGCAATAGTTTCATTATCTGGTATAAAAGTGTCTATTCCGTAGGGTTTTAATGTTTCGCTAATGCGTTTTACAAGAAATGAATTCATAGCGCCCCCGCCGGTAATCATCATAGTATCATTGGCGCCGGCGTGTTTCCGCAGGCTGCTTAAGGCATATCCCGTTTGCAGGGCTATATGCTCTACATATGTACGCATCTTGTCTTCAAGGCTTACCGGGGCTGCATCTACCATAGGGTAAACTGTTTCTATGCCAAAATCATTGGCAAGAGATTTCGGGTAAGGCTGTGTGTAATATTCCAGTTTGTTCAGTGCGGATAGCAGTTCTGTATCAATGTTTCCGGCTGCTGCAAGCCGGCCGTCCATATCATAGTCCAGGCTTTTTTGTGCTGCAAGCATATTCAGCACTTTATTGGCAGGGCATACATCAAAAGCAGCATAAGCATCATTTGTAAGCGCAGAGATGTTAGCAATGCCGCCGATGTTCATAAAATATTTGTAGCCCGGGAATAATAGTTTCTCTCCCATCGGTACAATTGGTGCACCCTGCCCGCCCAATGCCACGTCCATCGCGCGCAGATCGCTTACTACATTTATTTTGGTTGCCGCAGCTACCTGTGCAGCGTTTCCCAGCCATGCTGTAAAGCCGTTTTGCGGCTGGTGAAAGGTTGTGTGCCCGTGCAGTGCAATAAGTTGCACGCGGTGTTCCAGCTTGTTGGTTTGTATAAAATCATTTACCATGCTGCCGATCAGTCTGCCGAGGTCTGCATCAAGCTGCAGGTAATCAGCCGCAGAAAGGGCAGTTGATGCTGCAAGTCTTGCTTTCATCTCGTGAGGGTAAGCTGTACAGCCGCTTGCCAGCACTTTGTAGTTCCATTTTCTGCCGGCTTCTTCAAACTCTACCAAAGCCATATCCAGGCCGTCCAGGGATGAGCCGCTCATTAAACCGAGTGCGCGATAAATCATGATTAAATTTTTATTTTTGAAAGTTGGGCAAATATACTAAACGCACTGCGATGATAAAATTTATATAAATGTCTGAAAAAATCTTTATCTGTAAATTTTACCATTATAATTAATTAGTACCTTAGCCGTATGGTAATAAATTTAAGTGATAAACACAGTCTTGTCTCAAACTGGGTAAGTGAGTTAAGGTCAATAAATGTACAGTCAGACAGGCTGCGTTTCCGGAAAAACCTGGAAAGGGTAGCAGAGGTAATTGCTTATGAAATAAGTAAAACACTTCCGTACGTGGAGGAAGAAATTGAAACACCATTGGGTACACACAACAGTAAAGTGCTGAAAGAACAGCCCGTGATAGCCACCATTCTCCGGGCCGGTCTGGCCATGCACCAGGGACTGTTGAACTTTTTTGATAAGGCAGACAATTCTTTTATATCGGCATACAGGAAACACCATAAAGACGGCACTTTTGAGATAGCGCTGGAATATGTGACTTCGCCGGATATTAACGGCCGGATACTGATAGTTTCAGACCCCATGCTGGCAACCGGCGCGTCGCTGGCTAAGACATTGAATGTACTGGAAACAATCGGCAAACCTGCTGAGATACACGTGGTTTGCGCCATCGCGGCCACCGAAGGAATTGAATACCTGCTCAGGGAGACCAACAACAAAGTACATGTGTGGTGTGGCGATATTGACGATGAACTTACTGCAAAAGGCTATATTGTGCCGGGACTCGGCGACGCAGGCGACCTTGCTTATGGAGAAAAGAAACAATCCTGATCAATTAAACTATTACAGCGTTTTATAGTTATATACCTAATTCTACTAAAAATATTCTTTGAATGAACATTCAAATCAAAAAAATAATACTGCTTTTGCTTTCCGTTGTGTTTGTTGCCGGTATCCATAAGGTAAAGGCACAGGTAGACGACAGCCATTTCATTTATATTCAATCAGAAAACCGTAAGCCATTTTATGTGGTGCTGAATGAGAAACTTTACAGCTCTTCTTCCATAGGCTATCTCATTATACCCAAATTAAAAAGCGGGACTTACAATTTCAGGTTGGGATTTCCGCAAAATGCAGCGCCTGAACAAAAATTTGTTACTGTTGTAAAAAACAACGACATCGGTTATTCACTGAAAGAAGTAGACAAAAGCACCTATTCGCTTACAGACCTGCAGACACAGGAAGTCATTGTTGCCAATGGTAAACAGCCGTCCGGCAATGTAGTTGCTGCAACGCCACCTAAGAAAACGCGGGAAGAGCAGCCGGAAGTAAAGCAGCCGGACCCAGAGCCGGTAGTGGTAGCCACCGTAGAAGAAAAGCCGGTTGCCGCAGAAGAGCCACCAGTGGTAGCGGCAAACACTACTCCGGTGAAAGAAGAACCTAAATCCAGGACTTTCGGCGATCTCATGTCTACCGTAGTGAATGACCCAAACCTTGCAAAACCGGTACAAAAGGAGGCGCCTAAGCCAAAGCGCGATCCTTTTGAAGAGACAAAAATTGTTCGCGCAGGAGATGAGAAAAAACCTGTAGAAACCCCTGTTGCACAAACAACCGCGCAGCCAGTAGTTGCATCACCAGAGCTGGCAGCGCCTTCAGATACTTATGGCGTTATCAGAACAGAAGATAAAAATGTAAACAACGGCAGGGAAATGAGTTTTGTATTATTAAGTAATACGTCTACGGATTCTGTAAAAATATTCATTCCTTCAGATGAGCCGCAGCCGGCAGAAGCTGCTGTAAGTACAAATGCTCCAGTTGCTGTGCAGGCGCCGCCTGCTGAAGAAAAAAAGAAATCCATAGCGTATTTTGATTATGAGGACCTGGCACAGCAGGCGCCGCCTGCCATTGAAAAAAAGACCAGGCGCAACAGGAATGAACGCTTTATCAAAAAAGAGGAGAAGCAGGCGCCCCCGGCTAACCAGGTAGAAAATCCTTTCTATACCAATGAGCCAAAAGTTGTTCCCGCAGAAGAAACTGTTGTGCAATCCGCTAAAGTAGTACCAGATGTTGCATCAGCTAATTACAGCAATTGCTCCGGCGGTGAAATTGCAGACAGGGACTTCAATAAGATTCGCAATAAAATGATCGGCAGGGATAATGATGACGATATGGTGACCACAGCTATGGATATGCTGGGCAAAAAATGTATTACCACAGCCAAAGTAAAAACACTGGCAGGGCTCTTCATTACAGACAACGGGCGTTTAAGGTTTTTTAAGGCCGTGTATGGCCATGTATCAGACAAGCAAAATTTTGCCGGGCTTGAGTCTCTCATTTACGACAAAGCTAAAAAAGCAGAATTCAGAAATTCTGTTAAATAATCTTGGTTTGAGTCAGCGGTATTTTATAGAAGTATCTTATTTAGGAACGCATTACAACGGCTTCCAGGTGCAACCCAATGCACCTACCATACAAGGATCACTACAGCAGGTACTGAAAATTCTATTCAGAAAAGAAATACAGCTTACCGGTTCTTCACGCACCGATGCCGGCGTACACGCATTGCAGAATTATTTTCATTTTGATACCGACCTGGAATTTGATACCGATAAATATGGTTACAGTATCAATGCTTTACTGCCCTATGATATTGCAGTAAAGCGTATTTTTAAAGTAGCAGGCTCTGCGCACGCCAGATTTGATGCTGTTTACAGGGAATACAAATACTATATAAGCCGCCATAAAGATCCTTTTCATTTTGATACGGCTTATAAATACGGGCACGACCTGGATATAAGCGCCTTGAACAAGGCGGCCGCTTTGTTGTTGCAGTACACAGATTTTACTACATTCAGCAAGCTCAATACACAGGTATATACCAATAACTGTACTATTACTTTATCGGAGTGGAGCGAGGAAGATGGCATATTGGTATACCATGTACGTTCCAACAGGTTTCTGCGCGGCATGGTCAGGGCGCTGGTAGGTACCATGCTCAGGGTAGGCAGGGGCATTATCACGGTAGAAGATTTTAAACATATTATTGAATCTAAAGACTGCGCACAGGCAGACTTCTCTACGCCCGCTAAAGGATTGTTCCTGGTAAAGGTGGTATATCCTCAGGATTACAATATTGTTGTACCTGCCACAATATCATAGTATTGCATACGGGCACATTAAACCTTTTAGACCTGTCTCCATCCAATCATCTCCGCGTTTAAAAATTTAAAAGATTTCTTTGGCGGCAATAAAAAAACAAGTATCTTTGTCGGCCGCACAGGCGGGTAAGTTC
Source organism: Haoranjiania flava (assembly GCF_025631005.1). Taxonomy (NCBI): domain Bacteria; kingdom Pseudomonadati; phylum Bacteroidota; class Chitinophagia; order Chitinophagales; family Chitinophagaceae; genus Haoranjiania; species Haoranjiania flava. The sequence continues at coordinate 298,406 of NZ_JAOTPL010000002.1, forward strand.
TCTGAAAAATTTGCTTGGAAATTATGCTGAATAAATAAAAAATTATTCTGAATAAAAATTAGGAAATACAAAAAAAGAGATTATCTTTGCACTCCCAAAACAAAGGGTACAGTTCTTGACAAAGCATCGCTAAATAAAATCTGAATAAATTAAAACAAATATTTTGCCAGGATTTAAAAAGTGATTATCTTTGCACTCCCAAACGAAAAAGGGGTATAGTTCTTAAAAACAAGGTCATTTAAACGGATAAAAAATCTAAATAAAAATTTGTTTAGAAACATTAAATTGACTATCTTTGCACTCCGAAAAAACGGTGCAGTTCTAAAGAAATTATGATTGAAAATTTTTGAAAAAATAAATCAAAAAATTTGTCAGAATCAAAAAAGTGATTATCTTTGCACTCCCAAATTAGAAACGGATACAGTTCTTAAAAAATACGGTCACAAAAAAATACAAAAAATTTAAAAATAAATTTTGTCAGAATTAAAAAAGTGACTATCTTTGCAACCCCAATTGAAGCAGCGGGTTATAAGATTCTTAAATGTTTAATAGTTCAGCTATTGATCGCCGCTCGAAACGGCAGCATTTACAAGTTTCAATACACATTGAAATAAGCTCTTTGAAAGATTAGGAAATAACAGTAAGGAAACAACTTGAGTATGTTATAAAAATAATACACAATTTGACACCTAAAATACTTTGAAGTAATTTTAGTCACGGTCAAAACAATTCATTTACAATGGAGAGTTTGATCCTGGCTCAGGATGAACGCTAGCGGCAGGCTTAATACATGCAAGTCGAGGGATACAGAGAGTTAGCAATAATTATCTGGAAACCGGCAAACGGGTGAGGAACACGTACGAAACTTCCCTTTATCTGGGGCATAGCCCGAAGAAATTCGGATTAATACCCCATAACATAGAGATGTGGCATCACAATTCTATTAAAGCTCAGGCGGATAAAGATGGTCGTGCGTCCCATTAGATAGTTGGCGGGGTAACGGCCCACCAAGTCTACGATGGGTAGCTGATGTGAGAGCATGATCAGCCACATGGGCACTGAGACACGGGCCCAACTCCTACGGGAGGCAGCAGTAAGGAATATTGGTCAATGGACGCAAGTCTGAACCAGCCATGCCGCGTGGAGGATGAAGGTCCTCTGGATTGTAAACTTCTTTTATAGGGGGAGAAACATCCCGATTATTCGGGACTTGACGGTACCCTATGAATAAGCACCGGCTAACTCCGTGCCAGCAGCCGCGGTAATACGGAGGGTGCAAGCGTTATCCGGATTTACTGGGTTTAAAGGGTGCGTAGGCGGATTGGTAAGTCTGTGGTGAAATCTCTGAGCTTAACTCAGAAACTGCCGTGGATACTATCAATCTTGAATATCGTTGAGGTTAGCGGAATATGTCATGTAGCGGTGAAATGCTTAGATATGACATAGAACACCTATTGCGAAGGCAGCTGACTAAGCGATTATTGACGCTGAGGCACGAAAGCGTGGGGATCAAACAGGATTAGATACCCTGGTAGTCCACGCCCTAAACGATGATTACTCGACGTGCGCGATACACTGTGCGCGTCTGAGCGAAAGCATTAAGTAATCCACCTGGGAAGTACGTTCGCAAGAATGAAACTCAAAGGAATTGGCGGGGGTCCGCACAAGCGGTGGAGTATGTGGTTTAATTCGATGATACGCGAGGAACCTTACCTGGGCTAGAATGCAAATGACCGGCTCTGAAAGGAGCTTTTCTAGCAATAGACATGAAGCAAGGTGCTGCATGGCTGTCGTCAGCTCGTGCCGTGAGGTGTTGGGTTAAGTCCCGCAACGAGCGCAACCCCTATCATTAGTTGCCAACAGGTTAAGCTGGGAACTCTAATGAAACTGCCGTCGTAAGACGCGAGGAAGGAGGGGATGATGTCAAGTCATCATGGCCTTTATGCCCAGGGCTACACACGTACTACAATGGTTGGGACAAAGAGCAGCCACTTGGCGACAAGGAGCGAATCTCAAAAACCCAATCTCAGTTCGGATTGCAGGCTGCAACTCGCCTGCATGAAGCTGGAATCGCTAGTAATCGTATATCAGCAATGATACGGTGAATACGTTCCCGGACCTTGCACACACCGCCCGTCAAGCCATGAAAGCCGGGTGTACCTAAAGTCGGTAACCGAAAGGAGCTGCCTAGGGTAAAACTGGTAATTGGGGCTAAGTCGTAACAAGGTAGCCGTACCGGAAGGTGCGGCTGGAATACCTCCTTTTTAGAGTAACTTAATCAAGTTATTACTGTTGTTTTCTTTTCTTTTAAAATTATTAAAGTTCTTTGTTTGTATGGCTCTAAAATGCCAAAGTTGGCTACGGCATTCGTTTGTCATCAGAATTGTCGAATTTACAAATTGGCAAATTAGTTGACAGTCTCGTAGCTCAGTTGGTTAGAGCGCTACACTGATAATGTAGAGGTCCCCAGTTCAAATCTGGGCGGGACTACTCAATAATTGACAATTGAAAGTTGATGATTGACAATTCAAATATTGTTCATTGTCAATTATCCGTTATCAATTAAATTTGGGGGGTTAGCTCAGTTGGCTAGAGCATCTGCCTTGCACGCAGAGGGTCATCGGTTCGACTCCGATATCCTCCACATAAATCAAAAAAAAATATAATCAACAGCAGTGGCCGTTGATTATACATCAGTTCTTAAAATATAATGTTCGCATCATGGCGTAAAGGATCATAACCTTAAACATTACAGTTTCAATCTTTAAGTGATTGCCGGTATAAATTGGCTTTCATTGATTGAAAAAAGTTCTTTGACATATTGGGAAAGCGAAATCAAAAAGAGTAACAATAACAATAGTGGTGGTAACATCACTACAATTTCTAAATTTTTTAAAGCGAATAAGGGCGTATGGCGGATGCCTAGGGTCTGAGAGGCGATGAAGGACGTGGTAAGCTGCGATAAGCTACGGGAAGCTGCACACAAGCATTAATCCGTAGATTTCCGAATGGGACAACCTGCTATATTGAAGGTATAGCACTCGAAAGAGAGCCAACCCGGGGAACTGAAACATCTAAGTACCCGGAGGAAAAGAAAATAATAATGATTCCCAAAGTAGTGGCGAGCGAACTGGGAAGAGCCCAAACTTGTCCGACGTGTCGGACGAGGGTTGTAGGACTGCATTTAGAAGTTATTATCAAGCTGAATTTTCTGGAAAGTTAAATCATAGAGGGTGATAATCCCGTAAGCATAAATTAATAACAACGAGCAGTATCCTGAGTAGCGCGGGACCGGAGGAATCCTGCGTGAATCTGCCGGCACCATCCGGTAAGGCTAAATACTCCTCAGACACCGATAGTGAACCAGTACCGTAAGGGAAAGGTGAAAAGTACCCTGAATAAGGGAGTGAAATAGTACCTGAAACCGTACGCCTACAAGCGGTCGGAGCTCAGCAATGAGTGACGGCGTGCCTTTTGCATAATGAGCCTACGAGTTACTCCTCACTGGCAAGGTTAAGTTCTTAAATAACGTAGCCGTAGCGAAAGCGAGTCCGAATAGGGCGTTCAGTCAGTGGGGGTAGACGCGAAACTTTGTGATCTATCCATGGGCAGGTTGAAGTTTTGGTAACACAAAATGGAGGACCGAACCCGTTGACGTTGAAAAGTCTTGGGATGACCTGTGGATAGGGGTGAAAGGCCAATCAAACTGAGAGATAGCTCGTTCTCCCCGAAATGTTTTTAGGAACAGCCTCGGATATAAAGAAGTGTGTTAGAGGTAGAGCTACTGATTGGGCTAGGGGGCTTCACCGCCTACCAAACCCTGACAAACTCCGAATGCTAACACATATCTCCGGGAGTGAGGCTGCGGGCGCTAAGGTCCGTGGCCGAGAGGGAAATAACCCAGATTAGCAACTAAGGTCCCTAATACGTAGTTAAGTTGATCAAACGCGGTGGGATTTCTATAACAGCCAGGATGTTTGCTTGGAAGCAGCAATTCATTTAAAGAGTGCGTAACAGCTCACTGGTCGAGAGATCCTGCACGGAAAATAATCGGGCATCAAACTACGAACCGAAGTTCTAAACTCATATTTATATGAGTGGTAGGGGAGCATTGAAATCTGCATCGAAGGCGATGGGCGACCATTGTTGGAGCGATTTCAAAAGAAAATGTAGGCATAAGTAACGATAAAATAGGTGAAAAACCTATTCGCCGAAAGTCTAAGGGTTCCTGATCAACGTTAATCGGATCAGGGTTAGTCCAGTCCTTAGGAGAACCCGAAAGGGGCATCTGATGGAAAACAGGTTAATATTCCTGTACCTGCTATACAATAAAAGTGACGGATCGACGTGGTTCTTACGTACTGACGGAAATGTACGTTGAGCTGAACCTTCGGGGGAGGCGAAAGAATAAAATCGGTCCCAAGAAAAGCGAGTATAGCAGCTGGTACCGCAAACCGACACAGGTAGACGGGATGAGTATTCTAAGGCGCTCGGGTGAGCCGTGGAGAAGGAACTAGGCAAATTAACGCTGTAACTTCGGGATAAAGCGTACCCCGATCATATCGGGGTCTCAGTAAAATGGTTCAACCAACTGTTTAGCAAAAACATAGGGCCCTGCAAAATCGAAAGATGACGTATAGAGCCTGATACCTGCCCGGTGCCGGAAGGTTAAGGAAGGATGTTAGCAGCAATGCGAAGCTTCTGACTGAAGCCCCGGTAAACGGCGGCCGTAACTATAACGGTCCTAAGGTAGCGAAATTCCTTGTCGGGTAAGTTCCGACCTGCACGAATGGTCTAATGAGTTGAACACTGTCTCCTCCACGAGCCCGGTGAAATTGTAGTATCGGTGAAGATGCCGGTTACCCGCCACGGGACGAAAAGACCCCGTGAACCTTCACTACAACTTTGCATTGATTTTGAGCAACCGATGTGTAGGATAGTTGGGAGACTTTGAAGCGGGCACGCCAGTGTTCGTGGAGTCAACGTTGAAATACCAACCTTCTGTTGCTTAGAACCTAATCCCGTTTAAAACGGGAGACATTGCATGGTGGGTAGTTTGACTGGGGTGGTCGCCTCCTAAAAAGTAACGGAGGCTTGCAAAGGTACCCTCAGTACGGTTGGTAATCGTACATAGAGCGTATTAGTATAAGGGTGCTTGACTGTGAGGCAGACGCGCCGAGCAGGGACGAAAGTCGGCTAAAGTGATCCGGTGGTTCTGCATGGAAGGGCCATCGCTCAAAGGATAAAAGGTACTCCGGGGATAACAGGCTGATCTTACCCAAGAGCTCATATCGACGGTAAGGTTTGGCACCTCGATGTCGGTTCGTCACATCCTGGGGCTGGAGAAGGTCCCAAGGGTTGGGCTGTTCGCCCATTAAAGTGGCACGTGAACTGGGTTCAGAACGTCGCAAGACAGTTCGGTCTCTATCTGTGGTGGGCGCTAGTAAATTGAGAGGACATGACCTTAGTACGAGAGGACCGGGTCGTATGTACCGCTGGTGTATCTGTTGTGCCGCCAGGTGCAGTGCAGAGTAGCTACGTACAGCAAGGATAAACGCTGAAAGCATCTAAGCGTGAAACCTTCCTCAAGATGAGTTTACTTTTAAGGGTCGTCAAAGACTATGACGTTGATAGGCTATAGGTGTAAAGGTGGTAACATCAAAGCCAAGTAGTACTAATTGCCCGTAAGCTTTATTTTTTTATTTTTCAATCGAAAAATATACAACTCCTATGTGAGCTTTTCCAATATGACCTTATTTTTTAAAACGTAACCGTTTTAATTACCTTTTTATGGTGATTATTCCGAGGGTGTTCACCTCTTCCCATTCCGAACAGAGAAGTTAAGCCCCTTATGGCCGATGGTACTTGGGTTTTGTCCCTGGGAGAGTAGGTAATTGCCATATTCATTTTAAAAGCCTTGTAGATTTTTTTTCTGCAAGGCTTTTTTTTTGCTATTACATTTCTGCTGAAATCCAGTCTTTGCCGTGACCTTTTAAAGATATTACATATATTTTTGAAACAATAACCTTCTTAGCCTTACTGCTGGTAACAATTATAAAAAGGTGCGCAGATTTCGACCTATAAATCACTTTTATTTCTACTGGTGCTACGGCATGTTGCTGATTTCTCCACAAAAACCCCGAACAGCTTATTTCACCTGTGAATGCATTAAGCATTGTACAGATACCCGCCGGCAACATAATGAACATGATGTTGGAATCAATAATAAAATCCTATAAAATGTAGCGGTACTGTTTACACACTTTAGTGCCGATGTATTATGTTGTAGTTTATTTTTTTAAAATATCAATGCAATTACCTTACGCCACCGTTGCACGGAAGGTTATAATGCTTTACTAAGTATATATTTCTATTAGGCACGACAGGGGGAAAGTCACTTTCTTTGCTGCACATTGTATATCTAAGAATATTAGCAGGTAAACGGCTGTCCGTATTGTGTAGAATTGCATTGGGAAAGGTGCCATAAAAGAAGGCGTTGATTCAAGAATTAAATGCTGTTGAGGTTTGGCGACATATGCCTTTTTTAGATGATAAAGAAAAAGCAGCGTTAGCGCTTGCAGCAGCCGTTGCGCTTTTAAAAGATCAGCAGATATCCGGAGATGTATATGATTGGGCAACAGTTTTTTAGCGAAAAAGAAATGGTTGATCTCACTTTTTGCTATAGCGCATATCAATATGCTAAAGCGCGCGGCTATTACGTTTCATAAGCTACATGGGAAAATAAATTTCTTTAATAAAACCGCTGTATATCTGTTTACAGGCCAATAAAAAAGCAGTGAATAATTTAGGGTATTTTGCCGCAGGCACAGAAAAGATCAATGCAATTTATCGGGGACAATGGTATCAACATACGGCACATTGATCAATTTCAGTTCTATGTGTTTATTGTATGCTTTTAAACGGTAATCATGAATAATCTCCAATATATCATGATCTATATACACTACACCTGTGCCTATGATTTCTACAACTGAATATGCAGGAATATTGTCTAATTCATCCATTAATTTTTTCTTGTTTAAGAAACTGACATTCATGGCAAGGTCTATCCGGTAAGTGGTAATGCCGAGTTTCACAAAGCTTTCTGTGGTGTAGCCCGCACGGTAAGTATGTTTCACAATAAAATATACAGAGTAAGCTATACCTATAAGCACACCTATCAAAATGTCGGAAAACAAAATGGCGCCCACGGTAATCAGGAAGGGATAAAACTGTTCGCGTCCGCTGCGGAAAGTATGGATAAATAATTTTGGTTTGGCCAGGTTGTAACCCGTCCTGATCAGGATCACAGCCAGTACACAATAAGGAATACGGTTTATAAGCGGCACTGCAAACAATATGGCCAGCACCAGCCAAACGCCGTGCGCTATGGTAGAAAATTTTGTTTTGCCGCCGGCTTCCACGTTGGCAGAACTCCTGACGATAACGGCTGTGATGGGTATGCCACCCAAAAGCCCGCTGATAAAGTTTCCTGTGCCCTGCGCTACCAGTTCCCTGTTTTGCGGAGAAATGCGGTTGTACGGGTCTAATTTATCTATAGCTTCAATGCTGAGCAAGGTTTCAAGTGTAGCTACAAAGCAAATCACCACTGCATTTTTCCAGATAGCTGTGTCGGTAAACAATGCGCTGAACTGCGGAAACCTGATCTCTGAAAAAATATTACCGGGTATATTTACAAATTGTGACGGTTTAAGCTGGAATTGCGGCAGGAACATTTCCAACAGGTAAGCCAGGCATACGCCGAAAACTACGGTAATAAATGAAGTAGGGATGAAAGATATTTTTCTGGAAAAGAATTTTCTCCATAAAATAAGCAATACAAGCGAGCTGGCTGCAATCAGTAGTGCACCGACAGATACGCTGTTGGCAAAATCCACTATGCCGCTGAAGCCTGATTTAAAAGTAAAGATATTGAAAAGCTGTTTTGTCCAGAAGTCAGGCCTGTCATAGCCCAGCAGTAAAGGGATCTGTTTAGAGATAAGAATAATGCCTATCGCTGCCAGCATGCCTTTGATCACTGCCGAAGGAATAAAATGTGTAAAGCCCCCCAATTTGAATATTCCCAGCATGATTTGTAACATGCCCGCGATGGATACGCTCAGGAAGAAAATTTCTAAAGCGCCCAGCTCTGTAATGGCTGCAGCGCAGATGGCCGTTAAGCCCGCCGCAGGGCCGCTCACGCTCAGTTGCGAACCGCTGATGAAACCAATTAAAATGCCGCCTATAATGCCTGCTATGAGTCCTGAGTAAACAGGCGTATTCGATGCTAATGATACGCCCAGGCAGAGTGGAAGTGCTACAAAAAAAACGCTTATGCTGGCTCTGAAATCGTGTTTGACAAAAGTATTTAAATAGAATTGTGTTCTCCGGTTAAATATTTCCATGGCAGGGCAAAGGTCCTGAAAAATTAAGAATTAATAGTATGTTTTTGCTCATATTCACACACTGCCATTGAATTTGCTTACAAGCCGCACTGCCTGCACAGCTTCTTTTACATCGTGCACGCGCAGGATATTTGTTCCTTTCTGTAGGGCAATGGTGTTTAAAACAGTGGTTCCGTTCAGGGCTTCTTCTACGGGAATGCCGAGAGTTTTATAGATCATGGATTTTCTTGAAATACCCGTAAGTATTGGTTTTCCCAGGATGCTGAATACGCCGGAATTGTTGAGCAGCTCAAAATTATGTTCCCTGGTTTTTGCAAAGCCGTAGCCCGGGTCCAGTACAATGTCGTTGATGCCTGCCTGCAGGCACTTATCTATTCTTTCAATAAAATAATCCATTACTTCGCGGGTGATGTTTTCATAAGCGGCAAGGCTTTGCATGGTTTGCGGTGTGCCGCGCATGTGCATGGCAATGTAGGGGGCGCCGAGCCTGCCGGCTGTTGAGAGCATTAGTTTATCAAAGTGTCCTGCTGAAATATCATTTACAATGGCTGCGCCCGCTTGCAGGGCGGATTCAGCTACGCCTGCATAAAATGTATCTATTGAAAGAATGGCGTCAGGAAAGGCTGTGAGAATGGCTTCAATGGCAGGCATCACGCGCTTCAGCTCTTCTTCTGCAGACAATAATTTACTCTTTGGTGAAGTGCTTTGGCCGCCGACATCCAGTATGGAAGCGCCTTCAGCCAGCATCTTTCCGGCAAGCTCTACCGCATCGTCTACGCCTGACTTGCGGCTGCCTGCGTAAAAAGACTCATTGGTAATGTTGATGATGCCCATCACCACCGGCTTCTCCAGCGATAGTAATCTTCCCCTGCAATTGATACTGCGCATTTTTTGTTATTTTTGCAAAAATAAATGTATTTTAATTTATGTCCGATACATCGCAGCAGTACGATAAAGCCGTAGATGCTTGTAAAGATATTTTTCTGAAAAAAACCAAAGATTACGGCACATCGTGGCGTGTATTGAGAACCATCTCTGTTGTTGACCAGATATTCATCAAAGCTTTGCGCATCCGGAATATCCAGGAACTGAAAACACAGAAAGTAGGCGATGATATCATCAGCGAATTTAAGGGCATCATCAACTATGGCGTTATCGGCCTGATACAGTTAAAGCTTGATAATCCCACGGTGGAAGAATTATCATTGCAGCAGGCTGAGGAAATGTACAATGAACAGGTAGCCTTTGCCAAAGATGTGATGATGTCTAAAAACCACGATTACGGCGAGGCATGGCGCGATATGCAGCAGGAAAGTTTTACAGACCTGATCATTGTAAAGCTCTTGCGCATTAAACAGATACGGAACAACGACGGTAAAACCCTCATCAGCGAAGGCATTGACGCAAACTACGTAGACATTATCAATTATGCGTTGTTTGCGCTGATCATGGATGCAGAAAGCAAGGGATAATTTTCATTTCTAAAACGGCTTTGATTATGCAAAAAAACAGTACAACAATTACTACACTCCGGTGGATAGTTGGCCTTCTTTTCATTATTTCCGGGCTGTTGAAAGCGAATGACCCCCACGGACTGAGCTACAAAATGCAGGAGTATTTTGATCTTTGGGGAATGAGCGGGCTGAACCACCTCTCTCTTCCACTGGCCGTAACCATGAACATTTTTGAGGTACTGGCAGGGGTGGCCATCATTCTTGGCTTTGCCATGAACCTGTTTAGCTGGCTATTGCTCTTGCTGATCATTGCTTTTACTTTTCTTACAGGATATGCTGCGTTGAGCGGGAAGTTCAAAACATGTGGCTGCATGGGAGATTGCATGCCTATTCCGCCACTGGCTTCTTTCCTGAAAGATGTAGTATTGCTTGTGCTGATACTGATTATTTTTAAATACCGGAAGAAAGTGCGGCCTGTTGTTGACAGCGCTGTTTTAAACCTGGTACTGCTGGTGTCAACCGCCGTGTTTGTAATGGTGACACAAGTGTATGTGCTCAAAAATCTTCCTTTCGTTGATTGCCTTCCTTACCGCGAAGGAAATAAGCTGCTGCAGGAGATGCAGGCGCCCCCCGGCTCTGTGCCTGATAGCGTGGCTATTGTTTTTAAATACAAAAAAGACGGCAGGATCGTGGAGTTCGGCGCTGAGGAATTTCCTGGTGATTTTGATGATTCTTATGAATATATTGATCGTGTAGATAAAGTAGTACGTAAAGGAAATGCTACCCCAAAGATTGAGGATTTTGCTTTGTTGAATATGCAGGGAGAGGATGTGACACAGCAACTGCTTTCTACGCCTGGCCGCCATGTGCTGGTGTTTGCACAGGATTTCTCAGGATTACAGCAGTCGGTAGCCGGTTTTAAAAACCTGTTGAATGCTGCAGCCCGTAAAAATATCCCGGTGAGGATCGTTTCGCCGCTGGCAGATCAAAGGCCTGATTTTGTGCCACAACAGGTAGCGCTTCTAAGGCTTGACCCGGTGGTAAATAAAACGGTTGCCCGCGCAAACCCAACATTCATGCTGCTCGAGGGCGATAGGATTTTGGCTAAGAAAAGTTATAACCAGCTCAACGATTTTATTGAAAAACTATAAAGCTCAGGCTGATAAAGACAGGCACGGCATCATCATCTTTGACGATGCATGTGTGCTGTGCAACCGTTTTGCACAATGGATCATAAAGGGCGATACCAGGAGATATTTTAAGTTTATTTCCCTGAAAGCCGCATCATGCAATGGCTTGCTCCCGGAAAATTATCACGGCAATAATACGGTAATATTGTTTGAAGATGATAAAATTTACACCGAAAGCAATGCAGCATTGCGCATTGTAAAGCAACTGGAAGGCTGGAAAAAATGGTTGTATATCTTTATAGTTTTTCCCAAACCTTTGCGCGATGCGCTGTACAGGTTTACTGCACGTAACCGCTACCGTTGGTTTGGAACCACTACTACCTGCAGTGTGGACAGCAGCAGGCTGGTAGAATAATTACAATTCATAAAACATTTTATACATATCGTATCCTTTTGCCCAGTAATCTTTTATTATTTCATGAAGCACAAATCCGTTCTTCTCATAGAATTGATAAGAGAACTGCGATGTACGCACGGTGACCGCTTCAATGTTTTTGAGCTGTTTTAAAAGATTTATACGGTATTGCAAAAGTTGGGTTCCTGCGCCTTTGCCATGAAAGGCAGGGTGTATAAAATCCCAGCTGATGATCCCGGTTCGATGATTAAAATTGATTCCACCGGAGCCAATGATCTTGTTATTGTATTCAATGATAAAATATTTTTCAACGCCGTTGTCTGCATATTGCTCAAAGTCTGAAATTTCGCTTTCAGCAAAATATGCAGGCACATTCAACTGCAGGATTTCCAGCAGAGCAGGTTTGTCCTCAGGCGTATAATCTCTGATGATGAAATTTTCTTGCATGTGTATCTTTGATGATTTTACTGCTGCCCCGGATAGTTTACGGGGTACCGGTTTGTATGCAACATTCTGCCTATTCATTTCTATAGCAGGCTGAATGTATCTCCGTCAAACAAGCCTTTATCGCTGAGTTTTAGGTGTGGTATTACCAATAATGCCATAAAGCTGAGTGTCATAAAAGGGGCTTCCAGGCTGCTTCCCAGCGATTTGGCCAGGCGGTCAATAGTTTCGTATTGTTCTGCTATCTCGTAGCCGTCTTGATTGCTCATCAGGCCTGCCACAGGGAGCGGCAGCACATCTGTTTTTCCATGGTTGCTTACGCTTACGCCGCCCTGGGTGTCCATAACCGCATTAATAGCCGCTGCAAGGCTTTCGTCGTCAGCGCCCACAGCTATTACGTTGTGGCTGTCGTGTGCCACGGTTGATGCAATAGCTCCCTGTTTAAAACCAAAGTTGGTGATAAATGCTTTTGCAACTCCGGCTTTATTGTAGCGGTTAATGACCACTATTTTCAGCACGTCATTTTTTATATCGCATACAATATGGCCGTTTTCTATTTTTGCCGGGAAATATTTTTTTGGTGTAATAAGCTGGCCGTCTATCGCTTCAATCACAGGAATCTCGTTATTGTCATTAAGCGGATACTTGTCTATTGCTACAAGCAATTCTTCTTTCGTGATCTTTGCAGCAACGAAATTATTGATGGTTTGCTCTTGCACCGGTGCCAATAAAGTTTTACTGTTTTCAGCTACCAATTGGCCGTTGATATAGGTTTTCAATACTTCAAAGCTTTCCAGGTTTTTTACCAGTATAAAATCTGCCGGGTCTCCTGCTTTCAATAATCCCACATTAAGATTGTAATGTTCTACCGGGTTGATGCAGGCTGCCTTTAAAACCTTAAATACATCCACACCTTTTTCCACCGCGCGTTTACAAAGTTGATTGATATGTCCCAATACCAGGCTGTCGGGGTGTTTGTCGTCGCTGCAAAACATCATCTCGTCTTCATAGTGGTGCAGCAGGCCTATCAAGGCATCAAAGTTTTTGGCGGCGCTGCCTTCACGGATCAGTATCTTCATGCCGCAGGCAAGTTTTTCTTCCGCTTCTTCTTTGGTAAAGCATTCGTGATCTGTAGAAATGCCTGCAGCTGCATATTTGCGCGCATCTTCTCCGCGCAGGCCCGGAGCGTGCCCGTCAACAGGTTTACCCAATCTGTGTGCTGCTTCTATTTTCCTGCGTACTTCTTCATCGCCGTGCAAAACGCCCGGGAAATTCATCATTTCAGAGAGGTATTTTATTTCCTCCATTTCCAGCAGCTTGATTACGTCATCACTGTTAAGCTCAGCGCCCGCGGTTTCAAAAGTTGTTGCCGGCACACAACTCGGCGCACCAAAATAAAATTTAAAGGGACAACGTCTGCCGTTTTCAATCATGTAATGTACACCCTGCATGCCGCATACATTTGCTATTTCATGCGGGTCTGAAATGGTTGCCACCGTGCCGTGTGTTACTGCTATGCGTGCAAACTCCGTGGGAATAAGCATGCTGCTTTCTATATGCACATGGCTGTCAATAAAACCGGGCATTGCATAAGGCAATGTCTCATCCGGCATATCATTTATTTTCCTGATGGAAATGATTCTTTCATTAAATAAGATTTCCGCTGTATAAATTTTCTTTGCGGTTATATCTACCAGGTTTACCTGCATTTGTATATTCATTTAGTGCATTAAACTGTGAAATATTAAATTAGCTAAGCCGCATTGCCTGCAAGCACTGAAGCATAAAGGTTTTGTAAAGTAAGCTATACTTCGTCTTCTACGTTTTGCGCTTTTTTATACCAGTAAAAGGCCAGCAACAGCCAGCATATGGCAATGATGCTGTACAATATGGTTTTAGACCTGTTGCCAAGGGTGTATGCATTATAAAGTGTGTAACCGTACACAATGGCAAGTGCGCCGCATAGTACGGTAAATATCTGGAAACGGTTTCTTTTCGGGTTCTTCTTATTCATGGTTGATGGTTGCTAAAACTTCTTCGAGGTATTGCCTGTCGTTGGAAAGCCTGGGCACTTTATGCTGGCCTCCCAACTTTCCTTTTTCTTTCAGCCATCGCTGGAAGCTTCCTCTTGGAAGCGCGTGTATCACGGGTAGGCGCAAAGCAATGTCCCTGTGTCTCTTGGCTTCATAGTCACTGTTTGTTTTCTTCAGTTCCCTGTCGAGCGTTTCGGCAAAGAGCTGCATATCTTCAGGTTCTTTTTCAAATTCAAACAGCCATTCATGCGCGCCATTTTCATTTTCACTGAAGTATACGGGCGCGGCAGTGTATTCTGTCACAGATATATCCAGTTCCTTACTGGTATTGAAAATAGCAGTGTCTGCATTTTCTACGATCAGTTCTTCGCCGAATGCATTAATGAAATGTTTCAGCCTGCCCACAACTTTGATGCGGAACGGGTAAAGCGTAGTGAACTCAACGGTATCACCCGGGATGTATCTCCACAGGCCTCCATTGGTAGATATCACGATCGCGTACTTTTTATTGAGTTCCACCTCTGCAAGTGATAAGGTTGCTGGCTGATCTTTGCCGTATTCTTCAACAGGCATAAACTCGTAATAGATGCCGTGGTCCAGCATCAGCAACATGCCTTCCGCATCTGCCTGGTCCTGTGCTGCAAAAAAGCCTTCGCTGGCGTTGTACATATCTCGGTAGCAAACATTTTCACCCAGTATTTTTTTAAACTGCTCGCGGTAGGGTGTAAATGAAACGCCGCCGTGCATGTACAATTCAAAGTTTGGCCATACCTCTTTGATATTTTTTTTGCCTGTGATTTCCAGTATCCTTTTCAGCAGTACCAGTGTCCAGGTGGGCACGCCGGAGATAGAAGTAACTTCTTCATTGATGGTGGTTTGTGCAATGGCTTCTATTTTAGACTCCCACTCGTCCATAAGCGCTATGGACAATTGCGGCGTTTTCATCCATTGTGCATAGAAAGGAGAGTTTTGGAGAAGAACTGCGCTGAGGTCGCCATAAAAAATTTCTTCATTAAGCTGGCTGATCTGGTGACTGCCGCCGATCACAAGCCCTTTACCGCTTAGTAATTGCGAATTTGGATTTTCATACAGAAATAAGGTGATCACGTCCTTGGCAGCCTTGTAGTGGCAGTCTGCCAGGCTTTCTTCGGTGATGGGTATAAATTTGCTTTTATCGCTGGTGGTGCCGCTGCTTTTGGCAAACCAGGTCACCGGTGTATTCCACAACACATTGTTCTCCCCGTTCATCAGCCGGTCAACATAAGGTTTTAATTCCGTGTATTCCTGCACGGGTACATGTTTCCTGAAATCAGCTAAATTAAAGATGTTGTTGAAATCGTACTGCATGCCAAAAGAAGTGTACTGGCCGTGAGCGATAAGCTCCTGCATGACGTTTCTCTGGGTTTCGAGCGGGTGGTCCATCCACTCTTTTATATTTTTATATCTTAACCTCGCAAGTTTTGAGACTGTAGGACTAATAAACTTCATGTGTTTATTTGATGGTTATTAATGACCGCAACTTGTGCCGCGGCGGATGTATGTATATGCTGTTCAGCGTTGCTGCCGGCAACTTTCCACGCCATTTTCTCCGCGGAGGAAGAAAATATTTTCACGGCAAGTTATAAAAATAATGATAAATTGCGAACGTTGATAATGCATTATATTTGAGTTTTTTGAAAATATATTTTTATCTTTTAATAATTTCACTATTATTGCAACCTGTTTAACGTATTAACTAAATCAGAATGGCTAAAAGGCAAATTTACACTTTAGAGTTCCCGGTGCGTTGTTCGCCCAATATTTTATATAACTTTCTTTCTACGGCGTCCGGCTTACAGGAATGGTTTGCCGATAATGTGGATGAACGCGATGGTATCATGAGTTTTTCCTGGAGTGGCGGCGCGCCTGATAAAGCAAAGATCATTGCCCGCGAAGAAAACCTATGCGCACGATATAGCTGGCTGCATGAAGACCCGAAAGAATACTTTGAATTTAAATTGACCGTGGCTGAAATTTCCAACCAGACCATCCTCGTGGTAACTGCCTTTGCAGACAAAGACGATGTAAAAGATGAAGCCATGGTATGGGAGCACCAGGTTAAAGAACTATTCCACAGGATAGGCAGTTAAGCGCTGGTAAATATTCTACTTTTAAATAGTAAAATCCTGCAGCTACGCAGGATTTTTATGTTATTGCTAATATGTTTATTCATTTTAAAAGAATAATTTTGCTCTCTTAAAACGATGGAAAATTAAGTGATAAAAAAAATAGATACACTTATCCTGAAGGCATTCATAGGGCCGTTCATTGCTACGCTGCTGATATCGGTATTTGTATTGGTGATGCAGTTCTTCTGGCTTTACATTGATGACCTGGTGGGTAAAGGCATAGATCTGATAACGATACTTCAATTGATTGGCTATGTATCCGTATCTATTATTCCGCTTGCTTTACCGCTGTCTTTGCTGCTGTCTTCCATCATGACCTTTGGTAACCTGGGAGAGACCTTTGAGCTGGTAGCCCTGAAATCTTCCGGCATATCGCTGGTAAGGTTTATGCGGCCCTTGCTGTTCGTGGCATTTATACTGGCCATTATAGCTTTTTTCCTGTCTAATAATTTTATACCGGTAGTTAACCTGAAGCTTGACAGGCTTAAGTACGACATCATTACTTCAAAGCCGGCGTTCGATATTAAAGAAGGTACATTTTACGATAAAATTGAGGGCTTCGTGATCAAGGTGGGCAAAAAAGAAGAAGACAACAAGACCATCCGCGACATTGTCATTTTTGAAAAGAATTATGGACTGCAGGATAATTTGCTGATAGCCAAATCAGGCAAAATGGAAATAACGCCTGACAATAATTACCTGGAGTTTAGCCTCAAAGACGGGTGGAGATATGAAGAAACAGGCAATGCAACAGAAAATGATCAAACGCAGTTTGTAAGAATGGGCTTCTCTTCTTACAAAAAAGTGTTCGACATGTCGAGTTTTAAAATGAACCAGACAGACGAAGAAGGATTTAAATATTCTCCTAAAATGCTTACTGTGCGCCAGCTTGCGCCGGCCATAGATTCCCTGGAAAGAAGTGACAGCTTATTTGCTGCTATGTCTGGCAATGAGTTAAGCGCCTCGTTTAATTTTTTGAAATTCAAAGACAGTACCTGGCAACCCTACAAAGGAAAAGTAAAAGGAGATTACCTGAGCCGGTTTACAGATTCTGTAAAAGGTATACATTTCAATTCAATCATTTCGCAGTTAAACTCTGTTAAAAACAGCAATCAATTTCTGATGCAGGAGTTTACAGATAAACAGGATTCTCTTCGTTTACATAAAATTGAATGGCATAAAAAGTTTACACTATCTGTAGCCTGTATTATTTTGTTCCTCATCGGAGCGCCGCTGGGTTCTATCATTCGTAAAGGCGGGCTGGGCCTGCCGTTGGTATTTGCTATTATTTTCTTTGTACTGTTTTTCCTCCTCAACAATTTAGGTGAAAAGTTTTCCAAGCAGGGCGTTGTAGCCGTATATGAAGGCATGTGGCTTTCTTCGATAGTGCTATTGCCTGTAGGCATATTTCTTGTGTACAAAGCCATGCACGATTCGCAATTATTCAACAAAGAAGCCTATTACAGGTTGTTCAGAGCCATAAGCAGGTTTTTAAACAAAGCAGGCCTGCTCAGGAAGAAAAAAACACCTGCTGCATAAACACCGCACTATGCCAACAGCAAAAGCAAAAGAAAACCTGAAGGTGCAGAAATGGATATTCGCACTTTCTGTTTGCCTGTTTATCATAAAACTGGTGGCCTTTAAAATCACGGGATCTATGGCTATACTTTCTGATGCGCTGGAAAGCATTGTCAATATGCTTGCAGGTTTCATCGGGTTGGTAAGCCTGTTTGTGTCGGCGATGCCTAAAGACAAGAACCATCCCTACGGCCATGGTAAAGTTGAGTTTTTATCTGCAGCAGCCGAAGGTACCATGATCATTGGCGCCGGTATTTTTATATTTTATGAAACTATACAGACCTTCTTTAAAGAGACCACGGTGGATAAGCTGGACTCAGGACTGATGCTGGTGCTGGCAACTGCTATTATCAACTATGCAGCCGGCTATTTTTGTATAAAGGTGGGTAAAAGAAATAACTCTGTAGCTTTGCAGGCGAGCGGTAAGCATTTGCAGATAGATACCTACTCTACGCTGGGTATTGTCGCGGGTTTAGTGATCATTCTATTGACCAAAAGCTACGTGCTTGATAAGATCATAGCTTTTGCAATGGGTGCGCTTATCATCTACAATGGTGTGAAAATATTGCGCAACGCGTTCTCCGGCATTATGGATGAGGCTGATGTGCAGGTGCTGGAAAGGGTAGCCAATGTACTGAATATACACCGCAAAGAGAACTGGGTAGACGTGCACAACCTGCGGGTAGTAAAGTATGGCGGCCTCATGCATATTGACTGCCATTTTACGCTGCCCTGGTATATGAACCTGGTAGAGGCACATAAAGAGATCAACGCAATGCAGCGCCTGGTGGAAACCGAGTTCGGCGACAGCATAGAATTCTTTATTCACACAGATGATTGCAGGCAAAAGAACTGCGCCATCTGCATCAAGAGCGATTGCCATGTACGGCTGCATGCATTCGAGAAGAAAATTGAATGGACGCTGGAAAACATTGCCAATAATGAAAGACATTCCGTTAACTTATAAAAAAACTTATTTTTGCCGCTGCAATGGATAAAAAAATCACCATACTGGCAATAGAATCCTCCTGTGATGAAACAAGCGCATCTGTGTGTGTGGACGGAAAAATATTGTCTAATAAAATAGCTACCCAAAAAATACATGAACAATACGGCGGGGTAGTGCCGGAGCTGGCAAGCCGCGTGCACATACAAAATATAGTGCCGGTGGTAGATGCAGCGCTGAAAGAAGCGCATACTGCCATGAATGATATAGATGCCATAGCATTTACACAGGCTCCCGGCCTGATAGGAAGCCTGTTGGTGGGCACACAGTTTGCAAAATCCCTGGCGCTGGCACTGAACAAGCCGCTGATAAGCGTACACCACATGCAGGCACATGTATTGGCAAACCTCATCACCGAACAAAAGCCTGAGTTTCCGTTCCTATGCCTTACCGTAAGTGGCGGCCATACCCAGATTGTAGTGGCGCGCTCACCATTGGAGCTGGAAGTGATCGGCGAAACGATTGATGATGCTGCAGGCGAGGCTTTTGATAAGACTGCCAAATTGCTGGGACTGCCCTATCCCGGCGGACCGCTGATAGATAAGCACGCGCGCGCCGGAAACCCGCATGCTTTTACTTTTGCCGAACCGCAAATACCCGGCCTGAATTTTAGTTTTAGCGGTGTGAAAACTTCAGTGCTTTATTTCCTGCAAAAGCAAACCAAAGAAAACCCTTCCTTTATTGACCAGAACCTGGACGACCTCTGTGCATCTATTCAATACACTATTGTAAATATACTGCTAAAGAAAGTTAGGAAAGCTGTAGAAAAAACAAAGATCACTTCCGTGTGCATAGCAGGCGGTGTGAGCGCTAATTCAGGCCTGCGCAATGCTTTAACTGAGATGGGGCAAAAATATGGCTGGAAAACCTATGTTCCTGAATTTCAATACTGCCTTGACAATGCCGGCATGATCGCTATTACAGCCTACCATAAATTCTTAGCAAAAGAATTTGCAACCCTCGACATCAGCCCCAGCGCCCGCGCAGAATGGTAGCGCTCCTTCATCATCAGTCATGTGTATAATTTTTAGTGCGCCGCTCTTTGCGGCTGTTTTTAATGGTCACATGGAATAGCCTTTGTTCATTCTCGGTTATGCAACTTTGCTTATGGCTATTTCATGTGTCTTGTTTTTTCGGCAACATTTTTGATTTGTATAAACCAACGGCAAAATATTTCTTCTAAAAAATATATTGTTGTTGTGCACATAGCAGATAATTACACTCATTGTACTAATTGTGTAACCTTTGTGCACTTTATGTTTAAAAATATTAAAAACAAAAATAAATTAAACATGAAATAACCATAAGATTTAGGAATCTGTACCAACCGGGAATGAGTATTGAATCTAAAAAAATGGTTATTCCATGTGGCAACTGAAAAACAAATAAATTATACAAACATGAAATAAACATAAAGATTAGGAACCTATACCAACCGGGAATGAGTATTGAATCTAAAAAAATGGTTATTCCATGTGACAACTGAAAAACAAATAAAATATACACACATGAAATAACCATAAAGATTAAGAATCTATACCAACCGGGAATGAATATTGAATCTAAAAAAAATGGTTATTCCATGTGGCAAACAGAAAAAATTAAATATACACACATGAAATAACCATAAAGATTAGGAACCTATACCAACCGGGAATGAATATTGAATCTAAAAAAAATGGTTATTCCATGTGACAACTGAAAAACAAATAAATATATACACATGAAAAAAAATCTTCTATTTGCTCTTGCAGCAGTTGCGGTTTCAGTATTGCTGTATTCCTGTAAAACATCAAGTTCTCATTATGTGAACAGGGTAAATCTTGACGGTAATTACATCCTTGAAAGTGTACAGCTTCACGGTGTACCCAATGATGTAAAATACAAAGTGACTTTGCTGAATGACGTAAGCGCTGATTGCTTCACCGGTTCTGACTGGGTATTGCCGCACAACGGTTACGGATCTTATACTATTGGCAATAAAAACAATTGCTATGCTGGAAAAAGAAACATCAATTGGTCTGTAAGAAAAAATGGCGCGCAAAGCGTATTACAGCTCAAAGTTTTAGACGGCAGGAAAGCTAAAGAAGTTTCCGAAGGCTATATTATGAAAATTGTGAATGCTACGCCACAAGGATTTGTTGTAGAATCTCCTGTTATGGTGGAGGGCAACACAGGCACTATTGTCTACAACTTTCTAAAGAGATAATCGGCAAATATCTTATAAAAAAAGACCACCTTTTGAGGATGGTCTTTTTTTTATGTAAAGTATATTCTTTATTTAGGCGCTGCACCAGATGCAGGCTCTTCTACTTTAATTCCTAATTCTTTAGCAACAGGAATGATCAGGTTTATGACACCGCTCTGGTCGCCCAGCATATCCAAAGCAGCAGGTTGCAATACAATTGTTACACCTTGTGCCTTCTGCACTTTATGCAAAGCTTTCTGTACTTTCTCAGCCAGGGGGCTGCTCAATTCAATGTATTTGTTTTGTGAACTTTGCTGTGCTATCTGGTTCCAGTAGATAAGCTGTGTTGCCAGCTCCCTGCGGTTCTTGTCGTCAAGGTCAAGGATAGCTTTTGGTTTTTTAGCAATAGAATCTTTTTTGAAAGTTTCATCTGCCTGTTTGTATTTTACCTGCAATTCGTCGTAAGCTTTGCCCAAAGAATCTCTCTGGTAAGATTCCAGTTTCTTCTGTACCTGCTCGTGTTCAGGCAATGCCTGTATAACATCTTCAGAATTAAAAATACCGATTTTTTGAGCCTGTACCTGGGTGGTAGCAGCCATAATGCCAAACGCGGCTGCCAGAGTAAACACTAATTTTTTCATTCTTTATTTTGTTTTTTAATTATGCGGAAAATTGCCTTTTAAGCAAATTTTGACCCGGTTGTAAAATGGTTCTATTTTAGAACGTTTTGCAAATATGCTTGTATTTTGACGTATAAAAAAATTTTATTTTACGGCTGGAACCCTGTGGTTTTTGATATTTTTGCTAAAAAGATTGAGCTGTTTCCGGCTGCTGTGATGCAGTCAGCCATATCCTCGTGGCTTAGACCTGCCTGTCTGGATAATTGTTTAAAGTAATTGCTTAAAATAAAAAATTTTCATCAATATTCACTTGTACATTGCAAAGTTTGCAGGTGTCATTAATCCGGCTGCATACCCATCATGAAGGTAAATTTGCCTGCGCCTTTCAGGCCGCCGCCCGGTGTGATCCTGTCAAGGCCAATACCATAGTCAAAGCCTAACAGGCCAAACATGGGCAGATAGAACCTCATGCCCAAGCCAACAGATCTGCGCAGTTTAAAAGGATTGTACTCTTTAAAATCGTACCAACCGTTGGCTGCTTCAAAAAATGCCAGCCCGTAAATGGTGCTGCTTTGCGCCAGGGTGAGCGGGTATCGAAGCTCTGCGGTATATTTATTGAAAATGGTGAAGTACTGCTGTGCCATACCATTGTCGGGGTTGTATCTCGGGTTTGAGCTTTCGTAAATCGGGTAGCCCCTGTGAGAGATAATGTCGTAGCCGAAGAATTGGTAAGTGTTACTCATACCAGCATCACCCAACTGAAAACGTTCAAAGGGAGAAACCGGCATCTTTGAATTATAATTGCCTATATAGCCCAGCTTTACTGAAGCCCTGAACACCAGTTGCTTGTTGTCTTCACCCACGGGCCTTGTCAGCGGCACGTACCAGTCGCCGCCAAAACGGTATTTCTGGTATTCTATCCACTTAAATCTTTTCGGATCATTCAACGGCAGTTCGGTAAGGCTGGGGTTGAATAAAGAATAGGGTGGTGTAAGCTGTGCGCTGAAATATATATCAGAGCCTGAGCGCGTATAGAGGGGGTAATCTGTAGAATTCCTGTTTATGGTAAACTTGATATTGAAGTTGTTGGAAAAACCTGAAGTAAAGAAAGGCAGGTTTACCCTGTCAATCTGGTAATTATCCAGCTTATACCTGGTAAGGTTAGCCTGAACGCCAAAGCGGAAATAATCATCCGGCCATCTCAATTGCTTTGAATAGCCGATGCCCAGGCTGGTTGTATTAAAATGCATGGTATCTGCCTTAGGATCGTATTTGATTTTCTCTCCCCCATACCTGTAATTGCCGCTGTAGATCGGGTTGGCGAGTGGCGAATACTTGGTGTGCTGGAAGCTTACGCTTAATGCGTTGGGGTTTTTGCCGCCCAGCCACGGCTCTACAAAGTTTACACTGTAGGAGCTGTACATACGTCCATTACTCTGAAAGCGAATGGCAAGCTGCTGCCCGTCTCCGGTAGGCAGCGGATCCCAGCCTTTTTTATTGAAAATATTGTTGATAGAGAAGTTGCTGAAAGAAACACCCAGCGTACCGGTAAAGCCAATGCCGCCGCCGAAGCCAGCGCTCAGTTCTATCTGGTCTGCAGATTTTTCTTCTACCTGGTAGTTGATGTCTACCGTGCCGTTTTCATTATCAGGGACAGGCACAGGGTTTATCTTTTCAGCATTGATGTAAGACAAAGATGCCAGCTGCCTGTAAGAGCGCATCAGCGCTTCCCGGTTCCATTTATCGCCGGGCAGTGTCCTTATCTCGCGGCGCAATACATGCTCGTTGGTTTTTTCGTTCCCGGATATGGTTATGTTCTTCACGTTGAATACCGGCCCTTCCATAATGGTGATCTCAAAATCAATGGTATCGTTGTAGATACTTTTCTCTACGGGGGTAGCACGGAACATCAGGTGCCCGAAGTTCTGGTAGAGCTGGCTTACGCTGTATTCCTCCATACTGTTGAGCTTTTTATCCAGCAACTCGGCATTGTAGGTATCGCCTTTATAAATGTTCAGGATGTTGTTGAGCACGCTGTCTGAATATTTTGTATTGCCTCTCCAGGTAACATCACCGAAATAGTATTTCTTTCCTTCATTTACCTGCAGGTCAATATTCAGATGGCCTTTATTGTTGTAATAAACAGTGTCTCTCAATATTTGTGCATCGCGGTAGCCCAAAGAGTTGTAATAGTCTAATATTTTTTGTTTGTCTTCTACGTATTTTTTTTCGTTAAATTTAGATGCCGACAGAGAGAATTTGGCGTATTTTTCAAGAAGCTTCCTGGTCCTGGTGTAGGTAAGGAAACCATATTCATCCATATATTCTTTAAAAGTATACTCATTCACTCTTCCCCAGGGGCTGTAGGTAGCAGAAGGAAATAAAGTAAGGCGGTTCATTTCCTTGGTTTCTTTCATTTTCCTTTTCAGCGTACTGCCGTCGACATCGTCGTTATCAAAAAAACCGATCCTGTCTATCTTTACTTTGCTGCCTTTATCTATATTAAAAACAAGCTGCACAGAGTTTGAGTAGGCTGTGTCGGGCGTTTCAACAATGTCAATGTTCAGGTCGCGGAATCCTTTTTCGAAATAGTAATTTTTAATGGCTTCTACAGCGGTGAGTTTCATGTTTTGGTTGATGGCGCGCCCAGGTACCAGCCCTGTTTTGCTTTTAAGCTCATCTGCCTGTGTTTTGGAAATGCCTTTAAACACAAACCTGGATAAGCGCGGGCGTTCCGTCACCTGGATCTCAATAAACAGGTTGTCGTTCACTCTTCTTACCAAAAACACTTTAATATCGCTGAAGTAATTCTGTGCCCACAGTTTTTTTATGCCGCGGGAAATTTCATCGCCGCCGGGCACGGTTACTTTAGATCCTACAACCAGTCCTGAGATCTGAGAAAGTACGTTCCTGTCGAAAGTATTGTTGCCGGAAATGAGCACTCCTGCAAGCGTGTATTTTTTGCTGTTCGGCTGTTTGAGTACATTCAGCAGGCTGGTATCTATGGTTATAGATTCAGGAAGTGTATCAACAGCAGTAGTGGTAGTCCTGGGAACTGCAGTAGCAGCAGGATTTATAATTTGCGAGAAAGAAATTACAGAAACCAGGGAGGCTATTATAACCAATAAGGATCGAAAATATCTATGCATTTAAATTGATTATTATCTTTTTATTTATCACCATTGATTCAGATTATTTTGACGCGATAAAAGTGTCGCAAATTAACCTGTATTTTTTAAAAGTGTTTGTTAATTATTTTTCACCTGTTCGCTGGTTTTGCCAAACCTGCGCTCTCTGTTCTGAAAGTCAGCAATGGCTTCGTACAAATGTTTTTTCTGGAAATCCGGCCATAGAGTTTCGGTAAAATACAATTCGGCATAGGCAAGCTGGTAAAGCAGAAAATTGCTGATCCTGCGCTCCCCACCTGTCCGGATCATCAGCTCGGGGTCGGGTATATCTTTGGTGGTAAGGTATTTTCCTAAAGTGTCTTCTGAAATATCTTCTACCTCCAGCGCATTGTTTTTTACCTGCCTGGCAATGGCCTGTATTGCGGCCTGTATTTCCCAGCGGCTGCTGTAGTTAAGCGCCAGGATCAGGTTCATACCGGTGTTTGATGATAAAGATTCAATTGCCTCGATCAGCTCTGTGCGTGCATTGTCCGGCAAAGTATCCATATCGCCGATAACACTGAAGCGGATGTTGTTTTTATTGAGGTCTTCTACCTGCCGTTTGATGGTATCTACCAGCAGGCCCATGAGGCCGGCAACTTCTTCCTGTGGCCTGTTCCAGTTTTCTTTGCTAAAAGTGTAGAGTGTAAGGTACTTTACGCCTGCTTCTGCGGCGGCCTCGGTGATCAGGCGCACAGCTTCCACACCATTGAAATGGCCGAAGAGCCTGTCTTCACCTTTTTCCTTTGCCCAGCGGCCGTTGCCGTCCATAATGATGGCAATGTGGCTGGGAACCCGGTTCCTATCAATATTGTTTAGTAACTCTTCAGGCATTGAGTGTAAAGATTGCAAAAATAATGAAATATTATTATGGTGCGTACCAAATATACACTAAGATTCTTAGGAAATATACGTACATGCTCTTATTGCAAATAATTTAAAATTTTGTTAAAAATAATTGTGTCATTTTTTATGTATCTTATATATGATAAATTGTATTAACAAAACTTATGCTTTATGAGAAATTTCTAAGTTCCCGTAATAACGGGAATATGTTTAGCCGTTTGTATTGCTGTATTTGCTGGTGAGGCAGAAAAGATTGTGTTCATCCCTGCGCGGAGCAAGCCAGGAATATTTGTTGTTCCGGCGGGTATATGGATGCGAATGGCGACTATATATCGGTCGCTAACAGGTGTACACCAGTAAATGATTAGGTTGAGTGTTTATTCTGAAACTGATGATCTTAGGATGAGGCAAATTTTAGGGTGTGGTATACTGCGCCCTGAAATTATTTACATCTAATTTAAAAAAAATATGTGGAAAAAATATATATTTTACGCCATTCTTATAGCCATTGCCTTGTTTTTTGCAGGTAGACTTTTTTTGGTAAATCATAAAATTGGTAAAGAGGAGTTTAATTTTGAACGCTATGTGAAAGATACAATAAATACCAAGTATCAATGGCATGTAATACCACAACGCGGTTCAGCTCATGTTGTAAACGGCATAATATCTTTCTACATTGCGGGAGCAAGGCTGCAAAATAGAAATGGTACCCAAAATGTAGCATTCTATTATTACCCTGTTGAAAATGCCTTAGACGTTCTGGCAACATCTAAAATACAAAAGAAAGTACATATTGTGTATTTAACTTCCCAGGAGTGGGTGTGTGCCGATAACGAAAATTCGAAAATACATAAAAGCAAATTGCCTGTGCAAACACAAAGCGCTGCAATAATCAATGATAGTGTGCTGTTAATAAGGCTCTTTGACTTTAAAGATAAGAAAAACTATATAAAAATAATTGATACATTCGGGAATGTGCTGTATAGCTTTAAAGAGGTATATCCGGTAAATGATGATGGAGGTTTATCCGTAGCTGCTACACTGCTTGCAGACTCCAATTATATTTATTCAATTTCCCAATACACAAACAATGTGTACAGGATTAGTAAAAAAGACGGCAGGGTTAAGCATTTTACTACTATAGAGAAAATTGCGCAATACCCTAAAACTATAAAGCACCGCAATTCATACTCGTTTAAAGAGAATCCTTACATGGTGCACCCTAATGCTAAGTTAGTAGATGGAAAATTTTATATTTTAAGCGCCATAAGAGACAATGCTTATCTCAAAAACAATACAAAACTGGTTTATATAGATGTATATGACACAGAGTTCAGGTATCTGCATAGTTTGGTTGTAAAGGATGTTTCTTATAATGACCTTACGGATTACCTGATTTTTGGTAATGATATAAGCCTGGTGCGCGGCTATGAATACATGACCACTATAATATATAATGAAGACGAAGAATTACTTTAAAAGTGTAGTGTTGTTTACGATATCGCTATTGTTTGTTTATACCGGTATAAGTAAACTGGCAGACATCCCTGCTTTTTCAGCCAGCCTGCAAAAGTCAATCTTAATTCCTGCAGGGATGGTTGGTTTTATTTCTATTGCACTGCCACTATTGGAGATTGCACTGCCATTATTGTTTCTTTTTAAAAAGACGGGAAAAGCCAGTATTTATATAGCATTATTATCTATGTGTGTATTTACTTTATATACTATTCTTTTGTATTATTTTTCACCTGATATTCCTTGTTCCTGTGGCGGTATTGTAGATAGCCTTTCCTGGCCTGCGCATATTTTTATAAACGTTTTCCTTACAGCTATGCTTTTAATACTTTCCAGAAAAATTAAACTATTTGCTTTGTCAGTTGTTTTATTTTTTTCTATTTCCTTACAGGCACAAACAAATATTCAAAAAAGCATTTTCATTAAAGAGAAATCAAACAACAATGCTGTGGGTTACGCTGTATTTTCTTATACGCTTAAAAAAGATACTACAAAAAAGAAAAGGGAAATGAGAGCTAATGAGAAAGGTATTATAGACTTTTCAGGCCTCTCCGCAATAGAAAACGATACAATTTTTTTTGAATTGATCTCTCCGGGATACCAAATTTATCGCGATACGGCTAACTTGAAAAGCATATACCTGCGTACATTTTATGTAGAACCTTCAGAAGAGCATTTAAAAGACGTAACAGTTTCTGCTAATGTGCACAATAATATTGTGAAACCTAATGAAATTCAAATAGCCTGGAACCGTTATAAAAATAATGATGCTGATCCACTCTTAAGAACCATTGCAAAAATACCGTTTGTAATAAACAAATCTATAAACCCCAATGAGGTAGATTTATCTGCCATAGGCGGCAAAAAACTAATAATCTACCTTGATGGAAGGCGGCTGAGCGAGGCAGAAATAAAAGCTATACCCTCTACTATGGTATCTAAGGCTTCACTGGTCACTTTTCCTTCTGCAGTGGATGCAGCAAGGGATGAAGCTGTGCTGTATCTTACGTCAAAAAACTACGCATACACTTTTTCTTACCAGGAAATAGACGGTAATTATGCAATGGGCAGTATGAACGGGCCCTCTCTTACTTTTCGTCATACCCAAAAGAAAGGCCTGTGGAGTAACAATGTATTGCTTTCGGGCTATGTATATGAATTTGCTCCCCATTACGGAGAAAGATACTGGCAGGAAAATATTTTTCAAAAAGATTCCGGCAGAGATAGCAGAAGCAGGTCGTTAATTTTCAATACGTATGTAACCCGTGAGGGGTTGAAAAAAAGTTTACTTACTTTCGGGCTGGTAGGGAATTTTGTAGGTAGTAAACAAAAAACTGGCACCTGGAGCCTGAGTGATCATAATAACCTATACGCTGATGATAAAACTACCTATGATTATATCAACGCAACATTTATAGCCAACTGGCGCAAAGTGCTGCCTTCGGGCAGTGTGCTGCTGGTAAATGGTAATGCAGGCCTTACACCGCTGCGAAAGAATTTATTCGAGCAATATTCTGCAGGTAGCTATACCGTACCTGAAATATACTCTTTATCTAACCAAAGGAGCTGGACGGCAGGAGCATCCGCAAAATATGCAATACAGAAAAAGAAATTGCAAAAAGCTAATTGGGACAATAGTTTTACCATAGGGTATAGATACACATTACAGCGCAACGAGATAGAGAATAACTCAAAACAAACACAAACCTCAAATATTTTTACAAACAGCGAGCAAAGTGTTTATGCCGGGTATAGTACCAAAATTGTTTTAAATAAATTGAGTTTTGAAGCCAGTGCGGTTGGCAACTACGCCTTGCAATACGGCTTTGCACAAGTGAACTATAAATCAGCATATCTTTATCCGCGGATTGTAGCTTCCTATACTTTTAATGACGCGCAAAGTTTGTCTTTCTCTTTTTCAGCTCCTGTTTATCGGCCGTCACTTTACATGCTTTCTGATAGTAGTGTTAGTTCCAGCTGGCTCATTAATGAGGGCAATAGCCTGCTGAAAGCTGAAAAAAATCTTGATGCCGAACTGGTGTACACATCATCTATGGATAAGTTTACTCTGCAAGGCTCATTTCGGCAGGATTACAGCAAAGACGGTATTGTCACTGCGTTGCTTCCGGGCGATATTGCCAGGAACCATTTCATCAATACTTACCTTAACAGGGATTTTGTGAAAAGATCTTTTTCTATGCTGATGAATATAGCGTTTACTAAAAAATTTTCTGTAAAAGTAGAGGGAAGCGTAGTAAATGTTTTGTTCCATGATGACAAGCTGCCTGATATGTATAGAAAGCCTACTTACATTAAAGGCAGAATTAATGTGGATTATGTTTCCAAAATGGGCTATTTTAATTTAATGTTTAATTACGACCCCAGAAACATCGCATATATGCAAAGAACAGAGAAAGGTGGAGTTTTGGATATAAGCTATGAAAAAGAATTACGAAAAAATCTCACAGCTATACTTTACATCAATGACGTTCTCGGTGATTCGCGAAATAAGAAAGCTTACTATGCGAGCGGCCTGAACAGTTTCAACTATGCTAAAGGAAGAAATATAAACATTGGATTCCGTTGGCTCATAGGCGAACAATTTTTTGTAAAATCTGCGGGTACGGGCACCGGCGATGCTATTCCTGCCGATACAAAGAAATAAAACAACTAATTTCTCTTATCCATTCCCCAGCCAAGCTTGCTTTTCAGCGAGCTGAGGAAACTGTTTTCCTGTAAACGTACAATATTCACATAGAAGCTTTCTTTGCGTATGGCTATTTTTGTTTTCATGGGTGTTTCTACTCTGCGTGCATCAAGGGAGCAGATAAACTTATCTTCAATGCGGCTTTCAATTTCAAAAGATATAATGTGCGAATCAGGTACAACTATTGGCCGCGTGTTGAGGTGGTGAGGTGCAATGGGCGTGATTACGAAGCTTTCTGTAGATGGGAAAAGGATGGGGCCGCTGCAGCTCATATTGTAGGCCGTAGACCCTGTGGGTGTAGATACAATCAACCCGTCTGCCCAGTAAGTATTCAGGTATTCGCCATTGAGGAAAGTCTTTATCCTGATCATGGGCGAAGTGTCTTTTTTGGATATAGTAAAATCGTTGAGCCCGAAAGGTGCATGGTCAAACAACTGTGCATCTGCATCCACATGTATCAGCGACCGCTTGTCTATATCGAAATTGTTGTTTACCAGCGACTGGATGGTGCTTTTAATGTCATCTTTTCCTGAAGCAGCCAGGAAGCCCAGCCTGCCGAAGTTAATGCCAAGGATGGGAATGTTTTTGTTTTGCACATAAGTCACCGTATCCAGCAGTGTGCCGTCGCCGCCGAGGCTTATGAGGAAATCTATTTCTTTGTCCAGGTCCTGGGGCTGTCCAAAAACTTCTATGTTTGAGTGAAACTGCGTAATTTCCGGGAAGCTGTTCATCAGTGTTTCATGCACCAGCACGGTCTTGCAATAACGTTGCAACTCCATCAATATATTGTACAGATGCGTTTTATTATCCTCGGAAAAAATTCTTGTATATAAAGCTATGCGCATAATACAAAAGTAATATTAAAAAAATTACCTTAAGCATTATCCTTTCTTCTGCGCTACGTAGCCGTTTTTGTAAGGTAAGGAAAATCCGATGCCTATGAGGCTTTTTACCTGCAATGCCGGGCTTTTTTCTTCGGGGCCGAATACCCTTATATCATCATCATAAATAAGGTCAAGGCTGTAGGTGGCAGAAATAAATTTATTGATCCTGAAAGTAAGCAGGTTGTTCATCAGTATGTCTACGTTTTCGGGGTGATTGGTGTAATCAGAGAACATATCCAGCCTGCTGCGGTAATTCACGTTTTTAATGATGTTGTTTTTCGCATAGTTGATGGATGCAAAGGCGCCGGGTGATGCTTTGAAGCGCATGCCTTTCTCCAGGTACAATCCTTTAATGGCTATCTCCCGGTTGGGCACTGCCGTAAACCTGGAAGTGATCGGGGATACAAATACAGAAAGATGTTCATTGGGCTTGTAATCCATTCCCAAAGAAAATAACTGATAGGATGGCGAGAAAAAAGTGGAGGTCAGCTCGCTGCTGTCTTTCTTAAAATATTTACGGCCGTCAAAAAGCTGGGTTCGTAAATCGTAGAGTGCAGAGAAAAAAAGTTTTTTGCTGCTGTCTGCCTGCAGGCCATACTTGGAAGTGAAATTAAAGCGATCATCATTTTTCCTGGCGCCCTGGCTGGTGGTTTGTATGTAACCGAAATTCATATCTACATTATTGTCCCAGGTGTGCTTGTCTTTGCGGTAATAAATAAATGCGTTTTGAAAAGAGGAAATGGTCAGTGTAAATTTTTCCCCGCCACCTGCCCAGTTTCTCAGTGAAGTTTGCCCAAGGTTAATGTTGTTGTTGCCTCCGTATTTCCATTTCCAGTCCACGGTATCGCGGCTGTCTTTACGCACTTTTTTAAATATCTCGGAGGGCAGGGTTTTAATCTCGTCCCTTCTTTGAGCGTAAGTTGCAGGCAGAGAAGAAAACACCACCAGGATAAATATGAAATAACGAAGAAAATTCATTAGCGGCATTAGAAGTAACTAAATATCAATGAAAGACAAAGGTAGCTTATTGAGAAATAAAAAGATGTTAATCGTCTGTCAATATGTCATTTTACCTAAAAAGTATGTATTTTTGCAGTTTAATCCAGAACTACATGAGCGTTACAGAAATACCTTCTAAAGTGATTGTTGAGGAGAGACAGGGAGAGGCCTATGCACCTTTTAAAAACGACGCTAATCAATACAGAAAAAGTTTTTATATAGAAAGCTATGGCTGTGCCATGAACTTTAGCGACAGTGAAATAGTTGCTTCCATCCTAAACGGTGAGGGGTTCGGCGCCACCCGGAATACTGAAGATGCAGACCTGATCCTTATCAATACCTGTTCCATCCGCGAGAAAGCAGAGCAGACCGTACGAAAAAGGCTTACTGAATTCAGGAAGCTGAAACAGTCAAAGCCCGGTTTGCTTATTGGCGTGTTGGGCTGCATGGCAGAGCGGATGAAGGCAAAACTGCTGGAAGATGAAAAGCTGGTAGATATTGTTGTGGGCCCCGATGCTTACAGGACATTGCCGGTGCTGGTGGAAGAGGCAGGTGGCGGGCAAAAAGCTGTGAATGTATTGCTGAGCAGGGAAGAAACTTACGCTGATATTTCCCCGGTAAGGCTTGACAGCAATGGTATTTCCGCATTTGTTTCCATTATGCGCGGATGCAACAACATGTGTACTTTCTGCGTAGTGCCGTTTACCCGCGGACGCGAAAGAAGCCGCGATGCGCAATCCATCCTGAAAGAAGTGGAACAATTGCATGCACAGGGGTTTAAAGAAATAACACTGCTTGGGCAGAATGTAGACAGCTATTACTACACAGCACGAACCGGCGATGAGCCTGTAACCTTTGCCAGATTGCTGGAGATGGTGGCACAGGTAAGCCCGGAAATGCGCATACGCTTCAGTACGTCCCATCCTAAAGATATTACGGAAGATGTGCTGCTGACCATGGCTAAATACCACAACATCTGTAAATATATTCACCTGCCGGTACAAAGCGGCAATACCAGGATATTGCAACTGATGAACCGTACTTATACCCGCGAATGGTACCTGGGAAAAATAGACCAGATAAAACGCATCATGCCGGATTGCGCCATCAGCTCAGACATTATTACCGGGTTCTGCACTGAAACAGAAGAAGAACACCGGGATACCTTGTCGGTGATGGAGTATAGTAAATTTGATTACAGCTACATGTTTTTCTACAGCGAACGCCCGGGCACCCTGGCGCAGCGCCGCTATGCTGATGATGTGCCGGAAGAAGTGAAGAAGAGGCGTTTGCAGGAGATCATTGAAATGCAGAACAGGCTTTCCCTGGAAAGCAATCAAAAAGATATAGGCAGGACGTTTGAAATTCTGATAGAAGGCAACAGCAAGAAAAGCGATGCGCACTGGGCAGGCAGAAGTTCCCAGAACAAGATGGTTATTTTCCCTAAAACAAATGATGCCTGTAAAAAAGGAGATTATGTGCATGTGAAAATTGATGCCTGCAACCAGGCTACGCTCTTCGGGAAGCTTGTTGCTGACCAGATCCATGTTTAATAAAGACACTAATTAAACTCCGCAAGGAGAGAAGACAATTCGGAATGACTGATTTACAATCTATAAAAAACAGGTTTGACATAGTAGGCAATTCACCATTGCTCAACCATGCACTTGACGTGGCTGTACAGGTAGCGCCTACTGATCTGAGTGTGCTCATCATCGGGGAAAGCGGGGTGGGAAAAGAAGTATTCTCCAAGATCATTCACGAACTTTCGCCGCGCAAGCACAACCCGTTCCTGGCAGTTAACTGCGGGGCCATCCCCGAAGGCACTATCGACAGTGAACTTTTCGGCCATGAAAAGGGCGCTTTCACGGGCGCTGTAGACAGCCGCAAGGGATATTTTGAAACCGTCAACGGCGGCACCATTTTCTTAGACGAAATCGGTGAAATGCCATTAGGCACACAGGCAAGGCTGCTGCGTGTGTTAGAGTCAGGTGAATATATTCGCGTAGGCTCTACCAAAGTGCACAAAACAGATGTGCGTGTGGTAGCTGCTACCAATAAAGACCTGTACCAGGCTGCACAAAACGGCCGGTTCAGGGAAGATCTCTACTACCGTCTGAATACAGTGCCTATAAGGGTTTCGGCGTTAAGAGACAGGAAAGAAGATATCTTATTGCTCTTCAGGAAGTTTATGGTAGACTTTGCAGAGAAATACAATACTCCGCCTGTGCAACTGACTGATGCTGCCAAGGAAGCGCTGGTAAACTATGCCTGGCCGGGCAACGTACGCGAACTGAAAAATGTAGCAGAGCAGCTGTCTGTTTTAAGCAAATCAAACCTGGTTGATGCCGAAGAGCTGAAAAAATACCAGCCGCACAATACCAGCCGTTTGCCTGTGCTATCGCAGCAAAGCAACAGCGGTAGAGAGTTTGCCAACGAGCGTGAAATATTGTACAAGCTTTTTTTCGATATGAAAAAAGATGTAAACGAGTTGAAAAAAATGTTCCTTGATCTGGTACAAAACCCGGCCATCGCGGGCCAGGTAGCAGACTATGCGCATGAGAATATATTTCCGGAAGTGCCTATTTACAACGATCCTGCAGGAGCAAACCCTTACAGCCACGTGTCTGCCTTGCCTGTAGAAGTGAACAAGCCGGTCATACTTTCGCCCAATGGCATCAACGAGCATGAAGAAGTGGAAGAGACCCTCAACATTATGGAGAAAGAAAAAGAGCTCATTGTCAAAGCGCTGAAGAAACATAAAAATAAAAGAAAGGATGCTGCGGCAGACCTGGGCATCAGTGAGCGGACTTTATACCGCAAGTTAAAAGAATATGACATAAATTTATAGCCGAACTATTGTACATGAACACAAGAATTATTGCTTCGTTGTTGGTTGTTTCGCTGATTGCGCTTGGCACGGTGTCCTGCGGTATTTACTCCTTCCGTGATGTGAGCATCCCGCCGGAAGTAAAAACCATCAAGATCAATTATATCCAGAACCGCGCACAGTACATCAACCCGCAGCTAAGCCCCAAGCTTACAGATGCCTTTACCAAAAAAGTGATACAACAAACCAAACTTAGAAGGATTGAGGATGCCAACGCAGATTATGTAGTAGATTCGGAAATAACCAACTACATGATCACTACTTCGGGTGTGTCGCAAAATGAGGCTGCAACCAACCGCATCAGCGTTGGTGTGCATATAACTTTGTATGATAATTTTAAAAACGATGTAAAGGAGTACGATATTACGCGCGATTTTGATTTTCCTGCAAGCCAGTCTTTCACACAGGCAGAAGCACGCCTGATGGATGAAATGATAAAAACAATAAGCGACGAAATTTTCAATAAAATATTTTCAAACTGGTAATTTCCCATCATGCAGATCCTGGAAAAAGATATACATGTATTGAGACAGATCGTTACTAAATACCCGTATTTTTCTATGGCGCAGCTGGCGCTTGCCAGGAAGTGCAGGGAAGCAGATGAAATAGACCTGGAGGTAATGCTGCAAAGGGCAGGCGTGCATTTCAGCAACCATACCTGGCTGAATTATCTTTTAAATGCAGATGATTTATTGCTTTCTAAAGCTGAAGCAAAAGACACAGCCAGCCAGCCAACTGCCGAAGAGGCTTTTGTAGAAGCGAGGCTATCGCAGATGTTGTCTCAACAGGTGGCGGGTTTCAACAAACCTATGACAGGTGAGGAAAAATTATTTGCCGGCGCCGAACCCTTGTTTAAAACCGATTATTTCAAGCACCAGGGTATTGAAGCAGATGATAGCGAAACCAAGCTGGGCCGTAAAGTAAGAAAGTTTACCGACTGGCTCAAAGAAATGAAAAAGCTGGATGCTACCGTGCCGCAGTTCAATACTTCGGAATCTGAAGAGAAGGCCGCAGCACTGCAGGCCCTGCATTCACTTGACAACAGCGAAGTTTTTACGGAGCCCATGGCCGAAGTGTTGTTGCTGCAAGGCAAGAAACAGCAGGCCATAGATATATATAAAAAATTAAGTTTGTCAAATCCCGAAAAATCAATTTACTTTGCGTCCAAAATAGCGTTTTTAAAAGAAAATAAATCATAAAATGGCAGTATTAATATTTGTATTATTGTTTGTAGCCTCTGTAATCCTCGGCTTCATTATCCTGATCCAAAACCCTAAAGGCGGCGGCCTTACAGGCAATATAGGCGGCATGAGCAACCAGATCATGGGTGTAAAACAAACCAATGATATCATGGAAAAAGGCACATGGATATTTGCAGGACTCATAGGCCTTATCTGCATTGCCTCTACTTACCTGCTTACAGGCAGCGGCAACAGCAATAAAACCCTTATTGACAAAGTAAATACAAATGCGCCTGCACAGGCTCCTGCAACACCGGCTCCCGGCACAACGGCCCCGTTCAACGCGCCCGCACAACAGGCAGCGCCTGCACAGCAAGCGGCTCCCGCAGCGGCAGACACCGGCAATTAAATAGAGCTTAAAATATTTTGATAATCCTGTTCATTGCGGACAGGATTATTTTTTTATAATAATATGATATAAATTTGAGGAATAAGGAAATTTAATGAAATGAATAAACTATTCCTTTTCTGTTTTCTTGTTCTTCCTTTTTATTTCTCCTACGGCCAGTCAGATCTTTTTACAAAGAAAATTCAACTGACCGATAGCCTCAATACATATCACCCGCGTGAAAAATTATTTATCCATTACGATAAACCATTTTACACATTAAAAGATACCTTATGGTTAAAGGGATATATTTTTACCGCCGATCTCAACAAGCCCAATGACAGCAGCAGGATCGCGTATGTGGAGCTCATTAATGAAAACAGGGAAGTTGTGAAGCGTTTGAGCCTGCAATGTTTTTCAGGTACCTTCTTCGGAAATATTTTTCTCGACGATAAAAATTTTAAACAGGGAGCATATGTGCTGCGCGCATACACAAATTATTTGAGAAATTTCGGCGACTCGCTTTTCTTTGAAAGCCCTTTAAAAATTGTAGATCTTTTAGCAGAAGAATGGAAAGCCGTGGTAAAAGAAATTAACTTACAGAAAGACAGAATTTCTATCTTAACCATGCTGAAAAATGCAGATCAGCAGCCATTAGCAAATAAAAGAATAACGGTGAGGTTAAAATCAAAGAGCAGGAATCTGCTAAGATTAAGCACTGTTACAGACAATTCCGGCTATATAAAAATAGATACTGTTTTTAAAAACCCGGCGAATAACGATCTCAGCTTTGAAATTGAGGACAGGGATAATTTAAAACTTAAGCTCCCTTTAAAAATAAACGGCAAAGAGCAGGCTGATCTGCAATTTTTTCCCGAAGGCGGAAAGTTTATAGCCGGGAAGCTGCAAACAACAGGATTCAAGGCGGTGGATATTTATGGCAAAGGGATTAATAAGAATGGCGTGATAAAAGACAGCAAAGGCGCTGAAGTAGCCGTATTCAGCGCCATACATAAAGGCATGGGAATTACATCGTTCACACCCCGGCAAAACGAAGTTTATACAGCTTATACGGCAGATGGCATGAAGTTTTTACTGCCACCGGTTGAAAATTCCGGAACAGTACTACAGGTTGTTCATTCAAAAAATTCCGACAGCATAAAAATTGTTATTGATGCAAGTGAAGATTTAAAAGGAAGCATTTTTTACCTGTCTGCTACTGCGCGCGGCGTGAGTGCAGCACGTGCCAGGCTGCGTTTTGTGAATAAACCAATTGAAGTAAACATATCCAAGAATGTTTTTCCTTCCGGCGTAAACAGGATTACTTTATACGATGCGAAGCTTAATCCGTTGAACGAGCGCGTAGTTTTTATAAAGCACGACGATGATTTAAAAATTACGGTGCAACCGCACAAAGAAATATATAAAAAGAAAGACAGCGTACACCTCTTTTTGCACGTACAAAACAGCAGATCCGAAAATGTTGAGGGCAGCCTTTCAGTGGCAGTAATAGATACCGGCCAGGTGAAAATAAATAAGCACGCTGAAAATATAATCAGTTATATGTTGTTGAGCTCTGATCTGAAAGGGCATATTGAAGAACCATATTATTATTTCAACAATCCTGAGCCCGAAGCTTTAGAGGCATTGATGCTTACACAGGGTTGGGTTGATTATACCCGGAATGATTTTGTTCAGAAATTTAAATATGAAAATACATTTGCCATTTCGGGCAGTGTATCAGATATATTTAATAAACCTTCGCGCAATGTAAATGTTGCCCTCTTTGCAAAGGTTGGTTCAGACGGGTCAATTTTTATGGATACCACAACCAATGAGCGGGGCCGATTTGTTTTCAATCGTTTCCCGCTTTTTGAAAACGACACAGTAAGCGCGGTGATCCGTGCATTAAACAAACGCGGCAAAGCTTTTAATGTGGGCATTGAATTAGATAAAATTGATTACCCGCCATACAATGCTGATTTTTTACCAGTTTCTTCCCGGCCCATTGTTTTAGATACGCTGGTAAAAAAATATATAACGGACCAAAACCGCATTGAGGCGGAAAAGCGCAAGGACAAAGAGTACCTCGGTGAAGTGGTGGTGACCACAAAAGCAAGAATAGCGGGCTCTAAAAATCTGAATGAAGACGGAGGGTCAGACCAGGCTATAACAGAAAGCGCATTGAATAATTTGGCCAAAGAATCGTTGCTGGATGTGCTGTATAAAAAAGTGGATGGCTTTACCAAAGGAGTGCGGCCTAAGACTTTTATCAATGTTTATAAGATCCATGGGGATGAAGTGTATTTCGTGATCGATGGTATAGATGTTAAGTGGTTTTATGAAGGATCTTCAAACCACAATGATTATATACAGTTTCTTGATACTTACCTGAAATACTTTTCCGGCGAAGATATAAAAGGGATAGAGGTAATGCGCAGCGGCAGATACAAAAATCCTTATTCAAGCAGATTATTACATCCTTTACAAAGCGATTGGGATATCTGTTACATAGAGATTACTACCAAAACCGGTGAAGGCCCTTTTATGAAAAGAACTCCCGGTGTTTATTTATATAAACCATTGGTGCCGGTTGTAGGTAAACAATTTTACAATCCAAAATATACACCGGAAGAAGAAAGTACACTACCCGATTTCCGATCTACCATTTATTGGGCGCCACATGTGATCACAGATAAAAACGGCGTGGGGCACATCAGTTTTTATACCTCGCAAAGTAATAGTGGTTGCCTGATCATAATGCAGGGAACTGATTTTAATGGCGGCATGGGCGTGCATTATGAAACATTAAAAATCAAAGAGGATTGAAGTAGTTATTTTCATTAATCAAAAACTTTATTACTTTAGCGCAGGTTTTACCTGCCGGCGATACCGGCAGGTGTAAATCAGAAAATTATCACAGATGAAAAGGTCTACGCTGGTTTGGATTATTATTTCGGGTGTACTGTTGTTTACAGGCTACCGCTTAAACAATGCTTTAAACAAGAGCATAACTAAATTTGATGCAGAGGCCAGGTATGTATTTAACCGCGAAGAGGGCAATGCAAAAGAAGAGATCAAAAAGCAGATCAGGGAAGGCCAGCTGCTGCAGAATGAAGAGCGCTTTTTCCGCATCGCAGACCTGCTGAATGTGTGGGGCAACGTAACGCCGGGAAGATTTGAAATTAAAAAAGGCGCAACCGGCTGGGAGATCATGCAGACATTAAAAAACAACCAGCAATCCAACCAGGTAGATTTTACCATTAAGAAACTGCAAACCAAGGAGGGCCTTTCGTCCATCATCGGAAGAAGGTTTCTTACAGACTCAGCTACTGCCTATAAGTTCCTCACCAGCCTGGATTCGCTGGCGCCGTTAGGTGTGGATACGCATACGGTTTTTACACTCATCATCCCAGATAATTTTTCCATACACTATAAAAGTGATACCAGGAAAATACTGGAGCATTTTAAACAAAAATCCGATTCCTTCTGGGTTGCTGATAACAGGCTGGATAAAGTGGCACAGTCCGGCCTTACAAAGAAGCAATTTTATATACTGGCTTCTATCGTGGAAGAAGAATCCGCTAAGGACGATGAGAAAGGGAATATTGCCAGTGTGTACCTGAACAGGATGCGCCGCGGCATGAGGCTGGGAGCCGATCCTACCGTGAAGTTTGCTTTGCGCCGGTTTGACCTGAGGAGAATTTTGAATGAAGACCTGAAAGTGCAATCGCCGTACAACACGTATGTCAACAGCGGATTGCCGCCCGGCCCCATATGTACGCCATCTGCCGCTACCATTGATGCTATGCTGCCCGTACCGGCTACCAATTATCTGTTCTTTGTAGCTAAGGACGACTTCAGCGGCTACCATGTATTTACTACCAATTACAACGATCACCTGGCTTTCGCAGAAAAATACCGCAAAGCGCTGGACGAGCAGCATATTAAACGATAAAATTATATTAGCTATACCAGCACTTCTGAAAAGAGGGCCTACAGGAACTCATCATCATAGTTGCGCTTCACTTCGGCTACATAATCTTTCAGTTCGTTCTCTTTATTTTTCTTGCAGATCAGCAGCGAATCTTTGGTGTCGATAATGATGAGGTCATCCACACCCTGAAGCACTACCAGCTTGTTGTTGTCTGTGCTGATCATGCATTGTGTGGCATCAATGATGATGGTTTTATCGCCCACCACTGCATTGCCCAGGTAGTCTTTTTCAAGGGTTTCGTATACACTGCTCCAGGTGCCGATGTCTGTCCATCCGAATGTGGAAGGTATCACATACACATTCTGCAATTTTTCCAGGATAAAATTGTCGATAGACATCACTATGCAGAAAGGGTAAATGCGGTTGATGGCATTGCGTTCTTCCGGAGTATTCAGTTTGTCTTTTTCTGCATCAAAGACCTCGTAAACTTCCGGCAGGTGCTTTTCAAAATTGTCTAAAATATTTTTAGCTCTCCAGATAAAGATACCCGAGTTCCAGAGAAAGTCGCCGCTGTCGAGGAATGCCTGGGCAATCTCCAGGTTTGGTTTTTCGGTAAAGGTTTTTACTTTATAAATACCCGGCACAGCATCTACATGTGCATGCTGAATGTAGCCGTAATTTGTGTTGGGGTAGGTGGGCTTTACCCCTACGGTTACCAATGCTTTGATCTGGTCTGTAAAGTCGAGCCCGCGTGTTATCTCTTCTTCAAAAGTTTTTTGTTCCAGTATCAGTTGGTCTGCCGGGCTGATGATCAGGTTGGCGCTCGGGTTTCTGCCGTAGAGTTTCATGGCGCCATACAATACGGAGGAAGCCGTATTCTTGCCGCTGGGCTCAATCAGTATATTTTCTGGTGCGAGGCCGGGAACCTGCTCCTGTACGATCTGTTCAAAATCCTTGTGAGTGATTATATAAATATTCTCTTTGGGAATAAATGATATGTACCGTTCGTAAGTGATTTGTATCAACGTTTTGCCCACGTTTAAAATATCAAGAAATTGCTTGGGCAATCCGCATTTACTTTTAGGCCATAACCTGGTGCCCGCACCGCCAGCCAATATCAGGACATAGTGATTGCTGTTCATTATCTGTTAGGAGTATATTCGAAGAATTATTAAAGGCCAAAATTACATATTTTACCGTAATTCGGCATTTTATTCCTGAAATAACGGATGTAGCCAATATTAATGAACCTGAGACAAATCAGCAGCTAATTATAGCTTTACCTTCATAATTGAATGATTTCTGGATAAAAACGTTATTTTTTGGTTTGAAATAGTATTTTTGCCGAAATAAATATAACATTATGGCAACCACTTCCGACATCAGTCGTGGAATGATTCTTAAACTTGACAACAACTTATATTCTGTAGTAGAATTCGGAGAAAACAAAACAGCAAGAGCAGCCGCAAAAGTATGGGCAAAATTAAAAGGTGTGGACACCAACCGTTCCATTGAAAAAACCTGGAACAGTGGCGAAAATATCTATCCCGTGCGCGTTGAAAAACACACTTACCAGTATTTATACAAAGA
The DNA here is from genome assembly GCF_025631005.1 of Haoranjiania flava. Taxonomy (NCBI): domain Bacteria; kingdom Pseudomonadati; phylum Bacteroidota; class Chitinophagia; order Chitinophagales; family Chitinophagaceae; genus Haoranjiania; species Haoranjiania flava. Next base: position 339,951 of record NZ_JAOTPL010000002.1, read on the forward strand.
CGAGGCGGGCTACAACGTAATGAATAACGAAACATTTGAGCAGATCACCTTGTCTGAAGAAATGATAGACGCACCGCAATTCCTGAAAGACGGTTGTGAAGTTTTTGTTTTCATCAACACAGAAACAGAACAGGCCATTGGTGCAGAACTTCCCGAAAAAATTGTATTGCAGGTTACCTATTGCGAGCCCGGCCTCAGAGGCGATACCGCTACAAGAGCGCTTAAGCCGGCCACACTCGAAACCGGCGCTGCCGTTCAGGTTCCCTTATTTGTAAACGAAGGAGAACTTATCCGCGTAAACACCAAAACGGGGGAATACGTGGAAAGAGTAAAAGAAGGCTAAGGCTTGCTTCATCCGGCCTGGAAACTGCAGCCAAAACACATTTCAGGAAACGGGCAGGATGCTGTATAGGATCATTAAACATTATTCATAAAATAATTCACAACCATGGACTACAAACAAATCCAGGATCTTATTAAGTCGGTAAACAAAAGCAATATCGGTGAATTGTCAATCCAGCAGGGCGACTTTAAAATTACTATTAAACAAAAGAAAGAAAATATCCAGACGTTTGCCAACCCCGCATATTTTATGCCCCAGCAGCCGTCGTTGCCGCAAACTGCACAGCCGCAGCTCCCAGCCTCGGCCCAGCCGGAAGCCGCCAAGCCCGCAGCTCAGGAAGATAGCATGGCAAACGCTAACCACCTCATCATCAAAAGCCCGATGATCGGTACTTTTTACAGGAGAGCCTCTCCTGACAAACCAGCGCTCGTTGAAGTTGGCTCCGAAGTAGAGGTAGGCCAGCCGGTATGTGTGATAGAGGCAATGAAACTTTTCAATGAAATTGAAAGTGAGATCTCCGGCAAGATCGTGAAAGTGCTTGTAGATGATGCAAGCCCCGTAGAGTATGACCAGCCTTTATTCTTAGTAGAACCGTAATCGCTCATTTATTTGGTTACTTATTTCAATTAAATTATGTTCAATAAAATATTGATTGCCAATCGTGGCGAAATTGCGCTGCGCATTATCAGGACCTGTCGCGAGATGGGCATAAAAACGGTAGCCGTTTACTCTACGGCAGATAAAGACAGCCTGCATGTGCGTTTCGCAGATGAAGCCGTTTGTATCGGTAAGCCGCATAGCTCAGATTCTTACCTCAACATTCCCCACATTATTGCAGCAGCAGAAATTACCAATGCAGATGCAATTCACCCGGGGTATGGTTTCCTGGCAGAGAATGCACGTTTTGCACAGATCTGTCAGCACCACAATATAAAATTCATTGGCCCCACGCCGGAGATGATCTCCCAGATGGGTGATAAGAATACGGCAAAGGCAACCATGATCCGTGCGGGCGTGCCGGTGGTGCCGGGTGTGGAAGGATTGCTGGGCAGTGTAGATCACGCCATAGATTCTGCCAAAAAAATCGGTTACCCAGTAATACTTAAAGCTACTGCAGGCGGCGGCGGCAAAGGCATGCGCGTGGTTTGGAAAGAAGAGGAAATGGAACGAAACTATACCGCTGCCAAACAGGAAGCTGCCGCATCGTTTAAGAATGACGGCATTTACATGGAAAAATTTGTGCAGGAACCTCGCCACATAGAAATACAGGTTGCAGGCGACCAGCATGGTAATGTGTGCCACCTGAGCGAGAGAGACTGCTCCATTCAAAGGCGCCATCAGAAGCTGGTGGAAGAATCTCCATCACCATTCATGACGCCCGAGCTTCGGCAGAAAATGGGCGATGCTGCCGTGAAAGCCGCAGCAGCCATCAATTACGAAGGATTGGGCACCATAGAATTCCTGGTAGATAAAGACCGCAATTTCTACTTTATGGAAATGAACACCCGTGTACAGGTAGAGCATTGCGTAACCGAAGAAGTGATCAAGTTTGACCTGATCAAGGAACAGATACTCATCGCGATGGGTGAAAAAATTTCAGGCAATAACTATATTCCCGAACTGCATGCTATTGAAGTAAGGATCAATGCAGAAGATCCTTTCCACGATTTCCGTCCATCTCCGGGCAAGATAAAAGTATTTAACACGCCCGGCGGCCAGGGAGTGCGCGTAGACAGCCATGCTTATGCCGGCTATGTGATACCCCCTTATTACGACTCTATGATCGGTAAGCTGATTGTGGTGGCCCGCACAAGGGAAGACGCCATCAAAAAAATGCGCCGCGCTTTAAGAGAATTTGTGATAGAAGGCGTAAAGACCACCATACCTTTTGCACAACAGATCATGCGCAATGAAGACTTCCAGAAAGGTAACTTTACCACGAAATTTCTGGAGACTTTCGAAGCGAAGGAGCCTTAGATTTTAATGGACAATTGATAATTGACAATTGAAAGTGGAAAGTGGGAAAATGCAGAAAGAGAGTTAATTGTCAATCCGGAGAGGATAATTTGAAAACGGTAAATTTTATTTTCCGCGTTTGAGAGGTATGTGTAATCGCAAATAAACCTACTGCTTAATCGGATGTTACCCAATATTGTAAAGAAATAGTAAACCGCATCTATAATTCAATAAAGAATAGCTTGAATTCTTTCGATAAATTATTTTTAACCACATTGAATGGTATTAGGTTTATTGGAAATTATAATACCATCAGATTGATAAATTATAACACCAACAGGTTAATTTATTTCTTCAGTTCAACCAGCATTAGTAATAGATATGCATACAAAAAAAGACAGTAAGAATATCTACAAGCAAATGAAATTCAGGGCGGGTATTTTTCAGATAAAAAATTTGAAGAATGGTAAGCTATATTTAGAAACAAGTTGTGACTTGGAAAGAGCATATAACTCTGACAAGTTTCAGCTAAATTCCGGGCTACATAGCAACAAAGAATTACAAAGTGATTGGAATAACCTGGGAAGTGATCAGTTTGAATTTAGCGTGATTGATGAGCTGAAAATTGATGATGATGCAACAGAGATCAAGATAAAATCTGACTTAAAGGAATTTGCTGAAATGTATAGAACTGAATTACTCAAAAAAGGACAAAATCTATATAAATAAAAC